>JANWLE010000105.1 GCA_025451035.1 Solirubrobacteraceae bacterium
CAGGCAAGACGCTCATCGACTCATCGACGCTACCTGCTCTGTCCTTGTTCGAATACCGGCCTGCCGTGGGAGCGGTTGTTGACCTGCGAAACCTTGCGGTGGGGGGAGACAAGTGATGCGCCGCTACTTCACATTCGCGCTGATCTTTGCTGCCGCGCTATTTGGTGGTGCGGCAAGCGCGAGCGCCGTTGTCATCGATCCCGCCAAGACCAGCTCGGCGCCTGTCGAATACAAAGCGAGCGAACAAGGAAACTACGTCGGCGTCGCTCTTGTTCCCGAAACGCGCAACGCCTTGCAGGGGGCCGAAATCCCGGAAGTCAGGACAGCAGGCAAATGCCTCGATCCGGCTCCGGCCGACTTGATCCGGCCTAACATGCGCGAAACCGGCCTGTGCTGGCACGAAGGCCCGGTAATGCACGGCAACGAGACATTCGTGGTCGCGTGGGATCCGCTTCGCCGATACTTCGCCACGACCAAGGAATACATCGAGCAGTTCCTGAGAAACGTTGCCGACGCGAGCGGAACGCTCACATCGCCCTACGCCGTGACGCCGCAGTACACCGACAGCTCTGGCCGGGCAGGGAACACCTCCCTCTACGGCGGCACCTGCGACGACTTCGGCGTCAACGGAGGCTCGGCCTGCTCCTTCTCCTCGTCCTCAGAACCTCTTCATCCTGGTCATGAATACACACCCGAAGGTTGTACGGCCACTGGAACCAACGATTTCTACGCTCCGAACCCCAGACCGGAACCCCAGCCGGGATTCCGAGAAGCGCCGAATGATGTATGTCTCACCGATGCGCAAATCAAAGCTGAGATTACCGTCATGGTTGAACAGACTGGCATAATTGGTCGCACCCAGCCTGGCTACACGCCCCTCGTCGTCTTGGCCACGCCAACCGGGGTCAAGACGTGCCTGGGTGCCAACCAAAAGCTCTGCTCGGCGAATGGCAGCCCGACACCACCACCGAAGCCGACTGTAACCACGAGCGCTACTGGTGGCACGGTGGCGACGGGTCAATATGAAGTCGAGGTCACGTATGTGACGGCGAGTGGTGAAACGGCTGCGAGCCCACCGCAGAAGGTTACGACCACCGGGTCGACGTCAACGATCACAATCGAATCCCCACCGCACGGCTCGGGTGCGACGGGGTGGTACGCCTATGTCACAGAACCGGGGGGCAAAATCTTCGCTCGCCAGCAGGTTTCGCCGACATCCATTGAATCGTCTTTCACTCTGACCGCGCCACCTACCACAGGCCCCGAACCGAACCCTCCCGCCATTCCGCAGTTCTGCTCCTACCACTCTCAGGTCACGGTCGGTGGCACCAAGGTCGACTACATAGTGCAACCGTGGACAGCGATGACCGCTTGCGACGAGCCTGAAGCGCCCCAGATCGTTCTCACCAAAGCGTGGGACCCCAAAGTCGTGGAGACCCAGCTCGGCGAACAGCTAGTCAGCCCGCTCAGCCAGTCACATATCGCTGCGATCGTGAACCCGGAAATGAACGGCTGGTTTGCACTCGACGGCTCGGAGACCGACGACAACGGGTGCATACCGCTCGAAGAAGGCCTCGACAACACAACGATTGGGAGCACCAGCTATGTGCTGAGGCGCGAGTTCAACAACGGCTGGCTATTCGTGACCGACCCATACGTCTTCCGCTGCGCGCCAGGCGTGTACCTGGAAGCGAAGTTCGTTGTCCCGAGCCCGATGGACCAAGGCAAGGTGGTCCAGTTCGATGGGTCCGTCAGCCCGTCCACGCTGGTCGTTCCCGCTGCCGGCTATGCCTGGGAATTCGGCGATGGAACGAAAGGCACCGGCCCGAGCGTGGAGCACGCCTACGCAAAGGCAGGCTCCTACACGGTGAGGCTCACGCTGACCGACCGGGGCGGCTATGTCGCAACCACCACGGAGACAATCGAAGTCATCGGACCGCCGGCGAACACCGCGACGCCAACGATCTCTGACCTGACGAGTTTCAGCACGAACAACCTCGCAACGGGTGACATGCTGGAAGCCTCATCCGGTTCGTGGACCTACAACCCGACGTCATACACCTATCAGTGGCAGGACTGCAACGCGGCGGGCAGCGAATGCTCGAACATCTTGTCGGCTACCAACCCGACATACATAGTCTCCGCCGCTGATTCCGGTCACACGATCCGGGTGGTCGTGACTGCCACCAACAGCGCGGGACCGGGGACTGCGACAAGCATGCAGACAGCAGCAGTCGACGCGCCCTATAACACGACACCTCCAACGATTTCGTACGCGGCAAACACACCAATTGAAGGCAGCCAGATGAGCATGTCGAGTGTGGGCACGTGGTTGAGATCGCCGACCTCGTTTGCCTATCAGTGGCTCGATTGCAGCGCCGCTGGGGAAGCATGCGCGGCGATTGCCGGAGCGAACGGTACCGCCTACACTCCGACTGCGGGTGACGTGGGGCACGCGATACGCCTCGAAGTGACGGCATACAGCAATGAGGGCTCGAGCAAAGCGACATCGCCACCCACACCCGCCGTTGGCCTCCGGCCGGCACCGACAACCTCAAACGGCACATCGACCCAGCTGGGTGCCACCAGTTCAACCCCAGGGGGACTGAGCGTGAACCTCATTTTGATCCCCGAGAGCCGCAAGGCGCTGCTGCTCCACGGCATAGCCCTCAAGGCGAGCGCCAACCAGCCGGCCGACGGTGTGGCGTCAATCTTCATATCCGCCAGTGAGGCCAAGCAGGCCGGCATCCCCTACAAGCGTCACGCCTCGAGTGTCGTTGTGGGGCGCGGGACAATAAAGGGCCTTTCAACGGCTTCGGGCAGCTTCCACTTGCGGCTATCCAAGAAGGTGATGGTAAGACTTCGCCAGCTTCGCCGTGTGGTGCTCAAGGTCCAGCTGATGGCACTTGACGCACGCGGCCAAAGACAAATAGTGACTGTCGCTGGACGCTACTGAGCAAGCGCGGCAGATAGACGCTGGCGGACATGACTCTGCTCGCGGCGATTCATGCCGACGTGTCGATGTCTGGCCTCGCTTCCGCTAGCGCCGGAGTCAGCGGGTGCTGTGGGATTCCCTGGCACGAGAGGTCCAGCGTCGGAGCTCGAGCATTGCGGCCGCGCAGGCGCTGATCGAGCGGATCGCCCGATCGCTCTCATCGAAGGTCAGTTGGTCAGCGGTGGCCCGCGACCTCGCCGTGCCGCTGGGCGCAGGCGTGCGCCGCAAGCGCGCCGACGGTAACGACCCCGCACGGTGCAGGGCTACGTGGAGATGGTAAGGGTCTGCCAGGAGTGGATATATCGCTTCCGCATCGTATATACTGGAGTAATGAGCAAGCACCTGGTTGACATTGACGAGAAGGCCCTGAGCGCCGCGCGCTCCGAGCTCGGAACGCGCACGATCAAGGAGACAGTGAATCGAGCGCTGCGCCAGGCCGTCAAGAACCGGGACGAGAAGGTCACGAAGGCCTTCGAAGTGCTGGCGAGTAGCGACCTCGCCTCACGCGAAGACGCATGGCGCTGACGCATCTCCTCGACACGAGCGTCCTCACCCGGCTGGGTAAGCCCGAGATTCGCGCGGCGGTCGAGCCCAAGGCGCAGCTCGCGCAACTGGCGCGTGCCGGGATCAGCGACCTCGAGATCGGGTATTCGGCACGTAACGCTTCGGAGTGGGATCGGCTGGCCGGCGCCCTGGACGTGTTTGAGCTAATCCAGACGACATCCGAGCATGTCGTGCGCGCGCGACATGTGCAGCGACTGCTGGCCACGAAGCACCAGCGCGGCCGCAAGGTTCCGGACCTATTGATCGCCGCGGCCGCTGAGGCGCGCAGCCTCACCGTGCTCCATTACGACAGCGACTTCGACCAGATCGCCGCCGTGACCGGGCAGGCTTGCGAGTGGGTCGTTCCCGCCGGCTCCATCGACTGAGCGCGTTCAGCGGTTACAGCGTGCGTCTTACAATCGGGCGACTATGGATGAGCAGGCCAGCATCGCCTGCCGGCGTGCTCCCTCGCGGGTCGTGGTCGGCCGCGAGACCATAAAGGCCTGACAGCGAGCGCGGGCAGCTTCCACCTAGCGGCTCTCCAGGAGTGTGATGGCCGGGCCGGGTGGCTGCACCGCAAGGTGCTGAAGGTCCAGCTGATGACGCTCGATCCAAGCGGCCAGAGGCAAACCATGGCGCTCGCTGGGCGCTACTGAGCAAGCGCGGCAGATAGGCTCTAGCGGACATGACAGTTCGCCTGATCACAGCCGGCGAGTCGCACGGCCCTGGCCTCACCTGCATCGTCGAGGGGATGCCAGCTGGGCTCGCCGTCAGCCGGGCTGAGCTGAATCGGGACATGGCTCGCCGTCAGCTCGGCCATGGTCGCGGCGGGCGGATGAAGATCGAGAAGGACGCCGCTGAGGTCAGCGCCGGCATCCGTCATGGGCTTACGCTCGGCGGCCCGATCGCGCTGCAAGTCGCAAACCGCGACTACGCCAACTGGGAGGAGCGTATGAACCCGTGGCCGGTCGCGGAGGCCGTCCCCGAGGTGCATTTGCCACGGCCCGGGCACTCGGACCTAGTGGGCACCCAGAAGTACAACTTCAGCGATGTGCGCAACGTGCTCGAGCGCGCTTCGGCACGCGAGACCGCAGCCCGGGTCGCCGGCGGCGCGCTGTGTAAGGCGCTGCTCGGCGCGCTCGGCGTGCAGGTCGTCTCACACGTCACCCAAATCGGCGAGGTCGCGGCACCCGCCTATCCCGAGCCGCTTGGCCCGGAGGCGTTCGCGGCCGTGGATGAGTCGCCGGTTCGCTGCCTGGATGAGCAGGCAAGCCGAGAGATGGTCAGGCACATCGACCAGATGCGCAAGGCGAACGAGTCGCTGGGAGGCGTCTTTGAGGTGCGCGTCTTCGGGCTCGTGCCCGGGCTCGGCTCCTATGTCTCCTGGGAGGAGCGCCTGGACGGCCGCCTGGCGGGTGCGCTCTGCTCGATCCAGGCGATCAAGGGCGCTGGCATCGGCGATGGCTACGCGCTCGCCGGGCGCCCCGGCTCGCGGGCTCACGACGAGATATTTCACTCACCCGAGCGGGGCTACTACCGCGAGAGCAACCGCTCTGGTGGCCTAGAGGGCGGCATGAGCACCGGCGAGCCGCTGGTCGTCAACGCCGTGATGAAGCCGCTGCCGACGCTGACAAAGCCGTTGCGCTCAGTGGACATCGCCACGCACGAGCCGGCGGAGGCACTCAGGGAGCGCACGGACTCGTGCACGGTGCCGGCCGCCGCGGTAGTGGGGGAGGCGATGGTCGCGTTCGTCCTCGCCGACGCCTACCGCCAGAAGTTCGGCGGCGACCACATCGACGATGTCAGGCAGGCGCTCGACGCCTACAAGGCGCGGATCGGGTGGACACGCTGACGGCAGAGGACCTGCCCGCGGCGCGCCGTCCGCGACGCGCACTGGTCTTCATCGGGTTCATGGGAGCCGGCAAGTCGGCCGCCGCGAAGGTCGCCGGCGAGCGGCTCGGCCTCACGGTGCTCGACTCCGACCGCCTGCTCGAAGAGCGTCTGGGCAAGTCGATCGCCGATGCCTTCAGCGCGGGCGAGGAGAGCTTCAGGGCGGCCGAGGAGGATCTCGTCTGCTCCCTGCTCGAGAAACTCGACGCCGGCAGCGTCCTGTCCCTCGGTGGGGGAAGCGTGCTCTCGAAAAAGGTCAGGCAGGCGCTCCAGAAGCACCTGACGGTGCTCCTGGACGTCCACCCCGACATCGCCTGGCGGCGTGTCAGCGACTCCGCTGGGCGTCCGCTCGCAAGCGATGCGCAAGCCTTCCGGACGCTCTACTCGCAGCGATCGGAGCTCTACCGTTCGATCGCTGACGCGATCCTCCCGGGCACCCCCCGCGAGACGCTGCCCGCCGCGTTTGGGGCGCTTGTGAGCCTCTCGCAAGCCTCGCCTCAGGCGAAGCTCCTGTGGGCGAGCAGCGCCTCGGGCTCATACCCCGTGCTGATTGGCCCCTCGCTGCTTGCCGACGGGATATGGCCGCTGGCGCCCGCCAGGCGGTTCTGTGTCACCGATGAGACGGTCGGTGAGCTGTATGCATCACGGCTCGGCGAACTCCAGGCGACGATCACGATTCCCCCGGGCGAGCGGGCGAAGACGCTCGCGAACGCCGAGCGCGTGTGGCAGGAGCTAGCCGATGGCGGCATGACCAGAGCCGATCTGCTGGTGGCGCTCGGTGGCGGGGTCGTCGGGGATCTCGCGGGCTTCTGCGCAGCGACATACCAGCGCGGGGTGCCTGTCGTCCAGGTCCCGACGACGCTGCTCGCGCAGGTCGACTCGGCCTATGGCGGCAAGACCGGGGTGGACCTGCCGCAGGCCAAGAACTATGTGGGCGCATACCACCAGGCCGCGGCTGTCATAGCCGACACCGACACGCTCGAGACGCTCCCTGTAGCAGAGCTCGCCTGCGGCTACGCGGAGGTGATCAAGACCGCGCTGATCGCCGGTGGCGAGCTGTGGCGGCACGTCGCCGCCGACGAGCCGCTCAATGAGCGCGTGATCCTTCAGTGTGCGCGCACCAAGCTCGCGGTCGTCGCCGAGGACGAGCGTGACTCTGGCCGCCGGCAGGTCCTGAACCTGGGGCACACGGTCGCGCACGCGATAGAGGTCCTCACGGAGTACGAGCGCCTGCGCCACGGCGAGGCGGTGGGCCTCGGCCTGCTCGCGGCGCTTCGGCTATCCGGACAAGGCGAGCTGCGGGAGCAGGTCAGCGCGCTGCTGACCGCGCACGGCCTGCCGGTCACGATCGACGACCTGGACGCCACCGAGGTAGTGAAGCTCACCGCCCGCGACAAGAAGCGCCTCGGCGAGAAGGTGCCGTTCGTGCTCGTAAACGCGCCCGGCGATGTCGTCACAGGCTGCGAGGTCGACGACGGGGCCTTGGCTGCCGCGGTCTCCGAGCTCTGCCGATCCTAGAGATCTGACCCTGAGTGCTTCAGCGCGGCGGCGATGTCAACGGTCTTTTGCACAAGGCGAAGCGTTTGCGTGCCCGCCGGGCGACGCAGCGGTAGCAAGTGCTGGTTGAGGCACTTGCCCCCCATATCCCGTACAAGTGTACGGATGGGATGTGGCGAACCAGGCAGCATGGACAGTGGCGCTCGTCCGTGCGTGACGGGGTAGAGCTCTAGCGAGCAGACGACAGCAAAATCACGCCCGCAGGCTCACAACGCTAGGCTCCGCTGTCAGTGGCAGCACCACAGCGCATCGAGGTTCTACACGGCGTCAACCTGGACATGCTCGGGCGTCGCGACCCGGCGCACTACGGCACGCTGACGCTGACGGAGCTCGAAAGCCGGATCACTGGCTTTGCGGGCACGCTCGGCCTCGAGGTCAGCTTTTTCCAAACCAACCACGAGGGAGAGTTCGTCGAGCGCCTGCACGGCCTGGCCGGATCCGCGGCTGGCGTCGTGCTCAACCCGGGAGCCTGGACGCACTACTCGTGGGCGATCAGAGACGCACTAGAGATAGCAAGTCTGCCCGCCTGCGAGGTTCACCTCTCCGATGTCAAGGCACGCGAGCCGTGGCGGCGGCTCTCGGTAATAGAAGAGCTGTGCCTTGAGAGCTTCGCCGGCATGGGGCCAGACGGGTATCGCCTAGCGCTCGAGCGGCTCAGCGAACACCTCTCGCAGAGCACATGAACTCGCGTGCGCAACGCCTCGCGGCTGATCTACAGCGGCTGGAGGCAGACTTCCTGTTGGTCAGCGCGCCCGTGAACGTGCGCTACCTGACCGGCTATACGGGCTCCAACGGGCTTGCGCTGATCAGCGCCGGTGCGACCGGGGAGGGGCGCTTCTACACCGACTTTCGCTACCAGACGCAATCCGCAGAACAGGTGTATGAGTATTTCGAGCGGGAGATCATCGCCGGCGGCGATCTGCTGGAAGCGGCCGCGAAGACGCTCGCCGCCACAGCGGCCGGCTCGGCTCGACGACTCGGCATCGACGAGGACCATCTGACGGTCAAGCAGTACGAGCGCCTGAACGAGCTATTGCCCGACGGCTGGGAGCTCATCGACTGCGCGGGAGCGGTAGAGCGCCTGCGCGCCGTCAAGGAACCGGTCGAGGTAACGCACATCAGGGCCGCCGCCGAGTTGATCGACGACATCCTCGGCTGGGTCTGCGAACAGGGGGTCGGCGGTCACACCGAGAGAGATCTCGCGATCATGATCGAGCACGAGATGCGTGTGCGCGGCGCGCAGGGACCGAGCTTCCCCTCGATCGTGGCGCACGGCGCACACGGCGCGCTGCCGCACGCAGAGCCGCGGGATGTCCAGATCACCCGCAATGCGCTTCTGACGATCGACCTCGGCGCGGTCCTCGACGGCTACTGCTCCGATTGCACGAGGACGTTCGCGACCGGTGAGATACCACCAGAGCAATCCGACGTTTACGCGATCGTGCTCACCGCGCAGCAAGCCGCGCTGCAGGCGCTCAGGCCGGGGATGAGCGGCAGCGACGCCGACGCCGTCGCGCGAGAGATCATCTGCAGTGCCGGCCACTCAGAGCACTTCGGTCACGGCCTCGGACACGGGGTCGGAATGGAGGTCCACGAGGGCCCGCGCCTGTCGCACACCGCCACCGCGCAGATACTCCAGGCGGGCAACGTCGTCACGGTGGAGCCGGGCATCTACGTGCCCGATGCCTTTGGCGTGAGGATCGAGGACCTGGTGCTGATCACCGAGCACGGGCACGAGCGCCTCAGCCACTTCCCCAAGGAACTGCTGGCGATCTCATAGCGGCCGCTCGGCGAGCGTCGGCCGTGCATGCCGCGCGGGCCTCAGCGCCGCTCGACGATCATCAACCGGTTGGCGTCCCTGTCGCAGAAGAAGAACAGCAGCGGCACGGTGCCATCGCCTCCCAAGGAGCTCCCTGTCGACATCCGCCGTTGTCCTTGAGCTCCGCGTGATCGGCGCGCGGGTCACTCGAGTCAAGCGCGATCCCGGTCGTGCGCCCCGGTTGGTCCCGCCTCGCGGTGTGACCTCCTACGCGTTGATGACTTCGGTCGGTTCCATTCAGACAGTTCTCTGATAGACGCTCGGCCGCTTGCCACACCGACACGTGCCGGCGGCCATATAGCAGTTCTGCTACGATCGTCTCATGGCGGTGATCCCTCAGGGCAAGCTGCGAAACGACATAGCTGCGGTACTGCGCCGTGCAGAACAAGGCGAGCGCTTCACGGTGACGGTGGCAGGGCGCCCTGTCGCCGAGCTCGGCCCACTCCCCGGCGCACGCGCTCTCGCGGCTCCAGATCGTCTCGCAGCGATCCTGGCCGAGACGCCGCCCGATTCGAGCTTCATCGAGGATCTGCGTCGCATGCGTGAAGAGGACCGGGAAGCGGCACGCGATCCGTGGGCAGCCTGATCGACACGAGCGTCCTAGCCGGCGCGCGTGATATCGGAGGGATTGCCGATTACTGGGCGGTGAGCGTGGTGACGGTAGGCGAGCTCGAGGCGGGCATCCTGATCGCACGAGATGAGGCCGTCCGCGCCCGCCGCGTAGCGCTGTTGGCGGCAGTGCTCGCCGAAGCACCGGCGCTGCCGGTCGACCGCCACGTTGCCGCCCGCTACGGCGAGCTACGCGCAAGCGCGGGCCGACGACCCAGCAACGATCTTTGGATCGCCGCGACCGCGCTGGCGCACGACTTCACGCTCATCACAGCAGACGAGCAGCTAGCGTCGCTGCCGCTCGTGCGATCGACGCTGGTAAATCAATAGAGCCCCCGCGCCTCGATATGGATCCCAACCGCATCGCAAATCCATGTCCTCCGTTGACAATCTGCCGGCGGCAACTCGCGCAAACCTGTTCGCGCTGACTTCGGCGGCTCCATAGACAATCGTCAGGAATGCGCGGCTGGCGTGTCTACTTGCTTCTGTTGCGCTGCTCGCGCTCGTAGCGCGCAGTCAGGTATTCGTCGACCCAGGCGCTCGCGATGCGCCACGTGCCGTCGGCGGACTTGGAGGCCTTGAGATGCACATCGCGGCGCAGAAGATCAGCATCAGCGCGTCGTAGTGACGCACTGCTCGTGCAGATAGCTGAACGAGTAGATCAGCGCGAGCAGCGCCAGGTCAGCGCCCAGCGGATCCGCGGCGAAGTCGATCCCGATCGCCACGCCGTGTCGTGGCTGCCAGCCACCGAACCAGTGCAGCAGGTCGTGGCCTCGGTTTCGAGCGGCATCCAAAGCCACCACAGCACGACCACCCACAGCAACCACGCAAGGACGTGCGCGAAAAGCCTCGAGCGCCACGCCCGTTTCACAAGCCTGCGGTCGTTAGCCATGTCGTTCCATTCGAGCGGCGCGACCGGTGGTTACCCAGCGGTGGCGTCGGGTAACCCCATCGGGGCGAGCTTGCGCCGCGGCACCATCTGCTCGGCCCCGAGCGTGACGCGCTAAGCGCGAAGTGCTGGCTAGCGCACCAGCAGGACCTTGATCGGAACTTGATCTGCGAACGCCCGCGGTTAAGGAGCGCACCTCACGGGTATCTCCAGGGTGGTGGGAGTGGCAAACGAGATAACCGTGCCCGCCCTGCGCGGGCTCGCTTTGGCGCGCGCCGACTCGCGTTGTGTCGTCAGTGCCTATCTGAATCTCGACCCGCAGCAGTTCGCCACGGCCCCGGCGCGCGCGAGCGCCATCACCTCGCTCTTGGATGAGGCCCGACGCGAAGTGGAGGGCGGCGAGCACGAGCATGAAGAGCTCGTGCACCTGCGCGGTGACGTCGAGCGCATCGCGGGCTACCTCCAAAACGCCGATTTCGCGGGCGCTCGCGCCATGTCCGTGTTCGCCTGCGCGAAACTCGACCTGTTCGAGGCGCTGGCCCTGCCGCACGCGGTGGAGAACACGGTCATCATCGACTACGCCCCCTTCATCGCTCCGCTAGTTGAGATCGGGCCACCCGGCCAGTGGTGCGTAGCGCTGGTGAACCGGCGCTCGACGCGAATACTGCGCGGTTCCGCCCACAACCTCGCAGAAGTCGTCGCGTTCGGGGACGAAGTGCACGGCCAGCACTCACAGGGAGGCCGGTCGCAGGCTCGCTATGAACGCTCCGTCGAGCGGGATGTCGACGAGCATCTGCGCCGCACCGCCAGGGTCCTGTTGACGCACTACCGGCGCCGGCACTTCGAGAGCCTGCTGCTCGCCGCCCCGGTCGAGCTGCGCCAGCGGCTCATCGACGCGCTGCACCCGTATGTCCGCGACCGCATGCGCGCGTGCTTGGACCTCGACATCGAGAACACCTCGGTGGAGCAGGTGCGCGAGGCAGCCGCCGAGCGGATCGGCGAGATCGAGACGGCCCGCACGAGCGAGCGGCTCGAGCGGCTTCGCGGCGAGCTCGGCGCGAGTGGCCGCGCGGTGGCTGGGTCAGAAGGGGTGCTACAGGCCCTCAACGAGCGGCGCGTAGAGGCCCTGCTGTATGAACCCGGACTGAAGCTCGAGGGTGCCATGTGCGCTCTCTGCAGCCTGCTGCAGACGACGAGCGGCGTGTGCCCCGTGGACGAGACGCCCCTCATCGAGCGCGAGGACATGCTCGAGGAGGCCCTGCAGTCAGCGGTGGGACAGTCAGCGGAGCTAATCGCCGTCGATGGCCCGGATCTCGGGCCGCTCGGCGGGATAGCTGCGCTGCTTCGCTTCTGATCGCCCCCTGCGCTACCCCAGACTCAGCCCTTCCCGATGCCAAGCCGAAAGCAACGACCACCTCCTTACTGGGCGGAGGGTCGGTGCTAGTGTGGCCCTGGGTTTTACAGGCGCCTACGTCCCGGCCGGCGCTGCACTATAGAAGAGGCATTTCATGCGGCCATCGAGCTCTGCCGATGAGGTGGAAGGGAGGGTCCGCGGGAGCCGGCCGAGGAACTGCGCCGGATTACCTTCACTGACCTCTCCGATCGTTCGACGAGGTCAGGCGGGCGATGGTTCGACGGCCGGCGGGGGCTCGACGTCGCCGGTGCGCGGGGTGGTCTTCCACGAGGCGCGGGCGCCGACCAGGGCGGAGATGGTGGACTCGATGATTACGAGATACATGAGCTGGCGATAGACGAACTGCTGCAGGGGTAGGGCCCAGAGCGGACGCAGCGACTCGCCGTCGAGCCGGAAAGCGATGACGGCGATCACGAGCTGCAGTAGGTTGAAGCCAAGCCAGAAGGCGAGGACCGGCAGGGCATCGTTGAAGATCAGGCCGTAGAGCGCGAACAGGTCGATCATCGGCGCCACGAGCGGCAGAATGATCTGGAAGCAGATCATGTAGGGCAGCGCGCGCAGGCCGATCCGGCGATCGTTCCGGTTGCGGCTGACCATCGCGCCCTTGTGCTTCCAGACGGCCTGCGTCGTGCCGAACGACCACCGGTAGCGCTGGCGCCACAGCCCGCTGAGCGTCGAGGGCGCCTCGGTCCACGCGCGGGCGTACTCGGTGTAGAGCACTCGGTGGCCGCGCCGGCCGATGGACAGCGTCAGGTCGGTGTCCTCGGCGAGCGTGTCGCTGGAGACGCCGCCGACCTCGATCAGGACGCTACGTCTGAACGCGCCGATGGCGCCCGGTACGGTGGGCGTGCACTGCAGCACCTCGTACATGCGGCGGTCCAGGTTGAAGCCCATGACGTACTCGATGTGCTGCCAGCGGCCGATCAGGCCGCCCCGGTTGCCGACCTTGGTGTTGCCCGACACCGCGCCGACGATGGGGTCGGCGAGCGGCTGCACGAGGTTGGCGATGGTGTTGGGCTCGAAGACGGTGTCGCCGTCGACCATCACCACCACCTCGGCCTCGGTGGCCAGCACGCCGGTGTTCAGCGCGGCGGCCTTGCCCCCGTTGGCTTGTCGGATCAGGCTGACGCCCGGCAGTTCGAGCGCCTCGACGAGCTTCCCGGTGCCGTCGGTGGAGCCGTCGTCGACCACGACGACTTCGAGGCCGGGGTAGTCGGCTCCGATCAGCGAGCGCACGGTCCGCTCGATCCCAACGGCCTCGTTATAGGCCGGCACGATGACCGCGACCGACGGCTGGAAGTTCACGGAGGGTCGTGATCGTGTGCGACGGACCTGGACCCCGGCGAGCACCAGGACGAACAGGGCGCGGGCGACGACGAGGATGCCTATCGCGAGGATGATCCAGCCCAACGCACTCGTCACCCAGAACGCCATCTCTACGGCCCACAAGAACACGGTGCCGCGGGCGCGATCGAGCCATGGGGCGGGCGGCTCCGCCTCGGCGCGCGTGAGGCCGAGCATGTCGCGCAACGCCACGAACGAGTAGCCCTGCGCACGGAGCTTCGGGATGATCAGCGTGAGCGCCGCGACGGTTTGGCTGCGGTCACCGCCCCCGTCGTGGAACATGATCACGCCGCCGCGCCCTGCCGGTGGCGTGGCGTTGCGGACGATCTTCGCGACGCCCGGCCTCGTCCAGTCATTGGAGTCGTAGTCGGCCAACACGATGATGTAGCGCTTGCCAGCCGCCTTTGCCAGCGCGCGCTCGTCGCTCGGCGTGACAGCGTCGCTGGTCGCCGAGTACGGCGGGCGGATGAACCGTGGGTAGTAGCCGGTGATGCCGACCAGGACGGCCTCGGTGAGTTCGACCTCCGCGCGGCGCAGCCAGCCGGGGCCCGTGGACATACCGGCGTGCGTGAAGGTGTGGTTTCCGATCTCCTCACCAGCCCGCTCGACGTCGCGAACGAGGCTGGGGTGCCGGGCAGCCTGGCTGCCGACCATGAAGAAAGTGCCGGGGACCCGCTCGCGCCGGAGCACATCGAGGATCTTGGGTGTCCACTGCGCGCTAGGGCCGTCGTCGAAGGTCAGCGCGATCCGCTTGCCCGGATCGGGCTGCGGTGAGCGCAAACGGTCGCCCTGCGCTACCAGCAGCGGTGGCGAGCCGTTCAGCGGCGCGCCCGCCTGCAGGTCGGCTGACCCCTCGGTGCCGGCCCCGATGGTGTGGGTGCAAAAGCCCTGGAAGGCGATCAGGGCGCCGAGCAGCACGAGGCAAACGCCGAGCAGCTTCCAGTGGCCGGGCGGGTTTCTGAGACGGGAGCGCAGCGCGGCGACCGATCGAGGGCGCTCACTTGGATCGGCTGCGCTGGTCAAGGGGTCGTCACCGTGCCCTTGGCGCCGTGCGCCTTGGCGTTGGCGCCCGGGGTTCCGCCTGGCGTGGTGGTGGGCGGACCAGTCCCCGTCTTTGTCTGCCCGGGTGCGGTCCGTGTCTGCCCAGGCGTGGTGGTCGACGGGCTCGTCGCCGTCTTGGTATGTCCGGGCGCGGTGCTCGACGGGCTCGTCGTGGTAGCAGACGGTGCCAGCGCCGGGGAGGTCACCGCGCTGCCGGTGGTCGTCTTGGTGTGCCCTGGGATCCTCGCCGGCGTCCGGGCCGGTCGTCGCGTCTTCAAACGGGACGGTGTGGTGACGGTCGGGCGGCGCGACGGAACGCGAGTGGTCCCGACGGGCATCTGTGCCGTTCGCGTCGCCAGGGGAACAGTGGTGTGCGTGGCTACGGCGGCCTGCACCCGCTCGGGCAGCGCCGGAGGCGCGGCTTCACGGAGGCCGAGGCGGCCTACGATCGGTAGGCCCGCGAGCGGCTGCAGCCCGAGTCCGCCTAGGACCAACACGACCACCCACAACCCCAGCGCTGTCGTGACTACGCGCCCGACGATGGTCAGGCGGCGACGGCGGTGACCCGTGGGGTCGACGAGAATTTGGTGCGGGAAGACAACGGGAGGGTCAGGATCTGGCATGAGCTGGGATGCCTTCGTCGAGGCGCCGAGAAGGCTCAGACCAGCGTCCCAGCGGGCAATATGAAGCGAAGCGGTGTCGGGGGTGCTGTTCCGCCGGCGAGCCGTGAGCCATGCAGGCCGCCGCTGCGACTCGCGGAAAGCACCGTCTCGGGCTGCCCGGCATGGGCGATGATCCACGCCATGACCGCCCCGAAGTCAGCGCCCTCGGCGAGGATCGCGGCACGCTCGATCACCTCGCCGCCTGAAGCGTGAGGACGCGCCAGCCGCTTGACCAAAGCGCGAATCGCATCGTCGTCCACTGCACCCACCTTAGTCGCTCTGCGCGCGCAGAACCAGGCGCCCAATGTCGCACAGAATCTCGACGTCGGCGTCGGTGCGCCCGCGCAATACCCAGCGCGCAAGAAAGCGAGTGTCCTCGCAGAAGAAGCGGTGCTCACGACCCGCCTCGGGACACACGTCACTGTGATTAGGGATTGAACCCACCGGGTTCAAGTCCCGACGGCGCCGACGCGAGCTGCGCCCGGCTGATGCCCACGAGCGCCGCTTTGCGACCCGTGCCGGGCGTAGAAAGCCGCGGGCGCCGGCAGTGAACTGCCCGTCAAGGGTCTGCACGAGCGGTGTGTCGAGGCGGTCGGCCATGGCGAGCGCGGTGAAGCCGCAGTGGTCGTGAACAATGTCAAAGCGGTGATCGTATGCCGCGAGGTCGATCACCTCTGACGCCCGTGCGACGTGGTCGACCTCATACGGCGAACGCTCGATCTCATCGGGGTGGGAGTCATCGAGCAGGGCCACCACCCACGCGCTCGACAGAAAGCCCGGCGCGCAGAAGAGCGTCACCGCGTGTCCGCCCCTGACGAGCGCCTCGGTGAGTACGCTGACCACCAACTCCACACCCTCATACCCAGGCGGGGTACGGAGATCCATGGTGAGGCCAGTATCGCGATGTGCAGCGGCGCCCTTGGCGGCCGGGAGACCACGGTGGCAACGGACCGCTGCACAAGCCCCCCGAGACGTAGTGACGCAACCCTGGGGCCAGACCCTGCAGCCACGACATTCACGGGCGCTCCTCACGAGCCTCTCAAGGGCCGCGATCGCAAGGCAGAGAGGTCAGGAAGGACCAGGCGAGCGCACAATCGCCGCCTTTTCGGGCTTACGATCGACACCTCCACCGTACCACAGGGCGCACCAGGGACTAGAGTGGTTTACCTGCAACGAGCATACTTGCGGCAGCCCTAGCGACCTACGCACGGCACCCACGCACGCCGCGCGTCCAGTCCCCACGCACAAGCGGGTCTACCCATCGCGCTGCGCCTCGCCCGCTGCCGCAACGGACGAGCATCGAGCGCGCGAGGCCGGCCTAGCGCTCGCGCTCCCCGCCAAGGCTGAAGCGGCGGCGCCACCGCGACCTTGCTAGGACACCCGCCGCGCGATGCGACAGCGGTGGCTAGAGTTCGGACGTGTTCGACCTGGACGCCTACCTGGAACGGATCGGCCTGGACGGGCGTCCAAGCATCGCGCAGGTGCACAGGGCGCACCTGACGTCGATCCCGTTCGAGAACCTCGACCCGCACCAGGGCCTGCCGGTGTCGCTGGAGGTGGAGGACCTCGAGCGAAAGCTCGTGACCGAACGCCGCGGCGGCTACTGCTTGGAGCAGAACCTGCTGCTGAAGGCAGCCCTCGAGGCGCTCGGCGCGGAGGTGGACATGTTCCTGGCACGCATGCGCCTGGGCGCAAAGCCAGGTGTGGTGCGGCCACGCAGTCACCTTGTCCTGCACGTCAGGGAGAACGGCGCAAGCTGGCACGCCGACGTGGGGTTCACCCGCGGCATCCTCGAGCCGATCCCATTCGGGCCGGGCCCCACGCAGGAGCAGTCGGGCTGGAGCTTTCGCGTCGTGGAGGACGGCTCCGAGCTTGTGCTCCAGAGACTGGCGGGGGACGAATGGGCCGATGTTTACAGCTTTCTCCCACAGCCAGTTCCGCTCATTGATGTCGAGACCAGCAACTGGTGGACCTCCACGCATCCGCACTCGCTGTTCGTCACCGGCCTGATCGTTGGCGTTCGTGGCGATGACGGCACGGGCACGTTGCTGTGCGACTGGAGCGAGCTATCCCTCAGTGAGCAGACACCCGCGGGCACGAGCGTGACGCCGCTCGAGCGAGAGGTCATACCGGAGCTGCTTAGCACGCGCTTCTCGCTCCCCGGGTTCACGCTCGCCGCAGACGGGCGGCTCGTCCTCACCAACGCCGGATAGTCGAAGGGCTGGCAGTCTCGCAGACCCAGCCGCGGGCACAGCAAAGGTGTGCGCCACTTCCCGTCGGGCTTTCCGAACCGGACGATCTGCAAGCGCGTCGCCCAGGGTAAACCGGTCTAGGCCGGGTGCCTATCGGAGGCACAGACGCTGCCGGCGGTACAGCTCGTGGAGACGCTCGATCGCTGGCCGGCGTCCTTCGAGACGAACATCGGCGGATCGTCGGCATCGGCAGCCTGACCCGTGAGGCCCCGACTGCCGGCGTAACGGGCTAGCGGCGCCCTGAGCTCGGCCGTGCTCAAGGGGTAGTCTGCGGTTTGGCTTTGGCTGATCGCAACGACCTCGAGTTCACCTATTCGCTGATCGATCGTATCTTTCGGCTCAGTCTCGGCGAGCTGGCCGATTTCAGTGGCGCCAAGTACGACGGCAATTACTCGCTCTCGTTGGAGGAGGCGCAGCGACGAAAGCACGAGTACGTCGCCGAGCGCGTCCGGATCGGTCCCGGCCGGCGCGTGCTCGACCTTGGCTGTGGTTGGGGGCCGCTGCTCAACTTCGTCCGCGGGTGCGGCGGACAGGGGGTAGGGGTGACGCTCTCGTGCGCCCAGGTAGAGGCCTGCCGTCGCCACGGCCTCGACGTCCACCTGATGGATGTCCGCGAGGTCGACCGCGACACGTTTGGCCCCTTCGACGCCGTCGCCAGTCTCGGCGCCTTTGAGCACTTCTGCTCGCCCGAGGACCATCGCGCCGGGCGTCAGGACGATGTCTATCGTGACGTCTTCGCCCGGGCGGCGAGTGTTCTCCGCGATGGTGGGCGCATGTACCTGCAAACGATGGTATTCGGACGCAACATGATCCCGATCGACGACGTCTCGATCGACGCTCCGAGAGGCTCGGACGCCTGGTATCTCGCGCTGATGCAACACCAGTTCCCGGGCTCGTTTCTGCCGTTTGGGGCCGAGCAGGTAATCCGTGCGGCCGAGCCCTGTTTGGGCCTTGTTGAGAGCTCGAGCGGTCGCCTGGACTACATTGAGACGATCAAGCAGTGGCGCGCTCGCTTCGCGAAGCGCAGCTTTCGCAAGACGGTGATGAAGGCACGGCTCGTTCCCCGCTATCTCACCAGCAGCGAGTTTCGACTTGCGTTCACCTCCGGCGTGAGCGCTAACAGCGTCTGCTTCGAGCGCGAGCTGCTTGACCACCACCGGCTCGTGTTCGAGAAGCGCTAGAGCTAAACCAGAGCCATTTCGCAGAGACGAGAGGAACGGCACCCGCGGGTGAAGACTCGAGCGACAGTCCTCAGGCCCGGGGCGCTGGCGAGTCGAGCAGCGGCTTGTGGCGCGTCTCGGCTTGCCTGGCATGAGCTTCGTGGAATGTCACCAATCTCCCGCG
>JANWLE010000106.1 GCA_025451035.1 Solirubrobacteraceae bacterium
CGAGCGCGCCCGCCAAGCGCGGGAGGCGACGGGGGTGAAGCGAGATGTCAACGCCCCGCCTGGCCAGCGAGCGCGCCGCTCCTCGGCCGAGCCGCACGCCGTCCAGCAGCGGCTCCGCCAGCGGCGCGAGCGCTCCCAGTCGCCTAGCGCCGGCACTGCGCTGGCCGTCGAGCAGCGGCTGCGCCTCGGCTCCAGCGATTCCCGCCTTGCGCGCGGTGTCTGTCAGCGAAAGCATCACCCTTCCCAGCGCGATCCCGTCGGCGATGCAGTGGTGCATCCTCGTGATGACAGCGCAGCCCGTCTCGCCGTAGCCGTCGATTAGATACATGTGCCACAGCGCCTTGGTGTAGTCCAGCGGCGTGGCCATCAAATCGCCGACCAGCTCCTGCAGCGCGGGATCATCCCCCGGGACGGGCAGCGCGCGGTGGTGGATGTGATGGTCGAGCTGGAACTCCGGGTCGTCCTCGAAGCTGGGTGGCAGCAGCGGTAGGCGGCTCTCGACCACGCGCTGGCGGAAACGGGGGTAGCGGTCCACCAGGCGGCGGCGGACGATCTGCCGCAGCCGCTCGAGGTCGATCTGCTCATCGAACAGCAGCACGGTGTTGATCACCATCAGGTTCGTCGGGCGCTCCATGTGCAGCCACGCCGCATCGGCGCTGCTGAGCCGGTGATCTGCGTTCACCATGGTGACGTTCGCCTTCACCGACCGGTGGCTCGCTGCCTGACTTTCGCGGCGAGCGAGCGCTTGCGCGGCCGCTGAGTGAACGCGCGCATCAGCTCTATCACCAGCCGTGATCGGCCGCTGCGCTGACTGTCAAACCGCAGGTGCGAGAGCTCCCTCTCGCGGCGGGCGGCTCGCCGGGCCTGCACGTTACCCGCGCCGCCCGCGGGCAGGCAGACCCTGAAGGCGGGATTGTTCATCGCCAGTCCTTTCCGCGCTTGCCGCGCCCCTCGATCACCGGTGGTAGTGAGTAGAAGTTACGGCGCGCGCCGTAGAGGGTCATCGTGGCCCTCTGCTGCTTTCCCATCCGTAGTTACACCCGCGCGGCCAGGGCGCCCACTGAAGGACGTAGGGTATGGCGCTTGCCAGCCAATCCCAGCGTCAGCCAAAGAATCCTCGCCAACGGCCTGCCGGTCGTCGAGATGCCGATCGCGGGAAGAGGCGCGACCACGATCGTGCTCGCGCTGCCGGCCGGCGCGCGCCACGAGCGCGAGGAGGAGGTCGGTGTCGCGCACGTGCTTGAGCACATGGCGTTCAAGGGCTCAGAGCGCTACCGCACCGCGACCGAGCTCAACCGCGCCGCTGCCTACCTCGGCACCGAGCTCGACGGGCTCGCGACAAACGAATACGTCGAGTTCTCTTGCGTCGTGCGCTCACAGTCGGCGATGGCGGCGGCGGATCTACTGAGTGAAGTCGCCGGCCGGCCGCTCTTGACCGAAGAGCACTTCCATGCCGAGCGCTCGGTGATCCTGCAGGAGATAGCCGACGACGCGGAGGACCCAGCCTCGCGCGCCGAGGACCGTTTGATCGCCGCGCTGTTCGGCTCGCACCGTCTCGGCAAGAGCGTGACCGGGCACGCCGTTGACGTGGAGCGGCTCACCCGCCAGCAGGCGCTCGCGTTCCACGAGCGCCAGTGGAGCCCCGAGCGCGGGGTGCTGGTCCTCGCCGGCAACCTCGAGGACATCGACCGCCCCCAGCTCGAGGACTACTTCATGCGGCTGGCCGAGCGTCCCGCGCCGGCGCCGCCACAGCCGCTGGGCGCCTTCCAGCGGCAGGTGGAGGTCGAGGAGCGCGACGGCGAGGTCGTGCATCTGCGTCTCGCCTACGCGGTGCCCGCGTTCGACCTCACGCTCGGCGAGCGCCGCGCGGCCGCCGAGGTCTACTCGGATTTGCTGGGCGGCCCCGCCGGCTCGCGTCTGTTCGACGAGCTGCGCGAGCAGCGCTCGCTGTGCTACTGGATCGACGGCTTTTTGTGGGGCTATGACCACGCCTCGTTTTTGTCGGTCGACTGCAGCATCAAGGCGGCCGACCTGCCCGAGGTCTGCGAGCGCATAGACGCGATCGTCGGTGATCTCGCCGCTAATGGACCGACCGAAGAGGAGGTCGCGCGGGCTCGCTCCTACGCCACAGGCTCGGCCGCGCTGACGTTCGAGTCGGTCGGTGCCTGCGCCGACCACGCCGTGGAGCTGATCATCGAGTATGGCGACCACGACGTGACGCCAGCACGCTATCTGGCGGCGCTCGAGCGGGTAACCCGCGCGGACATCTGCGAGCTCGCGTCCCGAGTGGCGCCCGGTCCGTGCGTCGGCTGTGTCGGGCCGGTAGGCGCGACGGCCTTCGGGTGATCGGCAGATGCCGCCGCGCCTCGTATGCCGCTTCACTCAGAGCGAGATCCGTGGGGGAGCCGCAAGATGACGTCTACGGCCAGCGCTCAGCTCGCCGTGCGCGTGCAGGCGCGAGCCAGCCGCGATGAGCTGCGCGGCGTGCGCGACGGGGTGCTCATCGCGCGCGTGTGCGCGCCGCCGCTTGAGGGGCGCGCCAACCAGGCGCTCTGCCGCCTGATCGCCAGCAGGCTCGACATCGCCCCCTCGCGGGTCGCCGTCGTCCGCGGCGAGCGCTCCCGCGAGAAGCTCATCCGCGTGCAGGGGATGGACCGCGCGGCGCTGCTCGATGGTCTGGGAATCCCGTGTTAGCGCATCAGCGAAAACGCGCGCGCCTGCGGCTAACCCGACTTCTCCGGCGGGGGCTGGCCTGGCGCATCTCGGTGGGCAGCCTCAGTGACAGCGAGGGCTGGCTTTGCGAAGCTTCAAGTATGAGCGCCACAGACTCGCTGCCGCTCGATCGTGCCGCGCAACCGGGCGGTGAGGCGCTGCCCTCGCTGCTGCGGCACGGCCCCTCACCGGAGGAGATCAAGCCGAGCGCGAACGAGGCTCTCGACCGGACGATCACGGGGTTCATCACGTTCGCGCCGATGCTGCTGCTGGCGCTCGCCGGCTGGCAGATGTGGGACCGCGAGCTTCGCTGGCGCGACATCCTGATCCTCTTCGTCATGTATGTGCCGATCGGGCTGGGTGTGACGGTCGGCTTTCACCGCATGCTCACGCACCGCAGCTTCAAGACCTCCGGGGCGCTGCGCGCCCTGATGACGGTGCTCGGGACGATGGCGGTCGAGGGGCCGGTTATCTCGTGGGTGGCCGACCACCGCAAGCACCACGCCTACTCGGATCGCCTAGGCGATCCGCACAGCCCTCACGTTGACCGCGGCCACGGGCTGCGGGGAGCGCTGCGCGGGCTCGCGCACGCGCATGTCGGCTGGCTGTTCAATCACACTCAGCGCGCCGCCCGCGAGCGGTTCGCGCCGGACTTGCTGGCGGACCCCATCGTCAGCTTCATCGACAGGACCTTCGTGCTGTGGTCGCTGCTGGGGCTCGCGATCCCGTTCGGCCTGGGCGCGCTGATCGGCGGCAGCCTCGACGCGGCCCTGACCGGCCTATTGTGGGGAGGGGCGGTGCGGATCTTCATACTGCACCACGTCACCTACAGCATCAACTCGCTCTGCCACTTCTTCGGCCGGCGGTCCTTTCACACAGACGACCACTCCCGCAACCTGGCGTGGCTGGCGCCGCTGTCCTTCGGCGAGGCGTGGCACAACAACCACCACGCCTTCCCGACCTCCGCCTTCCACGGCATGACCCGCGCCCAAGTCGACCTGTCGGCGATCATGATCAGGACGCTCGAGCGTTTGGGCCTGGCATGGGAGGTGCAGCGGGTCAGCCCCGAGCGTCAGCTCGGCAAGGCGATGAAGGGGTAGCGCCGGGCGAGGCCACCCTCGACCTGCTCCGCCGCGATGGTGCGCGTGCGACGATACGCGCGATGCGCGAGCAAGCCAGCCTCAGGTCTCTGCCCGACCTGCGCCAGCGCCGCTGGATGCCGACGCTCGCTGCCGGGCTGTCGATCCTCGAATACGTCCGCTCGATCGTGCGGCGCCTCACGGCCCTGGTCGCGGTGCTGCTCAGCGCGATCTGGGCGATGCAGGGCGGAGGCACGTTCTGGCCGGCATGGGCGTGGCTGGGTCTCGCGATCCCCGTGCTCGTCGACTTCGCGGCGGGCAGGGCGCTGCGCTACCCGCCCGGGGAGAGTCGCCGCGTCGCCTGCGTGTGGGCGATCATCGGCGTGACGAGCGTGATCCTCGTGTCAACCTGGACGCTCACGCACCTGCTCTCGGGCGCACGGGACTTTTGGCCGAAGTGGGCGCTGCTCGGTCTGCTTACGAGCGGCAGCGCCTACTCGCTGATCGCTCTGCAAGACCGCGTACTGGTCGCGCACGGGCGCCGGGCGCTGCGCGCGCGGATCGACCTGCTCACGCGTACCCGTCGCCAGGCGGTGGACGCGCAGGCCGCGGAGCTGCGCCGCATCGAGCGCGACCTGCACGACGGCGCCCAGGCACGCCTGGTCGCGTTGACGCTCTCGCTCGGCCGCGCGCAGATGCGCGTCAGCGACCGCCCCGACGTGCGCCGCCTGATCAACGACGCCCAGCGCGAGGTCCAGCTCGCGATCGCGGAGCTGCGCGACCTCGCCCGCGGGATCGTGCCGCCGCTGCTAGCCGACCGCGGGCTTGTCGCGGCGGTGGACTCGCTCGCCGCCCGCTACGGCGCCGGCGTCCAAGCCGATCTGCAGCGCGGTCTCGCGATCGCGCTCGAGAGCGCCGTCTACTTCGTGATCGCTGAGGCGCTGACAAACACCGTCAAGCACGCGCAGGCGAAAAGCAGCTGGGTGTCGCTCACCGACGAGGGACGTTTCCTGCGGGTGCTCGTCAGCGACGACGGCTGCGGCGGCGCGGACCCGCAGGGATCCGGGCTAGCCGGCCTGCGCGCCCGCGTGGAGGCGCTCGACGGCACGCTGACAGTGGACAGTCCCGCCGGCCGCGGCACGGTGGTCACGGTCAGGCTGCCATGCGAGTAGTCGTCGCCGAGGACCTCGCGTTGCTGCGCGAGGGGCTGGTCGCGTTGCTGCGCGAGAACGGGATCGAGGTTGCCGCCCAGGTCGACGACGGACCGAGCCTGCTGAGCGCCCTCGCCAGCCACCAGCCGGATATGGCGATCGTCGACGTGCGCCTGCCGCCGACCTTCACCGACGAGGGTCTGCGCGCTGCGATCGAGGCCCGCCGCCGCCAGCCGACGCTGGGCGTGCTGGTCCTCTCCCAGTACGTGGAGACGACGTACGCCAGCGAGCTGATCGGCGATAACACAGCGGGCGTCGGCTACCTGCTCAAGGAGCGGATCGGTGACGTCAGGGCGTTCCTGGACGCGCTGAAGACCGTCGCCGACGGCGGCACGGTGCTCGACCGGGAGGTCATAACCCAGCTCTTGGGGCCGCACAAAGGCTCAAAAGACGCGCTCACCGACCTCACCGTGCGCGAGCGCGAGGTGCTCAAGCTGATAGCTGAGGGCCGCTCGAACGCCGCGATCGCCGAGAGCCTGGTGGTGACCGCCGGGGCGGTCGAGAAGCACATCACGAACATCTTCGCCAAGCTCGATCTGCCCGCCGGCGAAGACGACCACCGGCGTGTCCTGGCGGTACTCGCGTACCTGCGGATCGCGCGCTAGGCGCGCGGCGGTTTGCTGAAAGGAACGGCGTTGCGGCTGGCGGGCTCCCAGGAGAAGCTCGCGCCCTCCCACGGCAGGTCGGAATGCTCGCCGACTCCCGCCGCCCGCTCCAAGGGCGTTAGGTCGTGCTCCCAGACCTCGAGGAGAGGATCGAGGCCTGGGAGCCGATCGCGCGCTCTGGTCGAGCGCTTGGCTTGCTGCGGGGGGGCAGGCAGCAAGCGAGCTTTGACGTGATGGGGCCGGCTGCGGGCACGGCTGAGCGACATCGTCAGCTGGGCCGCGGAGGTGTGTGAGCTGCGCTGCGCGAGAGCCATCAAGCGCCTGTGGCGCGCATGTGTAGCGGGAGAGCTACTCGTCGCCGGGGTGCTCGAGTCGTTGACCATCGCAGCGAGCACGTTAGAAACAGCTTGGGAGGGTTCTGTTGCGTGACTGTGACACCGCTGGATCAGCGCTGTAGATAGGCGCATGCCGGGTAGCGAAGTTGGCGCAAAGTCGCCCGTGGCCATCATCAAGGTAGGCTGCGCTCGCGCCACGGCTTGAAAAAAGCGCGAGCGCAGTCACCACGCGAGGTTCTAGCTTGGACACACACGACAGCGACACCCCCCGAGAGGACCAGCCCCACCGCGACGAACGGCGCGCCAAGGTCACGCGGCTGCGCGAGAAAGGGATCGAGCCCTACCCGCACATAGCGCACGAGCCGCGCACGCTCGCCGCGCAGGTGCTCGCCGCACACGACCCGGCCGCCCTCGCTCAGGGCGAGCACCCCGAGGTCACCTACAGCCTGGCGGGTCGCCTGACCGCCCGCCGCGGACACGGCAAGACGACGTTCATCGACATGCGTGACTCCTCCGGCGAGATACAGCTCTTCGCCAGCGAGGACTCGCTGGGGCCCGAGGCGTACGAACGCATCCTCGACCTCGACGTGGGCGACATCTTCCAGGCGGGCGGATGTCTGTATGTGACACAGCGAGGCCAGCTCGCGCTCGCCGTGAAGAGCTTCACGCTGCTGACCAAGGCGCTGCGGCCGCCGCCGGACCGCCGTCACGGGCTGGAGGACACCGGCACCCGCCACCGCTACCGTGAGCTCGACCTGCTCGCCAACGAAGAGACCCGCGAGCTCTTCCGCGTGCGGACCAAAACGATCGAGGCGCTGCGCTCGTTTCTGAACGAGCGGGACTTCATGGAGGTCGAAACGCCGGTGCTGCAAACCCTCGCCGGCGGCGCCTCGGCGCGGCCGTTCCTCACCCACCACAACGCGCTGGACCAGGAGATGTCGCTGCGCATCTCGGTCGAGCTGTACCTCAACCGCTGCCTGATCGGGGGTCTCGAGAACGTCTACGACCTCGGCAAGTGCTTTCGCAACGAGGGCATCTCCTACCGTCACTCCCCCGAGTTCACGATGCTCGAGTGGCTGATGAGCTACTCAGACCACACTGACGTGGCGCGCCTGACCGAAGAGATGATCGCCTACGCCGCCGAGCGCGTGCTGGGCACCACTACGATCGAGCGCGGCGGAGAGAGCATCGACCTGTCCGAGCCGTGGCGCAAGACGACGATGCAAGAGGAGATCAAGCGCGTAACCGGCGTGGACTTTCTCGCCGCCGGCCGCGACGAGCTCGCGCAGCTGCTCGGTGAGCGGGTGCACCCAGACGCGAGCTGGGGGCAGGTGGTGCAGGCGGTCTACTCAAAGCTGGTGGAGCCGACGCTCAACCAGCCGACCCTCGTCTACGACTTCCCGCTCGAGCTGTTCCCGATCACCAAGGCCGACGCGCGTGAGCCGCGCGTAGCGGAGCACTTCGATGCGGTGATCGGCGGGATCGAGCTGGTCAGCGGCGACAGCGAGGTGAACGACCCGATCGAGCAGCGGCAGCGTTTCGTCGACCAGCGCAAACAGCGCCGCGCCGAGGACGACGACGCGCCGCACCCCCACGACGAGGAGTACGTGCGCTCGCTGGAGTACGGGCTGGCGCCCTCGGCCTCCGGCGGGATGGGCGTCGACCGCCTGCTGATGATCCTCACCGGCGCCGAGACGCTGCGCGAGGTCGTGCCGTTTCCGGCTATGCGCCCCGAGTCCCGCTAGCCCACTCCCCAAAAAGGGCAATAGGGGATTACCCATTTATGGGAAGGGTTGACATGCCCTGTTGAGCTGAATTATCGTGCGGCTTCCGGGCGGAAGCGACGCCCGATCAAGGCAGGACGCCGGGAGTCACGGGAGAGGTAAATGGAGAGGTAGCCAAGCTACGGCGGGCTTGGCGCTGAGAAGCGAGTGGCGTCAAGCGGGGCGCCACTCGCTTTCTCGGGCAAAGACGAAGCGATACTCGCGCTGCGCCACGAAACTGGCTAGATGTGATTAACGCCGTCTCGGGATTACCTGTTTGATAGACGGACGCTTACACCACCGGCTGGCTCTGGCCCGACGCATGGCGGCGCAAGCGCCAATACAGGTAGGCGATGACCAGCAGGTTGACCACCAGCGCGCCGAGCTTCAGAACGGTCACCTTGCGCACCAGCTCCCACGCCTCCGGGATCAGGAGGATCGAGGTCGCCACCAGCGTCAGCCACTCACCCCACTGCCTGCGTCGCGCGAGCCCATAGGACTCGGCCGCCTCGAGCGCGCCGTAGCCGAGCGCGATCACGCCGAACACGACGTTCTGTCCAGCGTGGACCTTGCGCACCGCGTCGATGATCTTGCGCACGACGTTGCGCGATGGATCAAGCCCCCACTGGTGGGCGACGTGCGTGATTTCCCCCGCCCAGTTGGTCTGCGGGTGGGTCACGAGGACAATCCCGAGGATCACGAGAAACAGCGCGCGGACGCCGCGCTCCGCCGCGATCCAGGGGAGCAGGCGGTCGTGTCGCGAGGAAGGGTCCTCGCGACCGCGCGATGGCGACCCGGCTCGATCCGGCGTTAGGCTGTCGGCCTGTGCGCTGGCCGCTGAGCCGGACGGGGCGGCCGAAGGCGGGGAGGGCTCGCCGCGTTCCATGGAGGGCCGATACTAGCGGCTGCGCCGGGCTCGACGCCTACCCTCGCGCGCGTAGCTGCTTGTCGGTGTGAAGCGGGGCGAGAGCGAAGGAGTCTCGGGTGGGGCGGTTAGCGTGAAACCTCTCAGGCTGGCTTTTGGTTTAGAGCCGTCACAGATATGTGCCGGCCTGTCACTGTCACGGCGCCCAGCCAAGACCATTTTGAGGGCGGGACGGGCTCGCCGGGTGGTGTAACGGTTACCTGAATATCGCTCAACCATCGGGAGCGGTGCGTAACTTGGCGCTATGGCCGTTCAGTCGCGACACCGGTGGTCCTATGAGTGCATGGATCTGATGGAGGACCTGGAAGCGGACCGGCTCGCGGCGTGGGTTCCCGATGTCGCCGCGGACATCGACCTTCCCTATCTGGCGTCCGGTGTGACATCGGGTGTCGAGCCGGTCTTCAAGCCGCTGATGGTGCCCAAGCCGGACGGCGCCCACATGCAGGTGCCGGTGTTGCACCCGGCCGTGATCGTGCAGCTGCACCGGGCGGTGGCGCCGCTGCTTAAGCCCGCCGCGCGCACGCTCTCGCGCGGGGTGCTCAGCTACCGCCAGGGAGCTGACCGCAACTGGCGTTACTCGCCCGCATGGCGCGTGTTCACGCAGGCCGCCGCCGACGGCGCGGCCAACTCTCACGCTGTCGTGTTCACGGATGTCGCGGATTTCTTCAGGTCCACCTCGTGGACGCTCGTGCTGAGATGCGCCGCGGCGCTCGTTGAGGACCGGGCGATCGCGAACCTGCGGGCCGCCGCGGTCAGGGTCTCTGCGGCCGGGCTGGCACACCTGCCCTCCGGCTACTCCGACGCACGTCTGCTCGGCAACGTCGTGCTGGCGCAGGCGGAGAAGCGCGTACCGGTCGCGTTCGTGCGGTGGGTCGACGACTACCGGCTCTTCGCCTCATCGGTGCGCTTCGCGCAGCGGGCTCTGTCGGAGCTCAACCAGGGGTTGAACGAGCTCGGCTTGACGCTCAACTCGTCCAAGACGCGCCTGCTTCCCGGCGCGGTCGCGAGCACCGAGATGCGCAAACTGATCACCCCGGTGTTCAACGCGCAGCTGGACTCCTCCGCGGTGATCCGCGAAAAGCTGATCGGTGCGCTGCACCACACCGCGGAGAAGCCGGTCGAGCGGCGCAGCGAGCTTCGCTACGCGCTGGCGGGTCTCACCCGCGAGCGTGAGCCGTGCTTCATCGACTGGGCGCTCGCGGCTATCTGGAGCATGCCCTGGGAAATACCGCGCCTGGCCGCGTACCTGGCGGCGGTCTCCAAGGACCCTCGGGTCGGCGTGGAGGCCGATATCGCGCTGGGTCGCGCCGCGGAGATGGGCGACGCGTGGCGCGTCGCGCGGCTGGCGCCGCTCGTGATCCACGCGCAGGGCAGCCATGTCAGCAAGCGAACGCTGAGGGCGCTCGTCGAGGCCCTGCCCGGGCTGGCCGAGTCACCCGCCTGGGGGCTTGCGCTGCGCACCCTCTCCCGCGCCGGCTGCACCAAAGCAGTCAGGCGGGTGCTGGCCGAACGAGTCTGCGACGTGCGGGCGGCGATGGTCGCGCTGCGTGACCTCGACCTGTCGCTGCCGGCGGGTCTGTGCAGCATCGAACCGGCGCTCGCCGAGGCGTTGCGCTACGTCCCCGCCCCGGCGCCCC
>JANWLE010000107.1 GCA_025451035.1 Solirubrobacteraceae bacterium
ACACGGAGAACGGCCGGCTGAGAGTCGTCTATGTGACCGAGGACACCGGCGTTGGGGGCGGGCACCGCGACATCTTCGAGCACCTCAACCGCCTCGCCAGTCGGGGGCATGAGGTGGCTCTATACACCCTTGGCGAGCGGCCCGACTGGTTCGACCTGCGCGTGCCCGTACATAGCTTCGAGTTCTACGACGAACTGGTAGAGGAACTCAGCGACTTGGACGCGATCAAGGTCGCAACCTGGTGGAACACCGCGATGCCGGTGTGGCGCGCACGCGTCGTGAGAGGCATCCCGGTGTACTTCGTACAGGACATCGAGACGAGCTACTACCCCGACGACGAGTCGGTACGTCACGCCGTGATCGACTCCTACAGGCCCGAGTTCCGCTATATGACGATCTCCGGCTGGAACCGAGAGCGCTTGCGCGAGCTAGGACTGGACGCGGAGCTGATCCCGCCAGGGATCGACCTCGAGAATTTCCGGGTGCGCGAGGATGTGCATCGGCGCGATGACATGGTGCTTGCGCTCGGCCGCACCAACCCACTGAAGAACCTGCTGCTGACAATCGAAGCCTGGAGGGCCTTGCCTGAACCGCGGCCGGAGCTCTGCATGTTCGGGATCGAGCCAGAGCTTGCAAGCGAGTCGGGGATGCGCTACGAGGAGGCGCCCAGTGATGAGCGGGTCGCCGAGCTGTTCAGCGAAGCGACCGTGTTCGTGCAGACCTCTACGCACGAGGGCTTCTGCCTACCAGCTTTGGAGTCGATGGCAACGGGTGGAGCTGTGGTCTGCACCGACGCCCACGGTAACCGCGACTTCTGCTCGGACGGCGAGAACTGCCTGATGCCAGAGTCAGAGCGTACGGCCGTCAGAGAGGCCATCATGCGCCTGCTAGCCGACCCGGGGCTACGCGGGCGTATGGGTAAGGCCGGCATCGATACGGCGGCCGAATACGCTTGGGAGCGTCGCATCGACGCGCTGGAGGCGTTCTTGGAGCAAGTTGCGACATCACGAAAACTCGATCTAGCGAAAATAGCCGTTGCTCAGACTGCTGTTCCCGAGTCCGGCGAGACCGGCTAGGAATAGTTAGAGGCCGAGCTCGTCTATCACGTTGGCCGACAGCAGCGTACGCGCTCGCCAGCAGGAAGACGATGATGACGGTTATTGGTATGACGTAATCTAGCGAGCTAGCCCGGGCGCGTCAGAGGTTCTCAGCAATCAGCGGCGCTGAGCGGTTAAACACCCAGAAACCGACCACGAACAGCGCGAACACTATGCCGGCAGGCTCAAGCAGCTGCCACCAGCCGCCGACTACCTGTCCGGCCGATAGCGCGCCATGGTCAATCATCGCATGGTGAAACTGCTCGACGAGGATCGCAAGGGGGTTGAGCATGAGCAGATGAAATTCAGTTGACCCTAGACGTTCATGCAGCAGCGCGACCGGAATCAAGATACCGGAGGCATAGAAGACAATCTGCGTGATCACCTCCCAGATCGGCTGAATGTCGCGAAACTTGACAAACAAGGCAGACAACAGCATGGACCAGCCAATGCAGTAGACGACCAGTATGACCAGTATGAGAGGCAGCTCAAGCCACGAAACCATCGGGCGCACACCGTCGGCGAGGGCGAAGATGAAGACGACAATCAGGTTCAGGGCCAAGTTGAAGGAGGCCAGCAAGACGACCGACAACGGGATGACAAGGCGCGGAAACTGGATCTTGCGGACTAGGTTCTCGCGGTCTACGACGCTGCGCACCGATCCGCTGGTCGCTTCCGCAAAGAATGTGAACAACACGATGCCGGCAAGCAAGGCGACTGCGTTATGGGGGGCTTTGCCGGCGAAGCGCCCAACGCTGTACACGAACAGGAGCACTCCGAAGAGAAGCAGCGGACGTACGAGTTGCCAGACATACCCAAGAACCGAGCCAAAGAAGCGCAGCTTGAATTCATTACGAGCGATGTTGTAGGTAAGGTGCCAGAAGCGCCTCCAGTCATCCGCAAGCGCCCTCGGCCCGCGGATCGGCTCACCGGTCCCCAGCACAGGCTCAAGCGTGGCCAACACCTCCTGCTCGGAAAGAGGCTTCAGCGCGGCTCGTGTCTCCGGTTCGACGTTCACCTTCACTCGCTGTCGAGGACCCAGTTATCGGTGTGCACTGGGATGTCGATTACGCCGCCTGTATTGCGCGCGTTGATCGACACGAACGAGAAGTCACGCTGATAGCGATCTATCACGGCCAGTCCACTTCCCCGGTGCGCCAGAGTGACGCGTGGGAAGTAACGTCCAGGCGCAAGAAGATTGCCGAAGTTGAAAAGAAATACAGCGCGGTCACCACGTCGAAAATGGCCAGTGTGCTCGGTGCGCTCCAGCGACGAGGCGACGACGATTGGGACATGTTCATCGTTCTCCACCGAGAGCTCTGCGATCGGATTCTGCACGTCATCGTGAAACTCGATAAGCGCGCGGACGGAGGCGACCTCCTCGCGGGCCACCGACGTCACGCGGTTGCCGTGGTCGTTCTCCAGCCACACTTCGGCAATCGTCGCCTTGCTGTTTCCGAAGCGCGGCACGTCTGAAGCGGCAGGTGTGCCCTCAGTAGTGTTATCTTCGCCCTGAGAGGCGTGTTCCGCTGCGTGTGTAAAGTTGATCGTTAGATAGCGGTCAGCCACCTTATCGGGCTCGCCGAGCATTACCGCTCGGCCGCGCTCGAGCAGCAACGCACGATGGCAGAAGCGATTGACCGCGCTCATGTCGTGAGTCACGAACACGATCGTTTGCCCCTCGTCGCGCATCCGATTGAAGACGTCGAAGCACTTCTGCTGAAAGGAGGCGTCGCCGACCGCCAGCACCTCATCGATCAGCAGGATGTCTGCGTCAACCTGTATGGCTACGGAGAACGCGAGTCTCACGTGCATCCCTGAGGAGTAGTTCTTGAGCTTGAGGTTCTCGAACTCCTCGAGTTCGGCGAACTCGATCACCTCGCGGTAGCGAGCACGCGCCTGCCGGGGAGACAGTCCAAGCATGATGCCGTTGAGGACCACATTGTCATATGCGGCTAGATCGGGGTTGAAGCCAACGCCGAGCTCGATGAACGTGGACAGGCGACCGTCTACCCAGATGTGTCCGCCGCTTGTCGCGTATATGCCGGCCATACACTTCAGAAGGGTGCTCTTGCCGCTGCCGTTGCGCCCGACGATCCCGAAGAACTCACCCTTGCGTACGGAGAAGCTGATGTCGTGCAGCGCGTCGAACCTGCGGCTCACCGCGCGGCGGCGCGGGTGCAGAACACGCTCCTTGAGCGTATGTGTGGTCTCCTCTGGCCGTTGAAAGCTCTTGCAGACTTCGGACACCACCAAAGCCGCTGCTGTTGAGTCGGTCTGAGACATGCTCGCACGCGAACTCAAGATTGGCCACGCCTTGCTAACAGTCGACTGCATTTGCTCCAAAGGGTATCGGGCTCGATAGCCGAGGCGTTCCTGACGCAGCGGGCTGGCAACAAAGATCGCCGTTCGTCTGGATGCGTTGACTGTCTCACTGCGCATCGAGCTCGTCAGAGTTTCGGAGTCGATCGAAGCCGACGCAAATGCCTGGCTCGTGCCAGAGACGAGCGCAACTTCTCAGCGGCAGGATTCGTCGAGCTGCGCGCATAACCGAGCCGTGGCTAAGTGCTCCGACTTAAGCTTAGAGACAGATTCAGTCCTGATCTAGGCGAGAGACATGCCGCTAAGATTCTCCTCACTCAACTCGACCGTCATGAGCGGACCGCTATAGCCCGGGCGAGCGTATCCGCAGGTACGCTGAACCCTTCTGATGTCGACCAAACCTATCGATGAACGGGCACTTAGGCTGGGGCGAGGCGCGGCTATCGTGTGCGTTCCCGTCGGATCGGATGGATCGCCAGCCGGATACCAGCGGACCCTCGCGACGCTCCGAAGCGTCCTCGAGCACACTGATCCTTCCATCCCGCTGCTGATCGCCGGACCCGCGACGCAAGTCAAACGAGTCCTCGAGAATCCGCCTGAGTCTAAGGACTGGCCAAAGAACCTCAATGCGCTTGTACTGCCCCCCGATACAAGCGAGACGGAGACTGTCAACGCTGCGATAGACGCGAGCTTCCCCGCCGACGTTGTGCTTGTGACCGGAGTCGAGGTCACGAATGACTGGCTGCCTCGCCTACAGGCCGCGGCTCTCAGCGACTCCACCGTGGCGAGCGCCACTCCGCTATCCCTAGGTGTCGGCGGGGTAGATCTCCTCGGCGATCCAAAGTTGCTGTCGTTGGCGCAAATCGAGCACTCCATCGATAAAGCTCCCGTCGAAAGCCCCGAGACATCTGTGTCTCTCGCCGAACTCGCCGAGATGGTTGCTAAGCAAAGCCGGCGCCTGTGGCCGCGTGTCGCGACTATCGGTCCAGGATGTGCCTATATTCGGCGGACGGCGCTGGAGCTGGTTGGACCTCTGCGGAAGTCCGTGCCCCTTGAAGAGGCGTTGCTCGAGCTGGCGATCGAGGCGATCTCGAAAGGCATGGTTCATGCGGCGGCGGATGATGTGCTCGTTGCGGGGCAGGGCGCTAGAACGTCAGCGGCAACCGCTCAAGAGGTAGCCGCCCATTCAATCGCTCAAGAATCCCCAGCCTCTAGCATCGCACAGCATGTGAGGGAGACCGTTGCCGACGACGAGCACGGGCGCCTACGTAGAGCCATGGACATCTCACGCATCGCGCTGCGCCCTTTGTCTGTGACAATCGACGGGCGCTCCCTGACATCCACAGTCGGTGGTACGCAGACCTACATCCTTCAGCTGATAACGGCACTGGCGCAAAACGGCGGCGTCTCGCTGCGAGTACTAGTCCCGCACGACCTCTCCGAGCGAGCCCAGAGCACGCTTGGGGCTCTCTCGGACGTCGAGCCCATCAGTTATGAGGAGGCGCTGGAGGGCGTGCCGCTCAGCGATGTCGTTCACCGCCCGCAGCAGGCGTTCACTCCCAGCGACATGATTCTGTTGAGGCTCTTGGGACGGCGGATCGTGATTGGTCAGCAGGATCTGATCGCCTACCACAATCACTCCTACCACCCCGACACCGATCGCTGGCGCGCGTATCGGCGTACCACCCGGTTGGCGTTGGCGGCGGCTGATCAGGTGATCTTCTTCTCAGAGCATGCCCGCTGCGACGCCTTGGCTGAGGATCTGTTGCCGGTTGGGCGAACGCACATGGTGAGCATCGGGATGGACCCCGCCGAAGCGGCCGACACGCCCGCAACCCAACCTGCGGGCCTCTCCCCGGATCGGAAGTTTCTACTGTGCATCGGGGCTGACTATGCGCACAAGAACCGTCCATTTGCGATCGAGCTAATGGGGGCCTTGAACCAGCTCGGATGGGACGGAAGTCTGGTGTTCGCCGGCGTCCACGTCGATTACGGGTCCTCACGCGAGCGCGAGCGGGAAGTCCTCGAGCGACATCCAAACCTCGCGAACCGGGTTATGGACCTGGGACCGGTGGACGAGCCGACTAAGCGCTGGCTGTATCGGCACGCTCGGGCGCTCGTGTATACGACACTGTACGAGGGCTTTGGACTGGTGCCACTGGAGGCTGCGCGAACGGGACTGCCGTGCCTGTTCGCCCCCCAGGCATCGCTGTCGGAGCTGGCGGGCCAGGCCGCGACTCTGTTGCCTTGGGATGCCCGTGCGAGCGCGGCAGCGGTCCTGCCACTGCTTGCGGAAGGTCCTGAGCGAAAACGGCATCTCGAGCAACTGAGGTCACTGGAGTTGCCAAGCTGGGAGGATACGGCCAAGCAGCTCGTCGAGGTCTACGCACGTACGATCGTGGAGCCGTCGTCAGAGGCGGCCGACAGAGCATGGCAGGAGCTAGATCGCGAGAGCTTCATCGTCCGTCTCGACCAAGACATTCAGCAGTTGAAGGCGCAAGCGCAGGAGTACCAGGACGCCTACCATTCACTGAGTGCTCGCGTGGCCGATGGTCTGCCGCTAATCGACGACGGGGGGCTGCTGAGTCCCGCCGAGCAACGGGGGCTTATGCGGATCGCGTCTCGCCGGTTGCTGCGGAGGCCGATTTTGGGGCCGATTGGGATGCTCGGACGGGCGCAAGGTTCAGCCGATAACGACATCGTTTGACGACGGAAGAATCGACGGCAGACATGTGGCGCATCCTACGCACCAAAATCCGACCGTATGGATCTCCCGGCGTAGAGCTGGCGGGCTACCTCAACTCAGCTGTCGGTGTCGGCGAAGCCGCTCGCCTATATATCGAGGCGCTACGGGCGGTCGGAGTGCCGGTGCTCGACCGAGACGTGCCGCTTCCCGGCCGCGACGCTGTCGAACCGAACTGCGCTGTGCACCCAAAGCCGAAACCAGACGAGATCGCCTTCAACCTCCTATGCCTGAATCCTGAGCAGATGATCCCCTATCTCAACGGCCCCGAAAGCCCGCGCCGAGACGGGCGACAGACAATCGGTATCTGGAGCTGGGAGGTCGACGTCTTGCCTCCTGGTTGGGCTGAGGCAGCGAGCGAGGTGACAGAGATCTGGACCTATTCCCACTTTGCTGCTCAGTTCATAGGCGCGGGGATCAGTGCACCCGTGATTGGCATTCCCCCTCCTGTGTCTGAGATTACGAGCCCTATATCAACGGAGGCGTTGCGCCTGCCTGAGGGATTTCGGTTCCTGACCATGTTCGACTACCTATCGACGCTCGAGCGCAAGAACCCGCTGGGTGCGATGGCTGCCTATCAGCGAGCTTTTAGCTCCGACGACGGGACTGTGCTCATAGTCAAGTCAGTCAACGCACGACATCGGCCGGAGCGCCGGGCGGAGCTAACATGCCTCGCGCAGGGACGGCAAGACATCGTGTTCCTCGATGATTTGATGTCTGCGGCAGAGCGCGATGCGCTGCTCCTCAGCTGTGATTGCTATATCTCGCTGCACCGTAGCGAGGGGCATGGACTACCGCTTGCAGAGGCGATGGCCAGCGGCAAGCCTGTGGTGGCGACCGCTTACGGTGGAAACACGGAGTTCATGACTAACGACAACTCTTATTTGGTGCGTTGGACGCCTGCATCGGTTGGTCCTAACGTTGAGCATTATCCGGCCGAGGCGAGGTGGGCGGAGCCAGATATAGAGAACGCGGCCCATCTGCTGCAGGCTGTCCGTGGGAATAGCCAGGAGGCACGACGCAAGGTGCACCGTGCGCGTATTGATGTCGAAGAGAAGCTGTCCCCAGCGGCGATTGGTGCACAGATGCGTGAGCGGTTGAGGGAAATGGTCAGGTGAGCTCCAACAACCGCAGATAGTCTCGCGCTACCGCCGAGAAGCTGTACTTGCGTGCATAGGCGTGGGCACCCTCCCCAAGCTCTCGGCGCTTTTGCTGACTGGCGAGCAGATCCTCGATGGTATGGGCCAGTTGCGAAGGCGTGCAATCGGCCGGGACGTGCGCCACGGCGTCGCCAGGTAGCTCCGCCGCCCAACCCAAATCGCTGACGACCGTGGGTACGCCCGAGGCTAGGCAGTCGACTACCGCAGCTGACGCCTCTCCATTGGAGAGCGTACGCAACTGCACCGCTACGTCTGCGCTTTGCAACAGGCGCTTGTAGTCGTCTGCGAGCACATGTCCAGGAATGCTTGTGTCCACGTTAGGGGCGATCTCACTGGCCAGGTCTCGCCAGCGCTGAAGCTCTGCTTGCTCGCCCGGACCGGCAATTGTCAGGCGGATGTCGACGTAACTTTCGGCCAGCAGTGCAACTGCCGCGATCAAAGTGTCGAGGCCCTTGACCTCGCTGACCATGCCAAAGCTGGCGATAAGAGGTGAGCCCTCGATTGTCCGCTGGGCTCGATCGGCGACGGGCGGGAGAGCGAGAGGCAGAACCGCGACAGGCACCGCTTTATCCAATGGGCCTCGATCCAGTTCAAGAATCTCGCGCGCGTGGTTGGAGTGGACGAAGATCTGCTCTACGTACTGCTGGATCTCGCGGGTCATGTAGATACCGAGCGCCGACTGCTCCTCCCAGCTTGGCATCCCGCCGGCGATCATGGTCTCGGGGATGCGCGGCCCGTAGAGCGCTTCGACCCTTTTTTTGGCGCGTCCCCCCGGATCCTCGGGATTCTCCTGCTCGGAGAACCAGCGATAGAAGCCGGTGAGGCGCACATCGTGCGCCAAGAGCGCTCCGGGACGTTCCCGCATGAGCTCGTAGACGTGCCCGTGAAAGGCGGAATTGCCCATGCAGTAGAGGACACGATCGGGCTGACGCAGGCGTTCGGAGAGGCGGAAGGTAGAGGCGGGCACGAGCCGCACGCCGCGCTCCTGAGGGGGTGCGTAGGTGTCGAGAGGATTGCCCACAACGACGTCGACGTCGACGTGCTGGCTTAGCTCGCGCGCCAAGCCATAGCTGTAGTCGGCGATGCCAGACCTTTCAGGCGGCCAGGGGGAGACAAGCGCCAAGCGCGGACGGCTCTTTCTCGTGCGGCGGAGGGGATCGTGGAGCACACGCTCGTAGGCCTCAAGCGACCTTTCGGCTACGGTTCGCCAGGTATAGTGGGCTGCCTGGCGGTGCGAACGCTCGGTCAGCGTCGCGAGCGCGGCGGGGGAGTCCAGCACACTCCGCCAGCACTCGGCCATCGCCGCCGGGTTATATGGATCGAACGTCGCCTCGGTGTCGCCAAGGATCTCCGGTCCGGTTGAGGTATGACTGGCCACCACAGGCGCGCCACAGGACATTGCCTCAAGGATCGGCAATCCCGATCCCTCGTAGATAGAGGCGAACACGAACAGCGTGCACGCGTGATAGAGCGCACCCAGGTCCACGTCGCTCACATAGCCGGTGATCACAATCTCCTCCTCGCCAACTCCGGCCTGCCTGGCCCAGACATGCATGAGCTCGGCCTCAGAGGGCAGCATCCGGCAGGCGATCACCAGCTGATGCCGGGCGCGCGTTTCGGGCGGGAGCATGCCGTAGGCGGCCACGGTTCGCTCGAGGTTCTTGCGGAACTCGAAGCCGGCCACGTAAAGCATGTAGCCAGACCGGATCGTCGGTATGGAGTTGCGCAAGCGCGCCCAGGCCGCATCTGGAGAGCTGTACATGCTCGCGAACTTCTCGGTGGCCCCCGCGCCGATGACGGTGATCCGCTCCCGCTCCACTCCCAGGTGCTTGACCGCGTCCTGCGCGGTGACCTCAGAGATTGCGAGTATGTGGTCGGCCTTGCGTATGAGCTCCAGACGGGTTTGATAGCTGGCGCGCACGCCTGGCTCGCGTAGGTAATGGTCGGCGAAGACCTGAGGAATGAGGTCGTAGAGGGTGATGACCGTACGTATGCGCGCGCCGCGTGCCCAGATCGGCCACAGCGAGTCCAGCGTCTGGGTCTCGAAAGGACTCATCACGTGATAGATCGTGGGCCGTCCCGTGGGCCGTCGCGCACTGCGGCGGTCGTCGGTGGCCCAGCCGAGCAGGTCCTTGCCGATGAGCCAGCTGAGGTTGCCGGTCAGCGGCAGCATCGGATTGAGCACTACCGAGTCCAGCGCCTCGGGGCGTGCGCCGTGCAGAGCGCGGACATGCTCCACGACATAGCGGGCGATGCCGCGATCGTGGTGATCGCGGCTCTGGGCGCCCTGTGCGTCCAGGCAGACGGAGCCGGGCGGGATCATGAATGGGAGGTCGGTGCGGCCAGCACCATCACAACGCCTCGCTCCCCCTCCGCATCATCTTTGGCCGGCGACCAGGTGCGCTCATCGCGGCGCAGCACAACCTGTCGCTCGAGCACCTTCCATCCATCCAGCAGGCGCTCCAGCGTCGCGTCGTCATAGGTCCGCTCGAGCGCGTCCCGATGCGGGGGTCCGTATGGGGTCGTCAGCACGAGAAAGCCGACGTCGCTCAGCAGCTCCTTGCGCACGCGGGACATCAAGGCAACATCGGCATCGTCGCTCCCAACAGGCTCGTCATAAGCGCCGAGGCCGACGTGCTCGATGGTCGAGATGAGAAATACTGCATCGAAACGCTTCCTGCCGGGTTTCCAGTCCTCGAAGCGCCCAGCAACGCACTCCAAGTGTGGATGGACATAGGGGATCGGATGAAGGTCAAGCGCGGTCACCCGATAGCCCAGCGAAGCTGCGGACAGGGCAAAGGTGCTCTCGGCGGCGCCGATGTCGAGGATCCTGGCCCCTGGCTCCAGACGTCCCAGCGCCCGCATAGCGAAAGGGATCTCGACGACGCGCTCGTTCACATCCGCCAGCCGCGCGCTGCCCTCTCCGAGCTCTACCGTCACGGGCGGGTTGAACCAGAGCCCTGCCTGAGCGGCGAAGCCACGATGGCCGTTCGCGTGGTTGACGAG
>JANWLE010000108.1 GCA_025451035.1 Solirubrobacteraceae bacterium
CCGTACGCTCGAGAATTGGCCGCGGCCACCGTGTAGCCGGTGAAACTCACGCGCTCGCCCGGTGGATCCAGTTCGATTTCGAAAGTCGCTGGACGCCAGGAGAGCAAGGCGCGCAGCGCCCCGTACGCGTAGACGAGGTTCCCGAGCCGCGACGGGGCCTCATTGGCGATGCGGTTGGCTTCGCTGTCAAACCCAGCGCTGGCTATACCCACAAACGCTGTGCCATCGACCTCGCCGAGATCGAGCAGGTGTGGCACGCCTTCAGCGATCACGGCGCAAGCCTGCAGTGGATCAAGGGGTATGCCGAGCACCCGCGCGAGATCATTGCCGCGGCCTCCCGGCAAGATCCCCATCGTCGCGCCGGAGATGTCCCGAAGCTGATTGGCGACCGCACCGATCATGCCGTCACCACTCAAGACGACAACGGTTTCGCCTGCCTGCGCGCCCTCTATGGCGAGCTCGCCAGCATGGTCGAGGTCACGAGTCTCAGCTGTACGCACCACCAAACCGAACTGCCGCAGCCTGTCGGTTACCGCGGGGGCAGCTTTGGCGGCACGGCCCCCACCAGCATTGGGGTTCACGATCAGCAATACGGGCGCTCTCACCCTGCAAGCGTATTGCCTGACGCTCTCTGGTTAGGCCGCTGATCGGCTTTCTGGTTTTGCATTAGGCAAGGTAAGGATTCGATAACAGAGGCACCGACAGCGAAAACGAAGACCTATGCTGTGCCGGTGTCCACCCGAACGATCAACCTGCTGTACGTCCTGACCGCCTCCTCAATGGCAGTGGGCATCGGCGCATGCGGCTCCAGCGCCACGCACAAGGTGCCCGCCACCAGCCATGTGAGCCTGACAGCAGGCGGGCATGGCACCCAGCCGACCTCCGCCCACGGCTGTCGGGTGGTCAACGCGCCAAACCCGAAGGGTGCCCAGCGCATTCCCAAGCCAACCATCACGCTAGATCCAGCGAAGCATTACTCGGTACGGCTCGAAACTAACTGCGGCAAGATCGAAATAGAGCTGGCTGTCGAGGAAGCCCCCAAGACGTCATCCTCGTTCGCGTATCTAGTCAAGCGTGGCTTCTACGATGACCTCACGTTTCACCGTGTCGCCTCGGGTTACGTGATTCAGGGCGGCGACCCGAACGGCGACGGCTCCGGGGGACCTGGCTACACCGTCGTGGAGCCTCCGCCAGGCGGACTTCACTACACGTTCGGCACCGTGGCGATGGCCAAGACCGAAGCCGATCCGCCGGGAGCGTCGGGCAGCCAGTTCTTCATCGTCACAGCGCACTCGACCGCGCTTCCGCCTCAATACGCGCTCGTCGGCCGGGTGGTGGGCAGCTTCTCAGCGGTCAATGCGATCGGGACGCTCGCCACCGACCCTCCCCAGGACGGGGCGCCAACCATCCCTGTCGTGATAAGTCGGGCCACGCTCGCGTCCAATTGACGGCGGCTTTCGGGGCGAGCCTCCGCCAGGCGTAAAGCACCGCTACGAGTTGCTTGACGATCCTGTTCGCGCGGCCAGCGCACGGTCGCGGCGGCGGCGACCGATCACGACCGCCACAGCGATAACAACGATCACGAGGAACAGCCCGAGCAGAATGCCAGGCGCGAGTCCCAGACCTCCGAAGGGCAACGAGATCAGCTCGACAATACCGAGCCCGAGAGCGAGCATCACGATGATGAGCGCGATGATCAAGAGGATGCCGCGTATGCGAGCGACGGTGCCAGCGCTGGCGGGGGGGACTAGCAGCCCGGCGGCCTGCAGGAAGAACAGCTGGCGGGCACTCGGCGCGTCGTGACCAAGCCGCGCTACCGCCTGCTTGAGGTCTCCCGCACGTCGTTCGGCCAGCGCCAGCGAGGCGTCCGCCATGCGGCGAATCTGCATCCTTTCTTGAGGACGTGCCGCAGCGATCGCGCGTTGAAAGTAGCCGCGCGCCTTATCGGCATCGAAGCGCTCGGCGGCGCGGGCGCCCAGGATGGAGAGGGCAGCCGACTTGTACTTGGTCTCGGCCTCGAGCTCCTCGTCGGAGCGCTGCTCTAGCGCTTCGATAGCACGCTGGGCACCGCGCGGCTCAATCCTGACCTGTCGCTGCTTTGGTGGCATCTGTTCGGCATTCTATGGAGCTACACCACCAAGCGCTATCCTCGCTACTTCGCCTCACCCGAGAACTGATGCGTCGCACATATCCGCATACCGCACTGATAACGGCGATCTCTGCCCTCATCCTAGGGGTGCTGTGGCTCGCCACCGGTACAGCGGGCGGCGCTGCTGCATCCACCAGTGGTCGCTCGGCGACTAGCAAGACGGCGATCAGCAAGGCCGTCCAGAGAAGTCTCGCTAACCCGCAAAGCAAGGCGGCGCTGCAGAGGGAGATCCAGGAAGCGGTAGCACGGGGGCAAGCGCAGGGCGGTGCGGCGGGTAGCGGGTCATCTGGCGTCGGCTCTGCCTCGCCCGAAAGCGGCTCGAAATTGCTTCAGCTCGCCGAACAAGCTGAGCAGGAAGAACTGTCAAAAGCCAGCCTCACATCGACAAAACAGGAATCAAACAGCTCATCGTCGGGCACAAGTACTTCGCTCATAATCGCGCTCATCGTTGGGGCTTTGCTGCTGGGAGGTATCGCCTTCGTCATCGTCCGAGACGCGCGTTCGGTGGCGCCGGTCATCAGCGGACCCGGTGGCCGTGGGAATGCAGAAAGCGCGGCGGCGCGTCAGCGTCAGCGGCGGGCAAAGGCGAAGGCTGCCCGCGCTCAGCGCAAGCGCAACCGCTGAGCGGCCGGTGTGCCGCCGACACGTGGCGTGCCGAAGCGCTCGCGACGCTCAGCGAGCCGGGATGCGTCACACGCACCTCGGGCGCGTGATGACCAAGCGTTTGTGAGCGGCACGTGCGGACGTGGTCCACGAGGATGCTGGTGATCGGCTGGGCTACCGCCGTCGTCGTCGCCGTCATCGCTCACTACGGGAGTTGTCGTCTGTGGCTCACTGCGAAATGCGAGCCATAGCAGCAGCGCAAGCAGCGGAAGCTTGATCAGAGCAAGAGCCAGGATCACAAGCCACAGCGACATCTACGATCAATGCTACTACGGCTAACGCGGACTAGATTGCCTATCGCGGCTATTTCCGAAAGGCGGCGCCGCTTGACGGCCAGGGGATGTGTTGGTGAGCGTGCGACAACTTTGTGGTTTACATAAGATAGATTATCGAGCGTTGAAGAAGCGGCAGCTTAGCCGCAGTAGCGCTTAGTCAGTCGCCCTGATCGAAGCACCAACGCGGCACCGGCACGGATAGCACCTCACTCAGGCGAGCCGCGCGAATAGCATTGTCTTTGATGCGTAGACCGTGGCTAACCGTGGCCTTTATGGTCCTGCTCGCTTTGGACGTGCGTGCCGTGATCGAACTGTGGGTACGCCTCTATTCCCATCGCCACTCGGGATCGATTGAACGGCTGAGCGGCGGCGACGCTCTGTACTGGGGAACCTGGCTACTGGTCGTCCTTTTCGACCTCGGCGTGCTCTGGCTCACGATTCACATTGGCAGACGCATGCAAGCCCAAAAGGCCATCGCACCCTCGAGCTGAGAGCAGGAGCGGCGGCAACGATGTGGCTCTCTTGCGAGGCGACCTCGCTCACACCAGCCCAATATGAGTCGTGCGCCCGGGCGCACCGGTAGCTTTCTGCCAAAGAACGGCCATGGGACGACAGATCACCATATGAAAGGGCAAGCACAGCCGGTGCCGCGCCGCGTCCTCCGCGCCGGCGGGCTTGGGATAGCGCTCGCCTGCCTAGCAGCGGTCCTGCTCAGCGGCTGTGGCGGCAAAGAACGAAGCCATACCGAGAGCTCGCGCGCCACACGAACGTCTACCGCCCAGCAGCACACGACGCCTACGACGGCGTACAGCCCTGCGCCCAAGGGCGGCCATGGAACCCTCAGGGCCCCAATCCTCATGTATCACGTGATCAACCCACCGCCCTCCGGTGCTCCGTTCCCCGGCCTGTACGTGACGCCCGGTGAATTCGCTGCGCAGATGCGGGCGCTCGCGAAAGCCGGCTACCACGCGGTCACGATGGACCAGCTGCTCTCCTACTGGCAGCACGGGACACCGCTGCCACAAGGCAAGCCGATCGTCCTCAGTTTCGACAACGGCTATCAGTCGCAATACACGCAAGCGCTACCCGTCCTGCGTCAGTTGGGCTGGGTCGGCGTGGAGAACATCCAGCTCACGGGCCTACCGCCCTCCCAGGGAGGCCTCAGCCAGAGCCAGATCCAGGGGCTTATCACCGCTGGCTGGGAGCTCGATACGCAAGGAATCAGCCACGCCGACCTGATCAAGCTCACCCCCACCGAACTGCACGAGCAGGTGGCTGCCTCCCGGGAGACGATTCAGCGGCGCTATCACGTGCCGGTTAGGTGGTTCTGCTACCCATCCGGCCATTACGACCCGACGGTGGTCGCAGCAGTCTCAGCGGCTGGTTACGTCGGCTCCACGACCGTTGTTCCCGGCTGGGCGGGCCCCACATCTGACCTCTATCGGCTACCGCGATTGCGGGTGCTCGGCGGTACCAGCCCACAAGGCCTGCTCCAGTTGATCTCGGCGACCGCAACGGACGGCACGCCACCCGTCTCCTACGGCTCGGGTTGAGTCGAATCGGTCAGAGCGATTAGGCAGTTCATCCCGGCTTGAACGCTGTAGATCGCATCCCGTTGAGCAAGAGCGCAGCGGTGGCCCGCGCCTGAGGAGGTCTAATCTCTAGGCATGCGACAGCAGCTACGACCCCTCTTTGACAGGGTGGTGATCAAGGAGCTCGAGCCCGACCGGGTACGACGTTCTGGCTTGGTAGTTCCATCTGGCTCCAATGAGCCGCCGCCTCAGCACGGCATCGTCCTCTCGGTCGGGCCGGGGATGGACTGGTGGAGCCACATGGGTTTGGAGATGCCGGTCAAACCAGGCGACCACGTTGTCTTTCCCTTCTCTGCAGGAGCATGGGTGGAGGTTGAGGAGGAGAAGCTGCTCGTCTGTCGCGTGGGAGAGCTTCTGGGCGTCCTGGAGAGCGCCGACGAGCTGTCGACGATCGGCGAGCTCTGAGTCGACATGACCGCCCTTCGTGCTTGCTACTCCTCGTGAAGCACCTTGCCGGTCATATATCGGTTGTCTCGGGCTCCAACTGGCTCATCATCGGCATCTCCACTGCAGACTAGGTCTCCTGCGGCGCCAGATACCACGCAACTGTTCTGCCGCTGCTGCGTTAAGAGCCTGTAGGCGGGGTATTGCATAGAAGAGCCAACCCCGTTCGCCGTAGCTCACCTCCGCAAAGAATTGTTGACAGCGCAACTATCGAGGCGTATAATTCCGACTCCAGGCATCGGATTAGAAGGAACCACATGCAAGACGGCACAACCAACGACCCTCTCCCCTTGCTCGACGCGCCCGAGACGAAGCCCGAGCGCGCCTCGAACGAGATCGCGCACGTTCCCGACACGTTCATCCCCGAGTCGGTCGATCAGCTGCTCGCGCACTCGCGACGCTACCCCCTGCTGACGCCCGACCAGGAGATCGAACTCGCGCAACGCATCGAGCGTGGTGATCTGCATGCCAAGGAACTGATGGTCAATTCAAACCTCCGTCTGGTTGCCTCCAACGCCAGGCGCTACCAGAACCAGGGCCTCCCGTTGGCCGACCTCGTGCAAGAGGGGATGCTCGGCCTGATCCGGGCCTCAGAGAAGTTCGACTGGCGCAAGGGATTTCGCTTCTCCACATACGCAACGCTCTGGATACGCCAGGCGATTCAGCGAGGCCTCGAGAACTCCGGCAGGACCATCCGGCTACCCGTGCACGTCGCGCAGCGCTCTCGCAAGGTGGGACGGATCGAGCGCGAGCTGTCAGTGCGGCTGGGTCGCGAGCCGACGATCGAGGAGGTCGCAGCCGAGGCCAACATGCCGCTAGAGCAGATCGAGGAGGTTCACCACCAGCGAGCTGCGCTGGTGAGCCTCGACCAGCAGATAGGTGAAGACGGAGACACCGCGCTGGGCGACCTCTTGCCATCGGAGCACGAGGCTCCAGAGGAGACAGCCTGGGGCAGCGAGCGTGAGCGTATCGTCCACCGCGCGATAGCCCAGCTCCCGGATACTGAGCGGACAGTCCTCACGCTGCGCTTCGGCACCGGCCGCGAGGAACCCCAGACATTGACCGCCATCGGCAAGCGCCTCGGGTTCTCAGCCGAGCGAGCCTCCCAGCTCGAGCAACGTGCGCTGAAGAAGCTGGCCGAGTCGCCCGAGCTAGCCGCTCTGCGCGAGGCGGCGTAGCCTCTGAGCTCGGCGCGCCGAAGCGAACGCGTCGTCGATACGGGTCAGCGAAATTCGCTTCCCAGCCGCTGCTTCCGCTACCGTTTCAGCGCGCCGAGCCTTGAGTCCGGCGGCGTGTACCCGAGCTACGGAGGGACGGTATGCCCAAGCCATCTCTGTGGGAGCGAATAGTCGCGTTGACGATCGCGGTCGGCGAACGACTACTGGCGCCGATAGAGCGGTTCATTGGCAGCCGCTCGCTCGTTGGCGACACAACGTTCTTTCCCTCCGAGCGCTTCCCCTGGGTCAGACAGATCGAGGAGAACTGGACGGTCATCCGCCAGGAGGCCGAGCGGCTGCTGGAGGATCGCGAGGAGCTGGCGAACTTCCAGGACATCTCCAAGGACCAGATCGAGATCACTGACGACGACAACTGGAAGACGTTCTTCCTCTACGGCTATGGCTTCAAGGCAAAGCTTGGTATCGAGATGTGTCCCCGTACGGCCGAGCTGATGCAGCAAATTCCCGGAATGACGACGGCGATGTTCTCGATCCTCTCTCCGCACAAGCACATCCTCGACCACCGGGGCCCATACAAGGGGGTTCTTCGCTACCACCTGGGCTTGATCGTGCCCAAGGACAGCGCCTCGTGCCGCATACGGGTCGGCGAGGACATTCGCCACTGGGAGGAAGGCAAGAGCCTGATCTTCGACGACACCTTCAACCACGAGGTGTGGAACGACACCGACGAGACCCGCGTGGTTCTGTTCGTCGATGTGCTGCGGCCCCTCCCCGCTCCCTGGTCGCAGATCAACAAGGCGATCGTGAAGGCGATCGGCTACTCACCGTTCGTGTTGGACGCCCGACGCAACCAGCAAGCTTGGGAACAGCGTTATCTGGAGCGCAAGCTCTCCACTCCCCCCACGCCGAGCGCTGTCTGAATCCAAAGCCAGCTCACTCAGGCTCAGTGTGAATCAAGATGTCCACGATCTCTGGGTGCTCGATCCGCACGCGCTGCTCTATCTCGCTTGCCTTTGCATGAGCATCAACGAGAGTAGTCTCGGGGCTGAGGGCTAGCGTCAGGAAAGCCAGCAGGCCATCTGCCGTCTGACGGAAGCGCAGCTCGCGGGGCTCACCACCGGTCAGCTCGCGCACGACGTTACCTATCAGGGTCCGCTCCTCCTCGAGTCCCCGAGCGCGCGCGGCAGGGGTCGCTCCATCCTCGCCTAGCGGCTCGATGTGGGTCTGTACACGGGTGACCTCGGGTATCGAGGCGCGGATCACCCTCTCGACCTCAGTGGCTATGCCGTGAGCCTCCCGCAGCGTCAAGCTGCCCGTGACCTTCATGTGAAGACCGAGCTCGGTGCCCTCCCCCACCTTCAGAACCGTCACGTTGTGTACCTCACGCACGTTGCCGACTCCGAGCGCGGCCGCCGTTGCGCGGTGGCGCAACGGCCCGAGTCCACCATCCGGCGCAACGTGCACGACGACGTCAGCGCCCGGCAGTTCTCGCTCGATCGCATCCTCGATCGCACTGGCGACCGCGTGGCCATGCGCTAGCGCCGCGTCAGGCTCCACACCCACGACCACGTCGGCGAAGTGACGTCCCCCGGCTTGGCGCATGCGTAGGCGATGCAGGCTGACTGTGCCCTCGATGCCTTCGATGGCACTGCGCGCGGCGTCCTGTACTGAGCCCGTCGGGGCGACGTCCATCAGGATTTGCACGTTGCGCCGCATCAGCCTCCCAGCGGAGAAGAGAACCAGCCCTGCAACCAAAAGGGCCGCGACCGAGTCAGCCCGCGGATGACCGGACCGGACCAGTATGAGCCCCACTCCAACCGCCGCCGAGCCAACGAGGTCGAGCGTGAAGTGCAGGGCGTTCGCCTTCAGCGCCGCACTCTGGTAGCGGCGAGCAGCGCGGCGAGAGACGAGCGAGCGACCCGCGTCGATCACGATCACCGCCCCCACGACCGCAAGCACGTACCAGTGCGCGTCGACGTGATGGGCTGTGCCGCTGAGACGTTCGATCGCCTGAACGCCGATGAAAAGGCTCGCCACGATCAGCACCGCACCCTCTGCGAGCGCAGACAGGTGCTCCGCCTTCACATGCCCGTAGGGATGCTCGCGGTCGGCAGGACGCACAGCCACGCCGACCGCGAAAAAGGTAAGCAGTGCCGCCACAAGGTCGGTCGCGGAGTGGATCGCCTCAGCCACAAGCCCCAAGCTGTGAGCCAACAGGCCGACGACTAGCTTGAGCGTGACAAGCGTAGAGGCGGCGAGCACGGACGCAAGCGCTGTGCGCTGCTGAGGAGGCATCTGCCGCAACCCCATGCCAGACGCGCCTAAGCTCGACCTAGACGCCGACCCCACCCGCCCGGAACGCACTGAAGCCGATCTCGTCTTCAGGCATGACCCTATTCCGTGTCGGACGTGGGGATTTCGGCTCGTAGCTGGGCCACTTCGGACTCAAGACACTGAACGCGCCTGGCGAGCGTCGCGATAGCGGACTCGTCGATCCCAGGCGGCGAGCTCCCAGGCTGGGATACGACCGGCGTCTCCATGTGGGCCTCCTCGGCCTCGGCATCAGAGAGCAGCTCTCGATAGCGGTCCTCCTTCTGCCCGGGCCTGCGTCCCAAGCACGCGACCAGCTCGCGATCTATCAGTCGCTCGAGCGTCTCCTGCACCTCCATGAGATCACCGAACTCATGCATGCGCTCCGTGCGCTGCTTGAGCTCACCCGGCGTCTGCGGACCCCGCAGCATCAGCACACACATCACGGCGTGTTCGCTGTCTGAAAGAGGAAGGCTCTCAGCCAGCAGGTGCCGGTACTTAGCCGCCCGGCTGCCGGCGCCGCTCGCCAGGCGCACATAGCCGCGGCGTTCCAAGCGGTGCAGCGCGTCGCGCAGCACGGCGTCGTCATAGTCGACCACGGGATCGCGGTTAGTCGACTGATTGCACGCAAGCCGCAGGGAGTTCAACGACAGTGGATAGACATCCGGGGTGGTGCGCTGCTTCTCCATCAGGCAACCGAGGACGCGTATCTCTGTGAGCGAAAGGTTCATCGTCCGTTAACCCTACGATCCCGCGTCCGGCGACGCGTTATCGTCTCGTCGATCGCCGCCGCGACATCCAAGCGAGATGCCGTCGAGAACGCAGCGCAGCGGCCTGGAGATACCGGCAGCCAGGACCCTGACCGTCACCCCCGGACTCAACTTATCCCGTTGAGATGAGGTCTACGATTACACGGGAGAGCTGGGCACCCTGCCAGGCAAGCGGGGACTGGCCTGGCAGCTCGACCAACAGACGCGCTGAGGGGATGGTTCGCGCGTAGGTTTCGGCGAGAGCGAGCGGATGAGCGGGGTCCGCCTCGTCACGACTGCCCACAACGACTGTTGGCATCTCGATTAGTCCTAGCTGCTCCAGCCGCTCAAACGGCTGTGACCTGGGGACCGCTTCGAGCGCGTCGGCGACCGCCGCGGGATGTTCGTGTCTGGCGAGCCGTTGGCTGACCACGCGCTCGACCGTGGCGCGCCATCTCTCGGGTACGGTCGAAAAGTCATAAGCATCGAGGAATCCCTGCACGCCGCCCTGCCTGAGCCCACGGGCAAGCGCGTCCCACGCAGCAAGCGACCGCCCAGTGGGTGGCTCCAGTGGGTCATAAGCCGGCGTGATCAAACACAGCGCCGCCACACGCTCGGGGGACGACAGCGCCAACCGCACAGCCGTATGGGCCCCCATCGAGGCGCCAGCGAGAATCGCACGGTCGACGCCGAGCTCGTCAAGCACCGTCACCAGGTCACTAGCCAGATGCTGGTAGCCATATGCGTCACGCGCGGGAGCCGGCCCCGAGCATCCGTGCCCGCGCGCGTCGTATGAGATAACGCGATACCCGTTGCGCTCCAGCAGCCGTGAGCCCATCACCACGTATCGCCGTGTCGCGGTCAGACCATGCAGCAAGACCAATGGCGCGCCCGTGCCGCTCTCCTCTCCAGCCAGGCGCGTGCCGTCTCCTGCGGTGAACGTCAGTGGCCGCGACGCCACCGCAAGAGCTTCGCCAGATACGCCTCGTCAGAGCTCCAGCGGGGGATTCCCAGCCGACGCCTTACGCGCGCTGCGAGGACTTGGACCAAGACGACGAGCCCGCCCGCAAGCAGAGCGAGCACGTCATGGTTAGACATGCGCCAGAGCGTGCTCTGAAATGAGCTCTGCTGATCGCTCTGGACGCTCCCAGAAGAAGAGGTGCCCAACGCCCTCGAGGATCTCGAGCCGCGCGTGAGGAAGCCGTTGCTGCAGAACATAGGCATTGGCCACGGGAAGCATCTGGTCCTCCGTGCCATGAATGATCAATGTCGGCATCTGCAGTATGGACAACCGCTCGCTTGTGTCGTGCCCCGCGATCGCCCGCATCTGCTCCATGATGACCGCGAGCGCCACACTGTGCTCCAGTCCAATCGCGCGAAACGCGTCATAGAGCCCCGCGTCGCGCGCGAAGTCAGCCGACACGTTTGCCTCCCATGCTGAACGCAACGCGAGCTCCAGCTCGCCTGACATCATCCCGCCGGCGAGCTTTTCCATCACCGCCTGACTAGTCAGCGAGCTGCCCTCGCCGCCACAGTAGGTGCAGCCGATGGCCAGCGTGCGAATTGACTTTGGCCGAGCCAGCGCAAGCTCCTGCGCGATCATGCCGCCCATCGAGATGCCGAGGACATGGGCAGAGTCGACCTCCAGCGCGTCTAGCAGGGCGGCCGCGTCACCGGCGAGATCGGCGATTGTGAACGGGGCCTCCACGCGGCCGCTCAACCCAACACCGCGATGGTCATAGGTGATCACTTCGAACTCTGCTCGCAGCGGCTCGAGGAACGGCTCTCCCCAGTGCATCGCCGTGCCGCTCATCCCCATGATCAGAAGCAGAGGCGGGCCAGAGCCGCTGCGCTGGAAGGAAAGCTCTACCGAGCCCGTCTCGATGACCGACATGCGAGATGATCTTATAGCGGTAGCGCCAGCTGCTGCTGCGCGCGGCCTTCCTCCTCCGCGAGTCGTCCATCGCAGGTCCGCTCGCCGTCGAGGCTCGCCAGACCCGCGATTCTTACGCCTAGGAGCCTCACCGGACGACGGCGCTGGTACTCGCCCAGCAACCGCTGCGCAACCGAAGCGACGAGCTGCGCGTCACAGGTGGGACTGCTGACGGAGTGAGCCCTCGTGATCGTCGAGAAATCATCAAGGCGGATCTTGATCCCGATCGTCCGTCCCGCGCGTTTGTTCGCTGAGAGACTCGCGCACAGCTCATCTGAGAGCCGCTGCAAGATCACCCGCAGTTGCTCGGGATCATTTATGTCGGTGTCAAACGTCCGCTCGCGCGACTCCGAGACCACCTTGCGAACCTCGCTGACCTCACCGCTGTGTTCAAAGCGCGCACGACGCTTGAGCTCGAGCCCGAGGTTCGGCCCGAAGCGATCCACCAAGTCCTGCTCAGAGGCGCCGGCGACCTTCGCGATCGTCGTGAGGCCCAGATGGGCTAGGCGCGCAGCTGTCTTCGGCCCGATCCCCGGGATGAGGCTCGGCAATGAGTCGGCGAAACGGCGACATGCCTGCTCGCGAGTCATGACGACAAACCCAGCAGGCTTCTCCGCGTCAGAAGCGACCTTCGCGACAAGCTTGTTGGGGCCGATGCCCACCGAGCAGGTCACCTGCGCCGTCGACTTGATCTCAGCCAGGAGCCTGCGCATCTCCGCGCGTGGAGATAGAAGCCCAGCAAGATCGAGATAGGCCTCATCTAGGCCAATCACCTCAACGGTCTCGATATGCGACCGTACGACCCCCATCACCAGACGCGACACCTCGCGATAGCTCTCGAAATCCGGTGGTAGGAAGACCGCTTCGGGACACAGCCTGCGCGCTCTGGCGGCCGGCATTGCAGATCCGATACCGAACCGGCGCGCCTCGTAGCTGGCGGTGGTCACAACCGCGCGCGGGCCGCTGCCTGCGACCACCACAGGCTTGCCGCGCAGCTCGGGACGGCGGTTCAACTCGACCGACACGTAGAACGCGTCGGCATCCAGATGCGCGACCTTCAGATACGAATCCGAGTTCTGCACCGCCAGGCGAATCTAGCGCCAGCGTCGGCGGCAGCAGCCCCACAGCTCGACTGCAGGTGGCTTCAGACAGTCAGACCCGCCGACAGGCGCCCGGCGAGTATGCTCGCCAGACGAGCCCGGTGATGCGCAGCGCCGCCGAGGAAGGCGCCGTCCAGCTGCGCCCGCTTGTAAAGCCAGTGGATATCGGCCTCCCAGGTGAACCCAATCCCGCCGTGGGCCTGGATTGCGCTGGCGGTGACATCGATCGCCGCCTCAGAGGCCGCCGCCTTCGCCATCGCAGCGGTCTCGGCGAGCTGCCCCGGTTCAGCATCCGCCGTCCATGCCGCGAGAGCTACCGTGGAGCGGGCCTTCTCGGTTTCAAGCAGCATCTGCGCGCAGCGGTGCGATACGGCCTGGAAGGAGCCGACTGGTACCCCGAACTGCCGGCGATCCTTCACATACGCGACGGTCATCTGAAGAGCGCGGCCACAAACCCCAACCAGGCCGGCTGCGAGCGCGATTAGCGCCCTGTCTGATCCGCCGCCTATGTCGCCATCGAGCTCCTCGCCGGTAGTGCCAACACTGACGAACCCCACTGACCGCGTCGGGTCGATCGTCGGGATCGCCTTTACCCCGGCTTCGCTGGCAGTGAGCAGCCGCGCGTGATCTTCCTGCAGGAGCACGATCACCTGTGCCTCGGGCGCGCCGATCACAAGCGGCGTGCGGCTGTCTTCGGCTCTGCCGATTGCCCCTATGACCTCACCGGAAGCCAGGCCCGGTAGCCACCGCTCGCGTTGGGCGTCGGACCCAGCGCGCTCGATTACCGCGCTGGCCATAACCGATGAGGCAAACGGAACGGGCGCGACGGTTCGCCCTAGCTCCTCGCACAGGATCGAGCACTCCACGGTTCCAAGCCCTTGCCCTCCGTAGCTCTCGCTTACCGCGATGCCGGGCCAACCCAGCTCGCACAGCTCGCGCCACAGGACCATATCGGTCTTCGCGCCCTCCGCATGCTCTCTGACACGCTCCGGCTTGGCCCGCTCGGACAGCAGCTCCCGCGCGGTGCGCTGGATCTCCTGCTGGTCTGCTGACAGCCCGAAGTCCATGGTCCCTGCGCTACCCGGCGACCTTCAGACGCGGTAGGCCAAGGACACGCTCGGCGACGATGTTCTTGAGTACCTCGGTCGTGCCGCCCTCGATCGTGTTGCCCCGGGCGCGCAGCAGCTCATAGCTCCAAGGATTCTCGCAAGCAAGCGCCTGCGGGCCGATCATCTGCGCCGCCAACTGAGTGAGATGCTGGTTCGTGTCCGACCACAGCCACTTCACAAGCGAGCCCTCGGGCCCCGGCTGGCCGTAGCGTTCGATGTCGGTGAGCCCCTTCCAGGCAAGCAGCCGGATCGACTCGCAGCGAATGTGGAGGTCCGCGAGCTTATCCGCGTAAAGGTGGTTCTCGAGCAGGCCGCGCTCTGCGGCGGCCGCGAAGACATCGTCGAGCATTTGACGCAGACGTACCTGGAAGACGAAGCCCAGGCCTGCCCGCTCGTTCATGAGAGTCGTGAGCGCGACCTTCCAGCCATTGCCGACGCCGCCCACCACGTTCTCGTCAGGGATCCGGGCCTCGTCGATGAACAGCTCGTTGAACTCAGCCTCGCCCGTGATCTGCCGTAGCGGCCGGACCTGAACGGCGTCCTGCTCCATGTCCATCAAGAAGTACGTGAGCCCCTTGTGCTTGGGTGCGCCAGGATCGGTACGGGCGACCAGCATGCACCACTTGGAGTAATGGGCTCCGCTGGTCCACACCTTCTGTCCGCTTACCACCCATTGGTTCCCGTCCTTGACCGCCTTTGTCTTCAGCGCCGCGAGGTCAGAGCCGGCGTCGGGCTCAGAGAACCCTTGACACCAGATCTCCTCGGCCGAGAGGATCGGCGTCAGGTAGCGTTCCTTCTGCTCGGGGGTGCCCCAAACCATCAGGGTAGGGCCGCCCAATAGCAGGCCGAGTACGTTCGCCGGCAGAGGCACCCGGGCGCGGCTCAGCTCTTCGAAGTAGATCGCGGACTCGCTGAGGCTCGAGCCACGCCCGCCGTACTCGACAGGCCATGAGGGAGCAGCCCAGCCACCTTCGTAGAGGCGTCGCTGCCATTCCCGCCGCCACGCATAGTTAGCGTCTTCGCCAACCCCCTCACCTGGAGGCGCCCCAGGCTTGTTTTGCTCAAGCCAGGAGCAGAGCTCATCCCGAAATGCCGACTCCCGCTCGCTGAATGTCAGGTCCATCGGCGCTAAGTCTATTGGCCGCCCGGCCAAGCAAGCCGTGCGCTTGATCAACTGCTCGCGGAGGTACCCGCGTCAGGCTTTCCCGCAAGATCAGGCGCCGGACGACCCTCGCGGTGGACCACGAGTTCGGTGACCTCGAGCTTCCCCACACGCAGTTCACCGACGGCAAGCTTCTCGATCGCGGCATGCTTTATCGCCAAACGCTTGATCGCGACCGCACCGAGCGCGAGCGCGCCAACCGCGATAGCGCCCGACGATATGGCGCCGTTGGCTACCGCGGGTTGATTGGCGACTCGCGAACTGAGGCGCACACGGCTCCTAGAGGGAGCGGTAAGCCTGCGGCGCCAAGCTTTTGCAGCCGTGAATGGGAGACGGCGGGCAGCGCCGGCTTTGACGTGGTCGCGGCATCTACTCACCCTCGACATCGGCTACAGCATGACAGCGCTGCGATAGGCGCGCCACCGGTGAGTATCCATACAAAAAGCGCCGGTGACGCGCCTGCCTAGCTGAACAAGGGTTCAGGCGACCTAACGCGAACTCCAAACCTCGCCGACGCCTTCGAAGCCAAGCGCCCGCTTGGTCGCTTCGGTCAGGTCAAATTCCCGCCCCGCGACATAGGGGCCGCGGTCGACTACAGGCACATGCACAGAACGCCCGCCGTAGCGGAGGGTGACCATCGTTCCGCACGGCAGCGTCTTGTTGGCGACGCCCATAGTTGAGCTGGTCAAATACCCGCCGCAAGCAAGCCCGCCACCGCCTCCATACCAGGATGCCGCCGCGAGCCTATACACGCCGAGACGTCCGATCATGCGGTGCGCGGGAAAGTCTGCTGCGTCACCGCTGAAACGCACCTGCAGGCTCCGGTCTGTGGTGCGGTGCGGGGTGTAGCGCAGTACAAAGCGCCCACGGCGCCCGGTCACAGCGCTGGCTAGCACCCGCCACCCTCGTGGCCCGTGCACCCTAAGCGTGAGAACCCGCCCGGGCAGCGCCGGCAAAAGCGTTCCGGCGACCACCACACGGGTGCCCTCGAGCACGTTCAGCGTCACCCGGCGGATCTTTAGGCGGACCCGCCTGCGCGCTGCCTGCAGCGCGCTGGGAAGCATCACGCCGCCGCCTGGGGCGGATTCGACCGGCAAGGCTGCCGAGATCACCGCAGCTGGCCCGACCGCCGCGACGGCGGCTGGGTTTGATGTCACCGCCGGGGCGGCGAAAGCGGCGAGGCTGATGGCGATAAGCCAGCCACGCCGACATATGTACGGCCTCATAAGCGAGGTCTCTCCTTGATGTCTCTGCCTACGGGGTTAGCTGTCGGGCTCACATCCGTCAGAGCGCGAAATCGAACGCGCTCCAGCCGGGCGTTACAGCCGCATCAGCGGCCGATTCGCCCCATCCAGGCCGCCTGAGTGGCGGCACCGGCAGTGGGTCCCCCGCTTCTCTCCATCCACGGAGAGAACTCGGCAGGGCAGAACAACTGTTCGCAGCGTAGAGATGGAGCCCGGCCACCATGTGTGAGGTGCGTCACATATGGGCAGCGACTGTATAAGCCGGGTTAGAGCAGTTCGGGGAGGTCAGGCCGGTGCTTAGCGAACGGTTCGAGGAGATCGAGAACCCCGGTTGTGTCGGTGATCATTCCTTCGAGGGCTTCAATGCACGGGAGATAGTCCCCACTGAGACCATCCCCTATCTGTACCGTCAGGGTGCCTTCGATCTGCACCTTCACATCCGGAGGCAGGGGCTCGCTGGTAGCTCCCACCTGTGCGCCGTGACCGACAACGTACCCGTCGGGGACCGCGTCATGGTCAATGGGGACCGGTCCTGTCGGACCAATAAAGCTCGCTCTGAGCGCCGTGATCCCGCTCGGGACTACGAGGAGTTGGTTGTGCTTGTCGGCGTTCTGGAAGGTGCTGAGTTGGGCGAGCGACACGTGTTTCGGGTTTTTCCCATGACGTCTGAGGTTGTAAGGCTGCACCATTTCAACGGTGGGCATTGCGGCGTGCGGAAAGCCGCGGGTCATTGCTCGCCATCGTTTCCTGGCTCCCGGTTGAAGGTGCTTGCCCGTCGCGGGGTCCATCTCGTGGATGTCGTCCGTGAAGATCGGGAACGCGGTTTTGCGGGTCCGCTGATCGGGGTGGACCATGGCGACGGCCAGATGGTCCAAGGCCGAGCGCAGGTTGAACATCAACTCGCCGACGATGACCGGCGCCATGGGGTCGTCGACCCCTGGAACGACGACACGATGGACGTAGATCTCGCCGTCGTCCTGGGCCTCCAGCCCTTCGCTCACGTCGTGCACACGGTTCTCTTCGATCGGCGCGAAACGGGAGCTGAGGTCACCGAGGTGATGCTGCGCCCGCGCCACCTTCTGTCGCCATGAGGGGACCATCAAGCGGCGAGGGTATGGGACGACCCAACCACTGTCAAGCTACTTGACACCATCCGATGTGTCAGGTAGGCTGACACTCGTGTCTGCTGGGAACCGTCATAACCCGACCCGGACTGCGTGCTCGGAGTCGTCGTTTTCGCTCATGGAGTTCATGCGGGACTTCCCCGATGACGCCGCTTGCCTTGAGCACCTGTGGCGGACCCGCTACTCCCAGGACGGCGAGCACGCCGAATGCCCCAAGTGCGCGTGCGAGCGAGTGTTCCGCCGCTACAACACCGCGCAGGGCCGCCAGTCGTGGACCTGCACCGGCTGCGGGCACCACGTCCACCCGACGGCCGGGACGATCTTCCACAAGTCCTCTACGTCGCTGCACCTGTGGTTCTTCGCGATCTACATGATGGCGAGCACTCGCTGCGGCGTGTCGGCCAAGATGCTTGAGCGCGAGCTAGGCGTGTCCTACAAGACGGCGTGGCGGATGCTGCGCCTGATCCGCACCGAGCTAATGGCCGACGACGGCGCGATGCTCTCCGGTGACGTAGAGGTCGATGAGGCGTCCGTGGACGGCAAGCCCCGCAGGCCGCAAGGCGCGGCACGGCGACAGATCGCCATTGGGCCGTCTCGGCGCTCTGAGGCCGCGAAGCTCAGGGAACGTAGTAGAGCGACCGTCTTCGCTGCCGTTGAGCGAGGGGGACGGATCAAGGCGACGGTGCTGCCCTCGCGACGCGGGCCGCAGCTAAACCGTCAGATCATCGAGTGGGTCGAGCCGGAGTCGATCATCATCACCGACGACTGGTCCTCCTACAACGGCCTGGACCGGCACTTCATCGCCCATAGTCGGATCAACCACTCCGCCGGTTGGTATGTCCAAGGCTCAACCCACACGAACACCGTTGAGGGGTTCTTTGGGCACTTGAAGCCCGCGATCAAGGGCACCTACCGGAAGGTGTCCCACCGGTGGCTACAGGGCTATCTCAACGAGTTCACTTGGCGACGCAACGCCCGCTACTCGCCCACGTCGATGTTCGAGCAGTTGCTCGACAACGCTGCCGTATGAGCGAGTCTGAGTCGATCAAGGCGATCCGTCGCGCCGCCAAACGACGCGAGTACGCCGATAGGCTCAAGACACAGGCGACCGACGACCTACGGGAGAACCTACGCCGGGCGCAGGCCGAGGGCGAGCCTATTGCTCGGATTGCTCGGGAGGCTCGTCTGTCTCGTCAGGGCGTTTACGAACTGCTGGCGGCGCGATCTTCCTAACGAGCGAGTCGAAGTCCTCGCGCGACGGGACACGGATGCGGTGCCCGGCGGGCGTGGTCTGTCTTGGCTCGTCTGGCGCATCGTCGGACATCCCCTATCAGGCTAGCGCTGAAGCAGGTCGAGCTGGTGCTTGGGGTCGGCGAAACTCGAAACCCAGCTCCCAGCCTGGGATTCGAGTAGCGCCCTGACCGCCGATACCTCGCTCACGGGCCGACGCTACCCCATGCCTCAGCCTGCCGGGTTTTGCTCCCAAAATGCGCAGTTGTTCTGGAGGTACCAATGACACCGAACCTTGGGATTGGAATAGACTTCGCGCCGCTGCTATGGAAGACAAAGACAAATCCGACGAGGGCATGGGCACGAGCGGCGAGATTCGCCGGCAGGAGGAGGCCCAGCGGATCGCCAAGCAGCGCCGAGAGGAGGAGCTGGCACGCCTCAGGGAGGCTGCCCGTCGGCGCGAGGAAGAGGAGCGTCGGCGCAAAGGCCGCGGGTAGGACGCGGTCACGGAGTAAGGCGGCTTGGGCGTGAGCGCCGAGACGGGTAGCGGCACTGAAACCTATGCGGCGCTGATCGATCGGGAGCTTGATGCGCAGGAGGCGCGGAAGGCATCCCTTGAGCAACGCGGACTCGCCGTGATTACGACGGCCGGAGCTCTGACATCGCTCCTGTTCGGGCTCGCGGCGTTTTCGACTACGAACGCCAACGCCGTTGTTTTGCCTGGAAGCGCCCGCCATCTCCTGATCGCAGCGGTGGTCTTGTTCTTTGCGAGTTCAGTGGGCGCGCTCGTCGTGAACGCCCCGCTGATCTATCAGGCCGTAACGCCCGTCGAAATACGCGGGCGTCTCAACGAGGAGCCGGTTCGCGACTCCGAGGCGGCCGCCCGAGACATCGCGTTTACGCAGCTCAAAACACTCGAATCAGCGAAGAAAATGAATGGCATCAAGGGCTGGGCGCTCTTGGCCTCGATGGTGGTAGAGGCAGCGGCAGTCGGTTGCCTGGTGGCCGCGATCACCTATGTTCTCTAGATGATTGATGTCACGGTTTAGGCGCAGCAGTTGACGAGTGCGCGGCTGGGGCGGTGGAGTCGGTTGGTGGTCCAAAGGAGCGGACCACGCCGCTCTCTGAAGCGGCGCGGGTCCTCCTCCCCCCTCAGACGACTTCGCCGACGAGCGCCACCCACTTGTGCGCCGCAGGCGTGGCAACAACGAACTTCTTAGCGATCCGGTGCATCAGCCCGGCCGCGATGAGCGGCTGCACGATCGACTCAGGGTCGAAGTAGTCGAGATGACGGCCGATGTCGGCCACCTTCCAGACCGGCGGCGTCTCGTCTTCGGTGAGCAGGTAGAGCGCGGCTAGCTCTCTCTGTGCCCACTTCTGGGCTTGCTCGTTAGGCTCCTCGGGCATCAGGACTGACCTCCTGGTGTCGGCCCCCGGGGCGGTTCCGGCCGTCGCCGGGGGCACTCGGTTGTTTAGGAACCGTCGAAGCTAGGCCGCCGGAACGACGGAATCAGCCGTCAGATCCGGCTTCTACAGTGGCTGCCCATATGTGAGGTGCGTCACACACGCCTTTTGGCGGTACACCGGCCTCCACCGCGAGAATCCCAATGGAAATCGCCCTTGGCGGGCCGATCGTCCCCTTTTGCGCTTTGCCGTCCTCGCGCGAGACGGGTCTTGTTTTCCGCTTCGGATCCTGGCTGGATGCCAGGCTGCACAAGGCTTTCCCGCCCTTGAGCCATTTCCATGTCGAGGAACGAAACCGCGACGAAGTCGAGTAAACAGCCGGCTTCCCGCACAGGTGAAGCCCGGCCCTCAGCGTTGCAATGCGACACGCGAGATCACCGCCGTTAGGTGAACCTCGTGTTGCATGGCCGGCAATCTCGAGCCCGGGACGTTGACGCGCACCTCCTCACAGGCGACAATCGACGCATGGCAAACGCCGACCGCCTATCCGCGCTGGATTCAGCTTTTCTGCACCTCGAGAACAACTCGACCGCACACATGCACGTCGCCTCGGTCATGGTGTTCCAGGGCGACGCGCCGACCCACCAAGAGCTGATCGATCACGTTCTCAGCCGGCTGCATCTCGTACCCCGCTACCGCCAGCGACTGGCATATGTGCCGCTCGGCCAGGGACGCCCAGTGTGGACGGACGACCCACACTTCAATCCCTACTACCACATCCGTCACACCGGTCTTCCCCACCCGGGCGACGAGGAGGCCCTGAAGAAACTTGCAGGCCGGGCGTTCTCTCAGCGCCTTGACCGCTCGAAGCCCCTCTGGGAGATGTGGCTGGTCGACCGTATGGCCGGCAAACGCTTTGCGATCATCGCCAAGACCCACCACGCGCTCGTGGACGGAATTTCCGGCGTTGACATAACCACGGTTCTGTTCGACACGACCGCGGAGCCAGCGCTTCCGCCCAAGCCCACTGAGCCATGGATCGCCCAGCCGCTGCCTGGCCCTGCGAAGCTGCTGCGAGATGCGCTCGTGGAACGTGCGACCGTCCCCGCGGAGATGGTGCGCGGCACGCGCGCGCTTCTGCGTACGCCCCGCAAGGCGCTCTCTCGCCTCAGCCAGGACATCGTCAGCCTCAGCAGCACGACTCTCGCTGGCATCAACGCGCCTGCGCCCGCTACACCATTCAATGTGGAGATCGGTCCACACCGCCGCTACACCTGGGTCGATGGTGACCTGACGGAGTTCAAGGCGATCAAGGACGCGCTCAAGGGGACCCTAAACGACGTCGTCTTGACCGTCGTGAGCATGGCGTTGGGAAGCCACCTGCGGGCGCAGGGATACGACACCGAAGGCTTGGTGCTCAAGGCGATGGTGCCGGTGTCTGTGCGCGCTCAGGCAGAGCGCGGAGCGCTGGGTAACCGCGTCGCCGCGATGTGGGCCCCTCTGCCGGTTGGCAACGCGAACCCAGTCGAGAGTTTCCGCGAAATCAGCCTCGCGATGGACGATCTGAAGGAGTCCCGTCAAGCGGTCGGCGCCGAGGTGCTGATCAACCTAGCCGGGTTCGCTCCCCCGACGATCCTCAGCCAGGCCGCCCGGCTGCAAGCGCGTCAACGCTACTTCAATCTCGTAGTCACAAACGTCCCGGGCCCACAGTTTCCGCTGTACCTACTGGGCCGTCGCTTGCGCGCCCTGTACCCAGTCGTGCCGCTGGCTCAAAACCAAGCACTGGGTATCGCCGTATTGAGCTACGACGGGCATCTCGGCTTTGGCTTGCTGGGCGACTACGATGCTCTTCCCGACATTGAGCTCATCGCCCGCGAACTGAGGCGCGCGATGCGTGCGCTGGCAAGAGCCGCGAACGTGGGCACACAGGACAAGAAGAAGCAAGCCTCCTCCACACGCAAGCGCAGCCGCTCCACGTCCGCCGCGGGCGTCAGCGGAGCCTGACCGGTAGGCTCGCGCCCTGTGCGGCTGGCTCTCTGCCAGATGAACGCCTGTGTGGGCGACATCGTCGGCAACGCTCAGAAGGCGAGCGACTCGATAGTCGCTGCGCGTGAAGCTGGAGCTGACCTTGTCGCTTTTCCGGAGCTTGCGCTGACGGGCTACCCGCCTGAGGATCTGCTTCTGCGCGAGCATTTTCTCGCCGATGCAGCCGCGGCGCTGCGAGACCTCGCAAACCATGCATACGGCATCGTCGTGGTCGTCGGGCTTCCTGAGCGAGCCGAGGACGTCTACAACGCCGCGGCGATTCTCGCCGATGGCCGCGTGCACGCCGTCTATCGCAAGATGTACCTGCCGAACTACGGCGTCTTCGATGAGCAGCGCTACTTCCAGGCCGGCACTTCCGGCGCAGTCATCGACATTGGCTCTCAGCGTGTCGGCGTAACCGTGTGCGAGGACATTTGGGAGCCCGGGCCGCCCGCCTCCGACGAGGCTCTCGCGGGAGCGACCCTGATCCTCAATATCTCCGCGTCGCCGTATCACGCGGGCAAGGGCACCGAGCGCGAGCGGATGCTTGCCCAGCGCGCACGCGAGAACCTCGCGTGCGTCGCTTTCTGTGCGCTTGTAGGCGGCCAGGACGAACTCGTCTTTGACGGTCACTCATGCGTGATCGACCACACAGGCAAGACGATTGCGCGAGCCAGGCAGTTCGAGGAGCAACTGCTCTTCTGTGAAGTGGATCTCGCGGCGGCCGCAGCTGCAAGGCTCAGGGAGACAGGTCATCGCCCGCTGGCACGCCATTCAAACCCGAGCGTGCAGACCATGCCCGCCCTTCCATCCCCAACAGCCGAGCGGGAACCCTCACAGCTCGACTGTTCACCTCTGGCCGAGCCGCTCACCCCCGTACAAGCGGAGATATACGCGGCCCTCTCGCTCGGGTTGCGTGACTATGTTGAAAAGAACAGTTTTGACCAGGTGCTCCTTGGGCTATCGGGCGGGATCGACTCGGCGCTTGTTGCTTGCCTAGCGTCCGATGCACTCGGCGCTGAGCGCGTCAATGTCGCGATCATGCCGTCCCCCTACTCCTCCACGGCGACACAGGATGACGCTCGGCTGCTCGCGTCACGACTGGGTGCGTGCGTGCACGAGCTGCAGATCTCGCCTGTGATGGACGCATACGCCGAGACGCTGAAAAGCGAGTTCGAAGGACTCAAGGAGGACCTCACCGAGGAGAACATCCAGGCGCGCATCCGCGGCAACCTGCTGATGGCCCTGTCGAACAAGTTCGGCTGGCTGGTGCTGACTACAGGCAACAAGTCAGAGATGTCCGTGGGCTACACGACGCTCTACGGTGATCTCGCTGGCGGCTTCGCCGTGATCAAGGACGTTCCGAAGACCTTGGTGTACGAGCTGTGCAAGTGGCGCAACTCCCAAGCCGCACCGCCGGCCGCTGGGGCGAGCGCCCCAATACCAACCTCGATCATCGAGCGTGCGCCCTCGGCAGAGCTTCGCGAGGGCCAGCGCGATGAAGACTCGCTGCCTCCGTACGAGCTGCTTGACCGGATCTTGCACGGATACATTGAGCTCGACCAGGGCCGCGAGCAGCTGATCTCGAGTGGGCTGCCCGCGGCCGGTGTGGACCTGGCGATCCGACTGGTCGATCTCGCGGAGTACAAGCGCCGCCAGGCCCCGCCGGGGATCAAGATCTCGACCAGAGCGTTCGGGCGCGACCGGCGGATGCCGATCACCAACGCGTACCGCCCTCAACCGTCCTAGCCGCTCGCCGAGAGCGCCCTCGCCGCTACGCTCCACCAAGTGCTCAGGCCAGTACGTAAGCCAAGTACATCTAGAGCGGCGCGCAGAGTGACCGGTGTCGTGGCGTCGCTCGGGTGCGCAATCACGCTCGCGGCATGCGGCGACACGCTTCAGGATCAGCCAATCGCGAGCAGCCTGCTCGAGCAGCTCGTGGTGGTGCACCAGTATCCGGTGTACTGGCTTGGAGGATCCTTTCAAGGGATGGCCGTGACCAATGTCGTGCGGGACCCGAGCGGCGCCTTCACCGTCCAGTACGGGGACTGCATCGAAGGCGGCCAGAGCACCTGCGTGCCGCCGCTTGCGGTCGTCACCTCGCCCGATAACAGCTTTCGCCCAACTGGCGAAGCCCCAACCAACCCGCTGCACATACGTGGTGTAACTGCGCTCCTATCCCAACAAGGTCGCGCTATCGAGATGTCAACGGGCGCCGTCGTGGTCGATATTTACGCCGGCCGCGCCTCTGTGGCGCTGGCGGCGGCGCAGGCGATCGCCCCCATCAACCGGGTTGGTTTGCCCGGCCAGCAATTGCCTGCGCCCCAACCCGACAGCGGCTTCGCGGGGCTTCCGCTCGCGAGCCAGGTGCCGCCGCCGACCGCGCGAGCGGGAGGCTAGCGCTCCCCGGCTGGTCGAACCGCGATGGTCATGCGCGTCACAGCGCACGTGCGTCCCGCGTCATCCGTGAAGCTCACGTCCCAAATCCAGGTGGTGCGGCCACAATGAATCCGGGTCGCGAGGGCGTGCACCGTCCCTTCGGTGACTGGCCTGAGGAAGCTCGTGTTGTTTGAGAGTCCCATCGCTACCGACCCTTCGGCGAAGACCGCGATGGCCGTCGCCAGAGACGCAATCGACTCTGCGATCGACGCATACACCCCGCCGTGAAGCAGGCCGGCCGGCTGCTTGAGCTCATCCCGCACGGTGACCTGAGCGCGAACCTCCTGGTCTGAGCAGTCGAGCAGTTCCAGCCCGTACAGATTGTCGAAGCCGACCAGCACTTCTTGGATCTGCTCGGGAGTCGGCGTGGGCATCTCGCGGCCACGATAGCCTACGTGGCCTCGCCCGGTCCACGGCGGGCTTCCATGAGCGGCATGCAAGAACTTCCATCAGATCAGAAGGCGGTACTTTCGCTGCTCTTGCGTCAAGGCAAGAGCTACGCGCAGATCGCGAGCCTGCTGAGCATCGATCAGGAAGCGGTGCGCAATCGCGCCTACGAGGCGATCCGCTCGCTCGGCGCGGCCGAGGGCACCAGCCTGTTGCGTGCGCAGCGCCAGGAGATCGCTGATTTCTTGCTCGGTCAAGCAGGTTCCCTGAGCCAGAGCACTACGACTTATCTGGATAGCCTCGCCAACGCGCGCTCGTGGGCAGAGCGTGTTCGCTCACAGCTGCAGGAGCTCTCCCCCTCTCCGCTGCCGGAGCTTCCCGCGCCGCCGTCGAGCTCCAGCGAGCAGCCGGCCGCTGCACCGCCGCCAGAACCGACACCGCCGGCCCCACCTGAACAGGAGGATCAGAGCCCGACGGCCGAGCCCGCTACGCTGTCTGGCCCGGTCTCACGTCGCGGTGGCGCGATCCTGCTGGTGGCAATGCTTGCGGTGATCGTCCTCGCCGTAGTGTTGATCGCAGATCGTGGCGGCAGTGGCGGTAAAGCGAGCCAGACGCAGCCCGCCACGACCGCGGGCTCAAGCTCCACCAGTACGTCAGCCATTCACCTCGACAGCCAGCTGAACCTCAATCCGCCGCTACCGGGTAGCAAGGCCAAGGGCGTCGTCGAGATCGCCTCCGAGGGCAAGCGGCGAGCGTTCTATCTCGTGGCCGAAGGCCTGCAACCCACGAACGGCTTCTTCTACGTCGCCTGGCTGTACAACTCTCAGCACGAAGCCGAACCACTGGGTAAGGCGCCGACGGTCGGCTCGAACGGCCGGCTGCAAGCCGCCGCTCCACTGCCGTCAGACGCGGGCAAGTTTCATCAGCTGATCCTCACCAGGGAGACCAGCGAAGGCGCCAGCGAACCCGGTGAGGTGGTTTTGAAGGGGTCGTTCAGCCTGCACGGGAAAACCCCTCCGGCTAAAGGGGCAGTCGCCGAAGAACGCCGCTGAACGCGCGGCTGTCACCGCTCGCTCTTGCCAGGCTAGGCGAGCAGCTTGCCGGGGTTCATTATCCCGTCTGGGTCAAACGCGTCCTTCAGGGCGGCGAGCGCCCGCATGCCCTCCGGGCCGATCTCGCTCGCCAGCCACCGGCTGTGGTCAGATCCAACAGCGTGGTGGTGGGTAATCGTGCCGCCGGCGGCGAGAATCACCTCGCTCGCAGCGCGCTTGACGCTCTGCCACTGTTCGATCTCCGCCCCCGGCTGCTGGCGTGCCAGGACCGTAAAATACAGTGAGGCGCCTGTCTCATAGATGTGCGAGACGTGACACATCACGATCGCGGGGGTGCCCATCACCCGTAGCTCCCGGTCGATCCGCTCGCCCACATCTCGGTGCAGGCGCAGAAGATTCGACCAGCGGGTCGCCGTCTCGAGCGTCTCCACCATCACCCCATGTGTCATCAGCTCGTCACGCAGGTACGGCGCGCTGAAACGCTGCGACACCCAGGCCTTCCCCGGGGAGCGTCCGACGGCCAGACCACCGTTGCGGCGAATGATCTCCAGCGCTCCGCGGCGCTGACGCTGCACGGTTCGCTGCGATCCGCTGAAACCGAGGATCGCCAGGCACCCCCCGGAGTAGCCGCGTAGCGCGAGGTAGCGGCGCCCTAGCCTCTGGCTGGCGGAACCAGAGCCGGCCATCGCCATCGAGATCGCGGTCTCAGATCGATCCGACAGCCTCGCGAGCGTCGGCGCGTGCTGCGTTTGCGCGAGCTCGCGCAGCGCTTCGCAGCCGCCGGTGAAGTCTTTGAAGAAAAACCCCTCGTACAGCTCGTGCTCAGGCCGCTGGCGCACGCGCAAGTCGAGTTGTGAGATCACCCCGAGCACTCCCTCGGAACCAAGCACGAGCTCCCGCAGGTCGGGGCCGGCCGCTGTCGCCGGGAACGCCTGCAGCGTGAGCGGTCCCGTCGGGGTGAGGACGCTCAAACCCTGGACCATGTCGGTAAAGCGGCCGTAGCCGGTCGATGACTGCCCGGCGGAGCGGGTCGCCGCGCATCCGCCGAGCGACACATGCTCGAACGATTGCGGGAAGTGCCCGAGTGTCAATCCTCGCGTGGCGAGGTGCCGCTCGAGGACAGCGACACGCAATCCAGCGCCCGCCGTAACGATGAGCGACGTGCGGTCGACACGGACGATGCTCGCGACGCGACTCAGGTCCAGCGAGATGACCGCGTGGTGGGCGCCGCGCAGAGGCTCAACGCCGCCGACCACGCTCGTGCCGCCGCCGAACGGCACAACCGCAACCGAGTGCTCATGGCAGGCCTCGAGCACAGACTGGATTTCCGCTGCGCTTTGAGGGAACAGGACAGCGTCTGGCGCTCCTAGCGGTTCTCCAGCTCGCAGCCGCAAGAGGTCCAGGTAGCTGCGGCCGGCCGCGTGACGAACCCGTTGCTCGTGGTCGCTGCAGATCACGCCGTCGGGCAGGGCGGCACGCAACGCCTGCGCTGCGGTGTCGTGCAATCGGGATGGATCCAGGCGCACGGCCGAGAGCGCCACTGGTGGGCAAACGCGTTGCAGTTGACCCACACGCTGGCTGAGCAGCGCAAGTTGGTGTGCGTCGAGCATTGGCTCGGCCTCCCCCCAGCCCCACCAGCGCATCTTCGCCGCGGATGACTGTGGCAGCCCAGCCTCAGACAACGATCCGCTCCAGCCCGTCCAACGCCTCCTCCAGGGTGGCGGCCGCTGCGCGACGGACGATGCGCGACCCGAAACGGGGAAAAAAGCCGCGCAGCGACTGGCTCAGTTCGATCGTCACCTCGGTCGCCGCTGACCCCGGCTTGCCTGTTGTGCCGTCGCGGTCCTGTAGGCGCACCTCGATGTCAGCGCTCTTTAGCACTCGCGCGAACGGGGTCCCTTCGATTTGCTGCGACCAGCGCAATGTATGAGCCTGCTCGTCTGGCGCTTGCAGTTGAAAGTCGGCCCGCACCAACTTGCCGCTCGAGGTGGCAAGCACTTGCGTGAAGGCGTTCTGCTCGACGCCCTCGACCCGCTGTACGCGTGGCCACCAGCGCGGCAGGTGATGCGGGTCTGCGATCACGCTCCATAGCTCGTCTGCCGGGGCAGCGATCCTGCGGCTCGCCCTCGTCGTGAGCATCTTAGGAATCGTAGGAAAGCAGGGCGTGCGTCTCGTGTGGCGCGAGCTTCTCCCGACCGCCGAGAAAAGCGAGCTCGATCAGAAAGCCGCAGCCGACAACGGTCCCTCCGAGCCTCTCTACTAGGTGGCACAGCGCTCGCGCGGTGCCACCAGTCGCGAGCAGATCGTCATGTACGAGGACGCGCGCACCGTCACCGAGCGCGTCCGCGTGGCACTCGAGGCTCGCGCTGCCATACTCGAGCACGTAATCGGCTGTGACCTTCTCTCGCGGCAGCGAACCTGGCTTGCGGGCTAGCACGAACCCGGCGCCGAGCTCCAGCGCGAGCGCCGGACCGAGGAGAAAGCCTCGTGCCTCAGGCGCAAGCACGAAGTCGACGTCGAACTCGCTAGCGTGCTCGGCGAGCCCGCTCACGGCCCATTTCAGTCCGGCCGGATCAGCGATCAGCGGAGTGATATCTCTGAAGAGAATCCCGGGCTTGGGGAAATCAGGGATGTCGCGGACCAGGTCGCGTATCTGAAGCTCGGTGATGCCCGAGGCGTCCATCAGCGTACGATCTTGCGCAGGTCGCGGATCAAGAGCAGGTACTTCAGGTGTGTAGTCACGCTCGCCAGGTTCTCGAGCGCCTCGACCGCCTCCTTGCGCCGCCCTGGGTTCCTCGACCGCAAGGCTGGGGCCAGGATCTGTTGCAGCAGGCTTGCCTCTCGATCAGCAGAGGAGCGAAAGACACGCAGGTTGCGGCCCCCCACGCCATAGCGAGCGAGCTCGGCGACCGCGCCGATGATCTCCTTTTCAGTTTCCTCGTAGTAGCGCACGCCACCGCGCAGCTCGCCCTTGATGACTCCGTACTCCTCTAGCTCGGAGACCAACTTAGGGGTGGTCTGTGTCTCTTCGAGCACATCCTCGAGCGAATAAAGCGCACCGGTACCCTCACCGACGCTGACGCTCGCTCGTCGTGGCCGCTTACCCTCGCGTCCACTTGGCGCGAGCACCGCACCACTGGAGCGTCCCGCGGCCAGCTCTTGGCGGATCACCCGCAGTGGCAAGAACTCGTCCCGCTGCATGCGCAGGATAGTGCGCAGGCGGGCCACATCGGCGTGGGTGTAAAGACGGTATCCGCCTGGTGTACGTCGCGGGGAAAGAAGCTTTTGGTCCTCGAGATAACGGATCTTGGAGATCGAGATATCTGGGAACTCTTGTTCCAGCGCTTTGCAGACAGCGCCGATCGTTATCGATTTGGCGCGTCTGGCCACCGCCGAGAGCGACGCGTCGCCCTGCGGCTCGATATCCAGCTGAACGTCGGGTAGCTCTGGGCCAGAGGGAAGACTTACCATCAGCGGGCGTGGAAGGTGAGCTTGTACTTGCCGATCTGCACTTCGTCGCCCTCCTCGAGACGACGCGACTCGATCCGCGAGCGATTTACGTAGGTGCCGTTTAGCGAGCCACAGTCGTCCATGTACCAGTCCTCGCCACGCTTGACCAGCAGCGCATGGTCGCGTGACACCGTTATGTCGTCGAGGAAGACGTCTGAGTCCGGCCGCCGGCCGATCGTCATACGCTCGCCTTCGACAGGGAAGCTCTCGCCGACCCGCCCCCCGCCTGCGCGGATCACGAGCGCAGGGCCATGGGCGGTGACCTCGGTTATCTCGACCGGGACAAGCTCGCCGGTCTCGTCGATGCGGTAGGTCGCTGTGACAGCGTCGTTGGAACCCTCCGCCCGCACCAGCAGCGCGCCGCACCGCTGACAGTAGTTGGCGCCCTCGGTAGAGATGAAGCCACACTCTGGACAGCTCAAGGACATCTGGTCAGAGCCTCCTTGGGGCGAGCAGACTGACGCTCGGACATGGCTACTCGGTGTCCGTGGGCTGGCCGATGTTCCGGCCGGCCAAAATGTCTGTCAGACGCTGCACATCCTCGCCGGAGATCAGTCCCTCGCCGTCCTCGTGCTTCTTGCGCAGACGGTTTACGAGCTCAGCGCGCAGAATGTCGATCTTGCCGTGCAGGATCCGGCGCTGATAGGAGATCTCGACCTCCTGCTCGGTGAGTTGCTGGATCAGATCCTTCAGCTCGCCGTCAGACATAGAGCCAAGGTCGGGAAAGGTGTCCATCTCAGCCGTCTCCTCTCGTGCCAAGCATCGAACGCGAGGGCACCCCCCAGCGCATCCGCAGAAAAATCAGTATAGACCGTAGAGACCCAAAAGGTAAGGCTTAGCTTGAGACTATGGCCTTGATGTCACCGAGGGCGGCTGGACGGTGCCGCGAAGACCCATCAGCCCTGCCCTTACGTACAGCACGCTCGCCCACAGCGCGAGGGTCAAACCCACATAGAGCATGACCTCGGCGGCCCTGGAGAGGCCGACCATCGCGAAGAAAAATGATCCCATCACGGGTATGACAGACAGGCGCCCGGGCCAGTTGATGCGAAGATCGATCCCACGGGACAGCCCGACGCGCGCCAACCCGATCATCGCCAGCTCACGCGCCGCGAGCACCGCGATAGCCCATCGCGGCAGCAGGTCAAAGCGCCAGCAGACCGCAATGCCACTGATGACCAGAAGACGGTCTGTGACGGGGTCCATCAGCGCGCCCAGGCGGCTGTATTGGCGCGTTATGCGGGCTGCCATGCCATCGGCATAGTCACCCCAGCCGATCACGGCGAACAGCGTCGCGGATACCGCGTCAACGCCGTCGCCGCTGGAGAAAGCAACCACCAGGAACACGGGGATCAACAGCAGCCTGAGAAAACCAATCGCATTGGGGATCGTCCATGGGTTCAGCGGGCTGCCGGCGCCAGTGGCCGGCGGCTGCGGCCCTGACCGGTCGAACCCCAGGAGGCGCAAAGCGCTAAGCCGATCCGGCCCGGAGCTCGGCGGACAGCCCAGATTGCTCATGGCAGCCCCTGACACAACTCCTCGAGCGCGCGGATGAGATCGGCGCGCGCTCCGCCGATGGCTAGCCCTGGCGCCCGCTGGAGGCCGCGTCGCAGCTGCAACTCAGCCTCTTTGTCGGCAAGCGCTTGGCGCCCCACCGTCAGACGTACAGGGCAGCCGAGCAACTCGGCGTCCGCGAACTTCTCCCCCAGCCGCACGTCGCGATCATCGTAAATCACCTCTATGCCCCCCGCACGGAGGGTCTCATAGAGCTCATCAGCGGCTGCACGCTCCTCGGTGTCGCGCTTGCCGACGGCGACCAAGTGCACGGCGAATGGCGCCAGCGCGCTCGGCCAGGAGATCCCATGCTCGTCGGCGAACTGCTCGACAGCAGCCGCAACTATCCGGGCGGGCCCAATGCCGTAGGAGCCCATCCAGATCGCCTGTTCGCGCCCGGACGCATCCAAATAGCTTGCTCCGAGAGGCTCCGAGTAGCGCGTTCCCAGCTTGAAGATGTTGCCAACCTCGATCGCGCGCTCGATCCTGATCGGGTGACCGTTGACAGTGTCACCGACGCATACTTCGCGCACATCGGCAGGCCGGAACTGGAAGTCGCGACCCGGGGTGACGCCCCGCAGGTGGGCGTCGGGAACGTTCGCCCCGGTCACATAGCTCCCGGCCAGGTCGACCGCTTCGTCGAGCAGGATCTCGACGCGGCCATCCAGCCCGACCGGGCCGATGAAGCCAGGGGGACCTAGCTGGCTTTCGATCTCCTCGCTGCGTGCCGGGCGGCTCGGCTTGCCCAAGACGGCCGCTAGCTTGATCTCGTTTACGCGATGGTCGCCGCGCACTAGGACCATCACCAGCCGCGCGTCGTCGAGGACCACCGGGTACGCCTTCAATAGCGCGCCGGCTGGCAGCCCGAGAAAACCCGCGACGCCAGCGACCGCGGTCAGCCCCGGGGTTGACACCCGCTCGGGCGCCGGCTGTGACGGCGGCAGCTCGACCGGTTGGGCGAAGGCGCTAGCAACCTCGACGTTGGCGGCGAACCCCGGCGCGAGAGCGACCTCGTTCTCGCCGGCAGCGCAGGGCGCCATGTACTCGTGCGCCCCTAGCCCCCCCATCATTCCCACATCTGACTGCACCCGATACCACTCGAGCCCAGTGCGGTCCAAGATCCGGTCATACGCGCCGACATGCAGCTGATAGCGCTCCTCGAGGCCCTCGGCGTCGCGGTCGAAGGTGTAGGAGTCCTTCATGATGAACTCGCGCGTGCGCAGCACGCCGGCGCGTGGCCGCGGCTCGTCTCGCTCCTTGACCTGGAAGTGGTAGAGGATCAGCGGCAGATCACGATAGGAGCTGACGATCTGGGCGACATGGGTGGTGACCGCCTCCTCGTGGGTCATCGCCAGCACGAGCTCCGAGCCCTTGCGGTCGGTTAGCTTGAACAGCTCCTCGATCCCGAGGCGGCCGCTCTTGCGCCACGACTCGGCGGGCTGCAGCACCGGCATCAGCATCTCCTGGCCACCGATCGCGTTCATCTCCTCGCGGATGATCTGTACCGCCCGCTCATGCACGCGCCAGCCCGCCGGAAGCCACGTCCACATTCCCGCCCCGAGTTGACGAACCAAGCCCGCACGAACCATCAGCCGATGGGATATCGCCTCAGCATCAGGGCGGTCCTGCTTCTCAGTCGGGAGCCAATATTCAGATAGCCGCGTCATCGAGCTGTCCAGTATTTCTCTGTGGGGTTAGAGGGATTAGACGCCCGAGCGTATACGGAAACGTCGCGCAGGGGCGATGTCTGCATCGCCGGGACACTGCGTGTGACTTGCAGCGCCGGGTAATTGAGCCTGCCTTTGATAGAACAGCATCATCGTGACCACTACGAACGAGACTTAGAAACAAGGAGCCCCTATGGCCTACTCCGTCCCGGCACTGCCGTACGCCTACGACGCGCTCGAGCCGCATATCGATAAGGCGACGATGGAATTCCACCACGACAAGCACCACCAGGCGTATGTCGACAAGGTGAATGCCGCGCTCGCGGACACGCCGCTTGCCGACACGCCAATCGAGGAGGTCCTGCGAGACCTGACGCAGGTTCCCGAGGACAAGCGCACCGCCGTGCGCAACAACGGCGGCGGCCACTACAACCACACTCTCTTCTGGGAGAACATGAGCCCCAATGGCGGGGGCGAGCCCGATGGCGGCCTGGCCCAGGCGATCGACTCAGCTTTCGGCTCGTTCGCCGACTTCCAGGCGAAGCTCAAGGAAACTGGGGTCAACCAGTTCGGCTCCGGTTGGGCTTGGCTGGTGCTCGACGGCTCTGGCCTGTCGATCGTCGGCAGCGCCAACCAAGACAACCCGATATCGGGTGGCAAGACGCCCTTGCTCGGCGTCGATGTCTGGGAGCACTCCTACTACCTGAAGTACCAGAACCGCCGCCCCGACTACATCGACGCGTGGTGGAACGTCGTGAATTGGCCGAAGGTCGCCGAGCGCTTCACTTCGGCGTCCTGAAAACGAGGCTGCGGCGCCTGGCAGTCCCCGCCGGGCGCCGTCCAGCTTCTAGCGGGATGCGACTACGCGATCCGTGCCGTTTCAGCGCCGGCTGAAGCGGCGCCCCGCGACCGGCGAGAC
>JANWLE010000109.1 GCA_025451035.1 Solirubrobacteraceae bacterium
GAGGACCACACGGTGACGCTGCGCGATCGCGACACGCTTGCGCAGGAGCGGATCGGGATCGACGAGCTCGCAGGCGAGCTGCAGCGGCGCCTGGCGGCGCCGTGGCGCTCACCGAAGCTCGGCTAGAACCATCGGAGCCTCAGGCGGCCTCGATGATCATCGCCATGCCCATCCCCACGCCGATGCAAAGGGTGGCAAGGCCGTAGCGTCCGCCGCGGACACGCAGCTCGTGCGCGAGCGTGCCGACTAGACGCGCGCCGGTCGCGCCGAGCGGGTGGCCGAGCGCGATCGCGCCGCCGTTCACGTTCAGGCGCTCGAGCGGAATGCCAAGCTGTCGTTGGCAATAGAGCGCCTGTGAGGCGAACGCCTCGTTCAGCTCTACGAGGTCCATGTCCTCGATCGTAAGCTCCGCGCGCTTGAGCGCAAGCCGGGTAGCGGGCACAGGCCCGATCCCCATCACAGCGGGGTCAACGCCGGCGGCGGCGACCGCGACAATGCGCGCGAGTGGCGTGCGGCTAAGCCTCTGTGCGGTCTCGCGTGACCCGACGACCACGCACGCCGCACCGTCGTTGATCTGCGAGGAGTTGCCGGCAGTTACCGTCCCGCCGTCGCGGAACGCTGGGCGAAGGCGCGCGAGACCCTCGAGCGTCGTGTCGGGTCGCGGACCCTCGTCGCGGCTTACGAGCACCGGCTCTGAGCGGCGTTGCGGCACGCTCACAGGCTCGATCTCACGGTCAAATGCGCCACTTTCCTGGGCCTTGAGCGCGAGCTCGTGCGACCTGAGAGCAAGCTCGTCCTGGTCTGAGCGGGCGATGCCGTAGCGCTCGGCGACGTTCTCGGCCGTCTCGCCCATACCCTCGGTGGAGTAGCGCTCGGCCAGACGCGGATTGACGAAACGCCAGCCGATCGTCGTATCCACCAGTTCCATCGCGCCCCGTGGGAAGGCCCGTTCGGGCTTCAGCGCGACCAGCGGCGCGCGGGTCATCGACTCGACCCCGCCGGCGAGCAGGAGCTCGCCGTCGCCGAGCATCACCGCGCGCGCGGCTTGGCTGACCGCCTCAAGACCCGAGGCGCACAGCCGGTTGACCGTGACCCCCGGCGTCTCTTGTGGCAGGCCGGCGATCAGCGCTGCCATTCGCGCCACGTTGCGGTTCTCCTCGCCCGCGCCGTTGGCGTTGCCGAAGACCACCTCATCGATCGTGCTGGGGTCGATGTCGGTGCGCGCGATTGCCCGTTCGATGACGTGCGCCGCAAGGTCGTCCGGTCGCACTGCGGCGAGCCCCCCGCTGTAGCGGCCGATCGGGGTGCGCAGCGCGTCGATGATGAATGCCTCGGTCATGGGGCGCGATCGTATCGAGCGGCGCATCGGGCGGCGCTGGCGGGGTGGGCTCTAACATTCCCGCCCGTGGATATCGAGCTGAACGGCTGGTGCGCGAGACCTAGCGTGCCTGTCCCGGTGGAGTAGGCGCGGTTGGCTCGCGTCCTGATCATTGGGGGCGGAGCAAGGGCGCTCGGACTGATGCGCCTCTTGGACGCCGAAGGTCACGCCGTGCGGGCCACGACCCGTACACAGGAACGCCGCGAGCAGATCGAGGCAACCGGAGCGGAGTGCTTCATCGGCGACCCCGATCGTCTCGCGACGCTGAGACCGGCGCTGGACGGCGTCACGATCGCCTGCTGGCTTTTGAGCTGCGTCAGCGGTCCGGATGACCAGGTGAAGGCGCTCCACGGCTCGCGCCTGGAGTTCTTCCTCTCGCAGATCATCGACACCCCCGTCAGAGGGTTCGTGTATGAGGCGCACCCGGGCGTGCTCGATGAGCTGACGAGCGCCGCGGCAATCAAGACTGTCCGCGAGATGACCTCGCGCAACTCGATCCCGCTCGCCTTGATCCAAACCGATCCAGCGGACCGGGCGGGTTGGGAGATCGACGCTCACGCGGCGATCAGTTCTCTCCTCCGCTAGCCCCTGCGCGCAGCAGGCGGGAGCGCCCAAATGTTCCGAAGTCGATGGTCCCGGAAGACTGGTCGGCGCGCGCTATCGTGGAAGAAAATCCCCAAAGCCGATCAGAATTTAGGGCATAGGAGGTGTTTCAGTGTCTGAGTATGCAAAAGATGTGCTCGTGGAGCCAGAGTGGCTCGAACAGCACCTCGACGATGGCGATATCTGCATCGTCGAGGTGGACGAGAACCCCGAGCTCTACGCGCAGGCCCACATCCCGGGCGCGATCGGATTTGACTGGCAGAAGGACCTGCAGGACCAAATCAGACGCGACTTCCTCGGCCCCGAGGACTTCGCCTCGCTGTTCTCAAGCCGTGGTGTCTCCGACGAGCACACCGTCGTGCTCTACGGTGACCGCAACAACTGGTTCGCCGCCTACACCTACTGGTACCTGAAGTACTACGGGCACGAGAAGGTCAAGCTCCTGAACGGACCACGTGAAAAGTGGATCGCCGACGGCAGGCGAACCAGCAGCGAGGTGCCGAACTACCCGCGGGCCAGCTTCAGCGCGCACACGGGTGACGAAACGATCCGGGCACGCCGCGAGGAGGTGAAGACAGCGATCGAGGATTCGACCACGCTTGTCGACGTCCGCTCGCCGGCGGAGTTCGCCGGCGAGATCATCTCCCCGGCCGGCTACGAGCAAGAGGGCGCGCAGCGCGCCGGCCACATCCCCGGTGCTGCCTCGATCCCCTGGGCGCACGCGGTCAAGGAAGACGGCACATTCAAGTCACCCGCGGAACTGCATGACCTGTACGGGTCGAAGGGAGTCCTGAACGGCGAGCCGATCATCGCCTACTGCCGCATCGGTGAGCGCTCGGCGCACACCTGGTTCGTCCTGCACGAGCTGCTGGGCCAGCAAAACGTCAAGAATTACGACGGCTCCTGGACAGAGTGGGGGAACCTCGTCGGCGTGCCAGTGGAGATAGGACACACCGGCTAATGGAAGGCACGCATGCTCGGCCGCCTATCCGGCGCGGTCGAGCAGCGGCGCCAACCGCTCGAGCAGGTTCTCGATGATGCGCGCTGTCGCCCCCCAGATCAGGTGCTGATCGATCACATACGCGTCGGTCTCAAACGCAAAGCCACGCCGCTCCAGCGTGGCGCGGGTGCGGCTTGTGCGCACCTCATCCAGGGGCAGCTCGATCACCGCGTCCACCTCGTGCGGGGAGAGAGTCCAGCTCCGGCTCCTGGGGATCAGCCCTACGAACGGGTGGATCAAATAGCCGGTGACGAAGGTCGAGACGGGGGCCAGGCGCCCCAATACGCTCACCTCGCCGGGCGGCAGGCCAATCTCCTCACGGGCCTCCCGCAAAGCGGTCTGCTCGAGATCCTCATCCTCCAGCTCGGTTCTTCCGCCCGGGAAGGAGATCTCACCAGCGTGGCGGCGTAGATCCGCGCGGCGCTTAGTAAGCACCACATGAAGCTCGTCGCCGTGCGCGAACAGCGGCACCAGCACGGCCGCCGGCACATGCTCGCTGGCCACCCCATCCACGGCAGGGGAGTCCTCCCCCAACAAGGCCTGAAGCTCGGCCGCGAGCGACCGCGGCGGCTCGCGCGATGACTCAGAGCCTTGAATGCCCGGGCTCAGACGGCCAGGTGCGCGCGCTCGACGCGCTCGTTGAACATGACCTCGCCGTCCAAAGTCCTGTGCACCGGGCACTTCGCGGCGATCACCTGCAGGCGCTGCACCTGCTCATCGCTCAATGTGTCCGGCAGGCGCAGGACGAGGTCGAACTTGGTCGGGCAGCCACGCTCAGCCGGCGAGTAGTTGACGTCGACCTCCACGTGACCGATATCCCAGCCCTTGCGTGCGGCGTACATCTCCACCGTGATCGCCGTACACGATGCCAGGGACGCCGCCAAAAGCTCCTGCGGGTCCGGTCCGGCATCATTGCCGCCGGACTGCGGCGACTCGTCGATCATGAGCTGGTGCTCGCGCACCGTCACCGTGTGCTTGAACCTAGCGCCATCGCGCTGTGCTGTGGCCTTCATCCTCATGGCTCCGATCCGTGCCTACACCCTGTTATTCCATGGTACTGCGACCAGGCTCTTAAAACAGAGGGCTGAACAGCAGGCCGGTGAGCAGCTTTGGAAAGAAATAGGTCGACTTCGGAGGCATATTCTCCCCGGCCGCGGCGATGTCCCTGACCTGCTGCACCGGTGTCGGGCGCATCAGGAACGCCGCGTCGAACTCGCCCCGCCTGACGAGTTCGAGAGCCTGCCGTGCGTCACGGGCATAGCCGAAGTTGTGAAGGTGCGAGATATCGTCGTCCGAGAGGCCAAGCGCGCCCTTGAGGATCAGCGCCTCGAGCACGCCGGTGTCGAGATGCTGGTATGGATCGGAACGGTCTGCGAGCGCCTCGCTCGCAATTGACTGGTCCTTCAGTGTCAGGCGATATGTCTGCTGGTGGTGGGCGTCGATGTAGCCGAGCTCGAGTGGCCCCTCACCCGTGGACGGGGCCAGTTCGTCGGCGGAGACCTCGGTGATGTGAAAGTTGCGCTGCAGTGCGTCGCGTAGCGCCTCCTGATGCGCGCGGTCAACGCCCTTGACCAGACGATGGGTCGGAAACACCGTCAACCCCGGATCCTCGAGCGCCACCAAGCACATCAGCACGTACTGGTGCTCTCCCTCACCACCGATCTCCTGCGCGTAGGCGCGAGCCGTCTCATAGCGGTGGTGGCCGTCGGCGATCAGTAGCTCTGCCTGACGTGTCGCCGCCTGCACGGCCTCGATCGCATGCGGGTCGGTGACCCGCCAGATTCGGTGCACCGTGCCGTCGGCGTCGGTCGCCTCACCGGTCGGGGGCTGCGAGGTGAACTCCTCGAGCGCTCCCCATGCCGATCCCTGCGGGTCGGAGTAGAGCGAAAAGATGGGTGAGAGGTTCGTGCGGGTAGCGCGGGTCAGGCGCAGACGGTCCTCCTTGGGACCAGGGTGTGTGCGCTCGTGGGGCCTGACACGGCCCGCGCCGTACTCCTCGATGCGCACCCGGCAGAAAAAGCCCCTGCGGGTCAAGCTTCCGCCTGCAGGGCCTGTGTATTGCTGGGTGTGCGCCCAGATCGCCGGCTCGGCGTCACGCACGACGACGCCCTGCAACTGCCAGGAGTCAAACAGGTCCCGCGCTGACTCGTACGGGTCTGGGTCGCCCTCGGGGAGATCGACGGCGACCACGTTGAAGGGGGAGCGGGCGAGCAGAGCGGCACGCTGATCGGCATCGATCACGTCATACGGCGGCGCGACCACATCGCCCAGGGAGCCTGTGACGGCGGAGTTGTAGTGGAGGGCGCGCAGCGGTTGGATCTCAGCCATAGCGGAGCCGCAGGCTAGCAAGCGTGAGCCGCCTGGGTGCTCTTGGCGAGCTCTTTGAGGGGGCGAACTTATTGGAGGGGAGTCCGTCCGGCGGATATACGAACATACGTTCGCTATGGCTCACCCTTCTTATCTACGTGAAAAGGCTTGCTCCATGAGGATCAAGCGGAAGCTGACGATAGATGAGCTGGCTGAGTGCCTGGCCCTATCACGCAGCACCGTCTATTACTGGGTGCGGGACTTGCCGATTCCGAGCTCCGGTCCTGGAGGAGGCTTCGCACCGGCGGCGAGCCGTAGAGGAAACATCGCCATGCAGGTCAAGTACCGGCGCATGCGCGAAGAGGCCTATCGCGAAGGCCTCGAGTCCTTCGCTGAGTTGGCAGAGGATCCCACCTTCAGGGATTTCATCTCGCTCTACATCGCGGAGGGCTTCAAGCGCAATAGGAACGTGGTCTCGATCGCGAACTCTGATCCAGCAGTCGTGCGCTTCGCGACGGGATGGCTGCGGCGCCTGACCGATCGGAGGCCAAAGTTCTATCTGCAGTATCACGCCGATCAAGATCTGGACGACCTGCGTGCCTCCTGGGCCATAACCCTCGATATCGAGCCGGAGGCCATCAGGCTTCAGCGCAAGTCCAACAGCAACCAAATGACTGGTCGCATCTGGCGCTGTAAGCACGGCGTAATGACCACTCGGCTAGACGACACGCTGCTACGAGCACGCGTGCAGGCGTGGATGGACCGGCTGAAGACCGATTGGCTGTAGAATCATGCTCCTTCGGGGCGTGGCGAAGCCTGGTATCGCGCTCGGTTTGGGGCCGAGAGGCCCCCGGTTCGAATCCGGGCGCCCCGATTCAAGTGGATATGGATGAGCAGTCTTACTTCCTAGTGCGCGCTGGATCAGGCCGGCAATGGGGGCCAAGATATAGTCGAGCGTCAAGGCGAATATCCCTGCGATTAGAGGTCGGACAGCTAGATCTGGGCCGCGGTCCGGCCATTGGCGTTTCCTATAGCTTGAGAGGCTAGCCACGAGCGGCGAGAAGCTGACCCGGCTTTGCTATCGCCATCAGTATTTGTTAGGCGCGCGTGTCGCTGAGTCCTCGCCCCAGAGCGAGTAGCGCCTCGGAGGTTCCCTGCGCGTCGTCGCTGCCTTCGGCGAGGCGGCGGATTGCGAGACCAGTCATAAGCGCTACGACCTTGGAGGCGTGGCGTTCGCTTTCGGCTACTCCGAGCGCGCCGAGTGCGGCGGCCGCGATCTTGTCGTGGGCTTGAAAACAGCGCCGGGAGGCGTCTCGCAGCTCGGCGTCACGAGCAGCCTGTAGGTGCAGCTCCAGCTCGGCGATCTGCTGTGGGATGTCAGCGGAACTGGCGGCGAGCTGTTCCACAGCCTGCGCGACCTGCCCAACGGAGGGGCAGGCACGCGCCAACTCCCGTGCAATGCCCTCCCTCCGGACGGTCTCCTCTTGGACATACAGAAGCAGGCTTTCGCGCAGCAGCTCGGCCTGGCTTGTGAAGTGGTAGGTGAGCGAGCCAGGCGACACCCCTGCGGCAGCAGCCACTCGACGGTTGGTCACTGCAGCAATGCCCCCGTCGGCGATCAGCTGCATCGTGGCGCGCAAGATCCGCTCGCGCATCCCGGCGATATTTGCCTCAGTCGGTGGGAGGGAGGCCGGTGTAGAGGACACCTCTGACGGGGCTGGCGAGGTCTGGCTCGCGTTTGGCGATATGGGCGTTCTCATCACGGGCGCCCCAGTGCACTCATCAGGGCCGGTGGCACGCGTGGTGACAGCGCTCGGCGCGCTCGAGATGCACGGTCAGCGCTCACTGGACGAGCCTGAACCGAGCTGTCTTCCCATCGTACATTGCCTCTGGCGTACTGGGTCATCGTCAAGCAGCAGGAGGGGTCCCTGGGGCGCCGGGTAGTCGAGCAATCGGTGGTCTCGGATGACGAGTGATGATTGAGGTATGTTGGCGGGAGGCTCAAGCGCGTTCGTTCGAACGAACAGTACTGTAATATGCTCTAGAGATCACCGTGGTACCCGCCTCGGACGGCAACCGGGGAATGTCGTTTCCTGAGCGTTGTGTCAAACACGCCGAGGCGGATCTTGGTCAAAGAGGAGAGTTCGATGCGCAGAGCACCCACCGGATTGCCGATTGTTGTTCTAGCTGCCCTGGCGTTGGGCCTTCCCGCTGCCGCGGCCGCGGCACCGAGCCTGTCGGTCAAGGTTAAAATCCTGCCTGTGCTGAAGGACCAATCAAACCCAAAAGCAGGGTTTTGGCCGCATACGGGTGATTTCCTTGGTGCTCCCGCATCTCTAGAAACAAGACTCACGGCGACAGGGACTGAATATGGTGGATTTCCGGCGCCGATCAGGCGAGTGGTGGTTTATTTGCCGAAGGGCACTGGTATTCATACGGCTGGCTTCCCGACGTGTGCGATCAGTGTGCTCGACTCCCACCAGCCGGAAAAGTGTCCTAAGGGCTCACTGGCGAGCCCAGCGGGCCGCGCGCCACAGTCTGCGCCCGAATCCTGCCCGCCTCCTAAGCCACTCGCGGGCGGCGCCAGTGAAGCGTGTGGTGTGGTGAGCCTTGGTGGCCAACGGGTGCACGAGGCGGTCAAGATCCAAGCCTATGTAGCGCCTGGTAATGGCTTGAACTTCTACGTTGAAGGTGTCACGCCGACGGTGATCGAAGAACCGTTCTCCGGCAAGTTCGAAAAAGCTAGTGGCGTGTTTGGCACCAAGTTCACGACCGACGTGCCTCTGATCAACACGCTGCCGGGCGCTCCCGCAGCGGTGGCAGAGACGACAACCGTGACGATCGGCGCGGCGATGATGAAGAAAGGCAAACTCATCTCGCTCGGCACGATTCCGAAGAAGTGCCCGAAGGGCGGCTTCCCCGGCAAGGGCGAACTGTGGTTCGGTGCCGGTGAAGAATCCACCTGGGAAGAGGTCA
>JANWLE010000110.1 GCA_025451035.1 Solirubrobacteraceae bacterium
CAGCCTGCTCGGGCGTGTGTACTGGCGAGCGCTTGACGCCGAGTCGTAGGCGACCGCCGAGCATCCACAGCCCCGCGTCCACGTCGATACACACGTCCACCTTCACGCTGCCCGACGACGCGGTCGCAGCCTCGATCAGCTCGAGCTGGGCCGTGTCGTCGACCATGACAGCGATCCGGCTCTGGGACTGCTGGCCGTTCAGCGCCGCCAGTGCGCTCAGCGCACCGCGGTCGGTGCTCGGGTAGGCGACGACGATGTCCTGGAACCCGAGCCCAGCCAGCCACAGCGCCTCGGGCAGCGTGAACGCGAGCGTGCCCGCGAACCCAGGCCGTGCCAGTACACGCTGTTGCAGTGTGCGGCAGCGCACCGACTTGCTCGCCAGGCGGATCGGCTTGGACGCGGCGCGACGTTCCATGTCGGCGGCGTTGCGCTCAAAGGCGTCGAGGTCAACCACGGCAAACGGGGCGTCGATATCCACGGTCGCGCGCTCCAGCCGCTGCAGCAACCCCTCGCTCATGGTGCGGACACCACTCCGACCGGGCCGAGCACCCGGTCGGTCCAGGCGTTCGTGAACCTGCCTTCGGGATCGAGGCGCGCCCGCACCGCCTGAAAGCGGTCCCAGTCGGGGTAGCGTGCTCTCAGCGTCTGGGCTGTCTGAAAGTGGCGCTTGCCCCAGTGGGGCCGGCCATCGAGCTCGTTCATGATCTGCTCGACCGCCTCGAAGTAGGGACGCCACTGCATCCCCTCGTACATGTGCACTGCCACGTAGCCGCTGTCGCGCCCGCAGGCCGTGCTCAACATCGCGTCGTCGGCGGCGACTGTCCTGACCTCGATCGGGAAGGGCACGGCGAGGCGCCGCAGCGGCACCATCTCCATCACGCGCCGCACCGCCTCGGGTGTGCGCTCGCGCGGCAGCGCGTACTCCATCTCGGTGAATCGCACGAGCCGCGGACTGGCGAAGATGCGGTCGGATCGGTCGACCCGCTTGGTCGAGCCGGCGAGCTTTGTGACCAGCCGGTTGATCCGGGGAATCTGGCGCGGCAGGCGCCTGCCGAGGCGGCAGAACGCGCCGAACGCGTGATTGGTGAGTAGCACGTCGTTGGCGTAGGCGGCCACCCTCCCGCGCGGCCGCGGCGGCTGCTCTGTGCGGTTGTTCGCGCGGGCCAGCACGTCGGTCGCATGGGGGAACACGAAGAACTCAAAGTGGTCGTTCTCCGACACGAGCTGCTCGAAGCGCTCGAGCGTGTGCTCGAGCGGTGCCGGCGCGTCGATCCCGCATAGGGTGAAAGCGGGCACGCAGCGGAGCGTCACCTCGGCGATCACTCCCAGCGCCCCGAGCGAGACCTTCGCAGCGCGGAACACCTCCTCGTCGCGCTCGGCCGAGCACTGGAGCGTCGAGCCGTCGGCGAGCACGAGCGTGATCTCGACGACCTGTGAGGAGATGTTGCGCAGCCGCCCGCCCGTCCCGTGAGTCGCCGTGGAGATCGCGCCGGCGATGCTCTGCACGTCGATGTCGCCGAGGTTCTCCATCGCCAGGCCGTGCTGGGCGAGGCTGGCGCTGAGCTGCCCGATTGTGATGCCGCCCTGCACCCGCACGAGCCCCGATGCGCGGTCGACGTCGAGTACGCCCTGCATGCGGTCGAGCTTCACCAGCAGCCCGTCTGTACAGACGATGTCGCTGAACGAGTGCCCTGCGCCCGCGACGCGCACACGTAGCCCTTCGCGAGCGGCACGTGTCACCTCTGCTGCGAGCTGCTCGAGCGACGCCGGGCGCGCGATGGCGTTAGGCCGGCAGCTCTCGTCACCGGTCCAGTTACGCCACTTCACCCCGCTCTCGCGCTGGTCGCTCAGCTCGTAGGTCATGGCCGCGGATGAGCCTACCGCCACGGCGTGGCCGCGTCGAGGAAAGGACGTCTGGGAGCCTGGCCGCTCGAACCGGCTGCGCTAGCGTTGCCCTACATGCTCAGGGTCGTCGCGTCTGTCGGCAACGAAATGGAGGCCGCAATGGTTTGTGGGCGCCTTGCGGATGCCGGCATTCACTGCATGCAGCAACGCGGTGGCGTTGGCGGCAGATCATGGGGTCCTGGTGGCCCGCGTGATGTTTACGTCGACGGGCGCGACCTCGCTAGGGCGCGTGCGGTCTTGAGCGAAGGCGTCAGCGAACAGGAGCTCATACGCGAAGAGGAGCAGACTCATCCGATCACGCCCACCGGTGAATCCACGCCTGATGAGCTGAGCAACCAGGGCGGGGACGTTCCGTCAAGGTCCCATCAGATCCTCAAAGCGCTCAAGAGGATCCTGCGCGCAGACTCCGATGCCAACGCACCCGAGAACCCGTTTGGCTCCTAGCCCACTCCGAGGCGGGTGAAGCGTGCTGGAAGGCATTGCGTCGGGACTCGGCGAGCCCCGTCGTGGAGGATGCGCACGATGTTTGTTGGTGAGTGAGCGCCGTCGCGACGAAGGCAACTGGCCGATGGCGCGAGCGCGATCTATGTAGCTCGGCAGCGGTCGCGCGTTACGCGACTGCCGTGCCCGCGTAGGGCATCAGGGCAAACGCGAGAAGATCGGGGAGTAGCGAAGGCAGTTCGGCAACGCGGCCGTCGACGATCCTGGTGTGAACGATGGATGCGATACCGCCGACCATCGCCTGGGAGATCTCCTGCGGGAGATGATCGACGCTCGCCGCATAGGTTCTGCCTTCCTCGAACAGAGGCACAAACACCGCTTCGGCGGCACGCAAACGATCAGACGCGCGCTGGCCGGCTCGCGGGCACTCGACCGCCACCACCCTGGCATGGTGGGGATGCTCTGCAACCACTCGCAGCAGGGTCTGAAGTCCACGCTGGATCCGCTCGGGCCAGCTCGCCTGCACATATGTGGATCTCAGCAACGTCAGCTCGAGCTGGCCAACTAGCTCATCGCTGGCTTGCAGAAAACAGTCCTGGATGTCCTGGAAGTACTCCTGGAAAACCGCAGCGGGTAGTTTCGCGGCGCTCAGCACACGCTCGACGCACGTGCCGTCGTAGGACTCGCGCGCGGCCGTCTGGATGAGAGCCTCAAGGATGCGTCGACGCGGCTCGAGCGAACCGTGCTCAGCCGATCGCCCAGAACCCGGCTCGCGGCGGCCTGCCTCACCGTCTTCGGCGATCACAGCAACAACGCTAACGAACCGACCGGTTCTCTGCCGATGCGCCGATGGCGGGCTTCTAGGTGCTCGCCATGCAGAGCAGCTATCAGCTCCCACCTGGCCACCAAACGGCCCTGCGGCGGTGGCAGGAAACAGTCACATTGCCGTGACTTGCCAGCTAAGATCGGTCACCGTGCGAGCCGTACTGCTGAGCGCCGTAACCTTCACCCTGCTCACCATCTGGACTTCGAACGTGCTGGGCGCAAGAGCGCCGACACCAGCCGAGGCTCACGCGATCGCCCGTAACTTCGGCACCGTGCCGGCACGGTGCCTCACCATCCGGGTCTCGACAGTCAACCGCCGCTATGCGCTCACATACTTCAGCTATCCGACGCCCAGGTCATGCGTGCGCTACGGGTTCAATGGCATCGCGCTGCTCGAGCGAAACGGAAACTCCTGGAAACCCATCTTTGAGGGAAGCAGCTACAAGTGCTCGGAAATCCACGTTGCCAGCGCAGTGAAGCGTGACCTCAAAATTCCGGGCTGCAGCCAGCACCGCAGTAAACGTCACTAACAGGTCGTGTGGCGTCTCACCTGCCGGTGTCCAGAGCGGCTCACGGCATTTCGGACCGTTGTCCAAAGCGCTCAGCGCCCGGTAGCGCGAACATGCGCGCGTCGCTTTCCGATAGCCACACGAGTGTAGGTGGAGATATATGCAAGGGCAGACATCAGCGGTTGAGCGAGTGATCAGGCTTTGGATCCTGCAACGGGAGCGTGAGGCCCGCATGCAGGCGTCCGCGAGCCGGTTGAAGCGCATCCCACGATCCTGAGCCAACAGCGCACCCTGGGCGACGGCGGCGTCTTTGGTCGTCTCCTTGGCGCGCGATGATAACCGGGCCAGCCGAAGCTGAAATCTGGTGGTGCGGCCGCTGAGCTCTCTGCGGCGAATGCCTCGTTTCAGTCGGTTAGTGGCGATGCTTGGACGACGGCTTCAGTACCGCCGCGCAGAGCCTGCTGAAATCCCGGCCTTAGGTGTTTGGCTTGCTTTCAGAGGACACAGATGCCTGGCCGCAGAGCTTCCAGATGACCGGCACCCGCGCGGCCAAGCCGATCACTGTCGCAGCAACGATTATCCCACCAGGAATCCAGTCACCGCCGATGAGCAAGATGATCCCGAAGATGAGAGCAGCAACGAGCGCCACGGCCATGAACGCGGTCTGACGTGCCCGGCGATTGAATGCGTCTTTCTCACTCACAGATCTTCACCTCTTGCTGGTATTGGATCTATGGTGCCAGCGCCTGCTCCGGCGGGCATCCGCAGCAAGCCCGTTATCGCTGTCCGCAAAACGGTGCAGACAGCAGCCCCGCGCTCGTCGACGGGCACAACCGTGGTGGGTGGCCTCGGACCACCGTGCGGTGCGCTCGCTGTCAGCGTCGGCGACGGTATAGCCGACCGAGCCGGCGGGGCATCGGTATGGGCGCTGGCCTGGTGCCGGGTGGCTCGTGGACAGTCGTCGAGCCGACGAGCACGCTGCCCGTTCCTTCGACGCCGCGGTACATCACCTCGACGGTGGCGGAACTGTGGGCGCAGTCATTCGCGAAGACCGTGAACGGGTCAGAAGCGTGAAACGTCACGGTCTCACCTCGTTTGACGTTGCGGTCTAGCGACATGCCGGCATATGACTGACCGGCTTCACCGTCGTGACAGGGCAAATGCGGGATCTCAAGCGCGTACTCGTGGCTTGCGTTGCTAACCGCGAGCGGCGCGCGGAAGCTGACGTCCATTCCGGTGATCAGGCCGTGACTGGTGTGCAGGTGCACGTGGATTGGTCTGTGTAGGTTGCGCGTGTTGCTCGGTCCGCTTGGCCAGCGCGGCTGCTGGCATTCGTCAGCCACGCGCGTTTTCACCCATGGTGGCCGCACCGGCTCGCGTTGGCAGAGCTTGCCATCGATGTGATAGGTGATCGCGCTCAATGATCCATATGGGGTGAGATCGCCGTAGGTGCCGAGGCTCTCGTCCCCCGCGCCCACCTGATCACGCCGGTTGGTGCGCTGCACGATCAAATAGGCGCCGGTTCCCGGCACGACCGGGACGGTCAGGTGCTGCTTGCCGGAACGGTAGGTGACGCTCACGGCTTGGGGGCCGAGGATCCCGTAGTCGATGTCGCGCAGAACGCTCCTCGGGGGTTTTGCCCGGGCGGCGCCTTCGGCCGCGCTGCGATCTAGACCGATGTGGCGACCGGCGACGGCTTTGCCGGCAAGCTGACAGCTTGTGTTCGCGTCAGCTGGTGCTACCACACCGATGCGGGTCATGGTGGGGAGCACCGCGGCAGACATCGGGTGAAAGCGCCCATCGTCGTGAAATGCTCCGTCGAGCCCGAGCTCCCCAAGCTGGCCGTTCTGCAGGCGGCCGACTTGCAGGCATACCTCTCCGCGCGTGGTGTTGACGATCCGCATGCTCCATGGCAGTCCGCCTTCCGGGTCTGGCACGCTCAGCGGCAGCAGCAGCGACGCACCGCGCGCCGGCACGCCGTTACCGACATTCGGGTTCTGGGGCGCCCGCGAGCGGACAGGTGCACCGGTCAGGATCACGCCCCCGGCGGCCAGCGCGATCGTCGTGCTCGCAAGCAGCACAGCGAACGCCGCCAGCGCGAGTCGCAGACTCCCAGGTCGCGTATGAGGCCACCTGGCACGACCCTGGGCGGACCTTGGGTTCTCGGCATCGCCTGAGCGTCGTTGGGCCGCCTTTAGGAGGTCTTGCTCGAGCTGCGGAAGGATGCTCATCTCTCACCAGCCAATCTTGTTCGCAGGTTGCGCAGCCCACGGCTGACGCGCTGGCGGGCGACCGCCTCAGAGCAGCGCAGCTCCCCGGCGATCTCCGCATATTCGTAGCCCTCGACCACCCGCGCGCGGATCGCGTGCTGCTGCTCATCGGGCAGGCTCGCGAGCGCGAGCGTGGCGTGGTCGTCTTCGATCAGACGCGCGATCGCCTCGCTTGACTGCTCGTCCAGCACCAGCACCGGCAGGCCAAGCCGCTGCCGTGCGGCGGCCTCGACCTGTTTCTCGCGGTAGCTCGCGCGCAACACGTTGCGGGCGATCCCAAACAGCCACTGCTCGGCGAGCCCTCGATCCGGGTCATAGCCATCCAGTCCCTCGAGGGCACGCGCGAACGTCTCCGCCGCCAGGTCCGCCGCGAGCTCTGGGCGTCCCGTGGCGCGCATGAAGAAGCCGAGCACCTGTCGCTCCAGCAGTCTGTAGAAGGCGCCGAACGCCTCTGCGTCAGCGCGCGCAGCGCGCAGCAGTGTCTGGGCATCTCGTTTAGTCCCGGTCATCGTCTACACCCCTATTAGCGCAAGGTGCCGTATTTGTGACGGCTGTAGTTGGTCCGTGAGGCGCAAACGCACATACAGACCGCCCCCGCACGACCATGGGGCCGTCGGAAACGGCGGGTCTCGGTAGCGGCACGGACGTTAAGCGCAGAAGCGATACCGGCACTCAAGCCATAAGCGGATCTTTTCTATCTGTAGGGAGGTGTGTCAGGCTGTAGGCACATGAACGACACCTTCTTGCCTGCGGGCCCAACCGAGCTACCGCTCGTGCAGCTGGCCTGGTGGCTCTTGCGGCCGATCTCCTTCTTGGAGTCTTGCCGTCGGCGTTATGGCGATGCGTTCACGATCCGCTTTTTGGGATCCGGTCGGCCCACGGTCGTGATCTCAAACCCTGAGGCCATCCGCGCGCTCTATTCCGAGCCGAGCCACAACCTCCCGCCGGGGCGCACCACCGCGCTGCTGCCAGTAATGGGCTCCTCCTCAGTGCTGCTCCTCGAGGGACGCGAGCACCTGACGCTGCGCAAGGCGATGCTCCCACCGTTCCACGGTGAGCGCATGCGCTCCTATGAGTCAATAGTGCGTGAGGTGGCTGAGCGCGTGATCTCCTCCTGGCCGCAGGGAGAGCCATTCGCGCTTCATCCCCACACGCAGACCCTCACGCTCGAGGTCATCCTGAGCGCGGTCTTCGGCGTCACCGACCCCGAGCGCCGCACGCGGCTACGAGAGCTCCTACCGCTGCTGCTTGGCGACAGCTCGTCTCTGCGCCTACAGCTACGCGTCATGCTCTCTGCTCGCTTCGGCCGCGGAAACCCGATGCAGCAGCTACAACAGCTCGTCGGGGAAATAGACGAGCTGTTGTTTGCCGAGATCGCAGAGCGACGCCGAGACCCCGACCTGGAGCACCGCGAGGACATCCTCTCGCTGCTGATGTCCATCCGCATGCAGGACGGCGGCACAATCAGCGACCGCGAACTACGCGACCAGCTAGTAACACTCCTGCTTGCCGGGCACGAGACAACGGCGACGGCGCTTGCCTGGACGTTCGACCTGTTGCTGCGCTACCCCGCCACACTGCGGCGCCTCACCGCAGAGGTCGATGACGGCACAGGCGACGATTACCTGCGCGCCGTGATCGCCGAGTCTCTGCGTCTGCGCCCAGTGGTTCCACTAGCTGGCCGACGTCTAGCCGTGGATCTAGAAGCCGGGGATCTCAAGCTGCCTGCCGGCACGGACGTTACACCCGCCATCTGGCTCACCCACACTCGGGCCGACACCTATCCCGATCCCTATGCCTTTCGTCCCGAGCGGTTCCTGGAGAGCCCACCGAACACCTACAGCTGGATCCCGTTCGGCGGCGGGGTCCGCCGCTGCCTGGGCGCCTCCTTCGCCGAATTCGAGATGCGTGTCGTTCTCGAGATAGTCCTACGCCAACGCACACTCGAACCAGTCGGCACCCGACCCGAGCGAGTGGCCCGCCGTAACGTCACCTTCTCGCCGCGCAAGGGGACTGTTGTCAGGAGCCGGATACGGGTTGAGAACCGCGAGCCGGTGATGGCAAGACAGGTGGGGTAAACAGTGCGTTGACAGGCCGTCCTCTGGCGGGCGCACTGCTCGCAGGGCCAGGAGAACTGATCGGAGCGCACGGCGCCCACTGCTTTGGTGCAACATGCTCTCGCGGCATCCGGCACGGCCCAGGAGTCAGGGCAACCTGAGGTGACTAGGCATCGCGCACCTTGGTGGGTTACAGCGATCCGTGAGTAGGCCGGGCCGAGAGCTGAGCCACCAACTCTTGTTTGAACTGTGCTGCTGAGGCCACGGCCAACAGGCAGATGTATCTGTGGCAAACAGAAGCCCCGCGGTGATCACGGGCGTCATCTCTAGGAAGCCGGCCCGCGGTGTTACCGGCACGTGATGAGGTGATTGATCGGGGGCTTCGCCGGGTATGGGGTGGTCGTGCCGTCAAGGGGCTTCACACGCCGAGAGGTTCTGCGCGCCGGTGCGGCAGCCGGCCTGCTCACCGGCGTGGAGGCGCTCACCGCTCCGGCGCGCGCCCTGCAACGCGTGCTCGCCACCAGCCCGGCGTGCGGGCCGCTCGGCGAGATCGAGCATGTCGTGATCTTCATCAACGAGAACCGCTCTTTCGACAGCTATTTCGGTACCTACCGCGGCGTCCTCGGCTTCGGCGACCGCACTGCGCTCAGACTGCCTGGTGAGAGCTCCAGGACGATTTTCTCCCAGCCGTTTCCAGGAGAAGCCGGTGAACCCTACGGGGGTTACCTGCTGCCGTTTCGCTTCGACACGAACAACGGCGGGGAGTGCGTCAACGACATTTCGCATGAGTGGGGCACGATGCACGAGTGCTGGGACAAAGGCGCCCTGGACAGATTTCTCGAGACCCATCTGGAGCTCAATGGCCTGCGCGACGGCCCGAACACGATGGGCTATTACATGCGCGAGGACCTGCCGTTCTTCCACGCGCTGGCAGATAACTTCACGATCTGCGACCACTACTTCTGCTCGGTCCTCGGACCGACCGACCCGAACCGTCTGTATTCGATGACCGCCACTATCGACCCGCAAGGCGCCAACGGCGGGCCGCTGCTTGAAACGCTCACCACCAACCGCGCCGAACTGTACGGAAGGTTTACCTGGCGAACCTACCCCGAGCAGCTGCAGGCAGCGGGCGTCACCTGGAAGGTATATGCCACCCCTGACGGTGACTATGGCGACAACGTCCTGCCGTACTTCAAGGCCTACCAGGAAAACGCGCAGCTGGCAGCCAACGCGCTCGCACCGACGTTCCCCGCCGAATTCCTCGCCGACTGTGCGGCCGGAACGCTGCCGCAGGTGTCGTGGGTGCTGGCGAGTCTCGTGGAGAGCGAGCATCCGCCAGCCCCGGTGACCTATGGAGAGGTCGCGCTCGCGGAAGTGCTGAACGGCCTCACCGCCAATCCCGCGGTGTGGGCCAAAACCGCGCTGTTTGCGACCTACGACGAGAACGGCGGCTTCTTTGACCACGTGCCGCCGCCGGTGGCGCCAAGCGGGACCCCTGGCGAGTACCTGACGGTTGACCCCTTGCCGAGCGCGGCCGAGGGCATCCGCGGTCCGATCGGCCTCGGCTTCCGCGTCCCCATGCTCGTCATCTCACCGTTCTCCCGGGGCGGCTTGGTCTGCTCGAGCACGTTCGACCACACCTCGCTGCTGCGGTTTCTGGAGAGGCGCTTCGGCCCCGAGGTACCGAACCTCAGCGAATGGCGCCGCTCAGCCACAGGCGATATGACCAGGGCGTTCAACTTCGCCGAACCGGCGGAGCTGTCGCCGCCAACCCTTCCCAGCCCTTCGCTCGCCGATAGTCGGGTGCTGGACAGCGACTGCCCTACGCAGAGCCCCGACGTCGGCAGCGCTGAATTTCCGACGGTCCAGGGATATCCGCTGCCGCCGCCACCGCAGCCCATGCCCGAACAGGAACAAGCAAGACCCAGGCGGCCAAGCGGCTGCTAGGGCATTTGTACGTGCATCACGGCTGACGTCGCAAGCCTGGGCGCACTCCTCTAGGCCGGGGAGAACCTATCGATGCACGTATAGGGCACATGTACACTCCTGCGCGTGTTGCGCGCAGACGATAGGCGGCGCGGGTGCGTCGCCCTGATCCTCGCTCTCGCTGTTGGTGGCGCGCTAGCCGGCTGCGGTGGTTCGGCCCACTCGAGCAGCACCACGACAACCACGCAAACCTCTAGCGGTGAAAGCAACGAAGTGGGGAGCAATCAGGAACGCCAGGAAGAAATCCACCTGAGCCCCTCCCAGCGAGCAGCGCACGACCGACAGAAGGCCAAGGAAGCCATCGAAGAAGCCAAGACGCTCTCCGCCGAAGGCCGCAAGAGCGAAGCCAACGAACAGCGCGAAGAAGCCAAAGAACTAGAAGAAGAAGCCAAGGAACGCCGGGAAGAAATCCACCTGAGCCCCTCCCAGCGAGCAGCGCGCGACCGACAGAAAGCCAAGGAAGCCATCGAAGAAGCCAAGACGCTCTCCGCCGAAGGCCGCAAGAGCGAAGCCAAGGAAGCGCGCGAAGAAGCCAAGGAATTCGAAGAAGAAGCAGCAGCGCAGGCTAAATCCAAGTAGTCGTGTCTAGCGCTGTGGCGGCTCTGGCGATCAACCTCAGCGTATAGGTGACTGCTCGACAGACGTGGCTAAGCAACAGGCCCAATGCCCACCGCAGCCAGCGCCCGATCACGCGGTGCGATCATGTACCTATGAGCTTGACTGTGAAGAGCGAGGCCGTAGCCGTCTCAGGCCCTCCCAGTGACGCCGACCTGCTTGCCACGGCGACGTTCGACCACGACACGCCGGCCCTGCGCGAGTGGGCACTCGGCGCGATCGGCAACGCCGAGGGGGAGCTGAGACGCGCGGCCCTGCTGTTCGCGGACGTGCGGGACGGCATCCGCTATGACCCCTACGCCATAGACCTGCGTCCGGAGGCTTTCACCGCGAGCGCGACGCTCGCCTCAAGGCGCAGCTGGTGCGTACCGAAGGCGATACTGCTGGTCGCCGGCGCCCGTGCGATCGGGATTCCGGCGCGAATCGGGTTTGCTGACGTACGCAACCACCTCTCAAGCGAGAAGCTGCAAGAGCGCATGGGCAGCGACCTCTTCGTCTTCCATGGCTACGCCGCGCTGTATGTCGGCGGCCGTTGGCTGAAGGCGAGTCCCGCCTTCAACACCGCGCTGTGCGAGCGCTTCGGGGTCCCACCACTGGAGTTCGACGGACACTCTGATGCGCTCCTTCACGCCTACGACGGCGCGGGACGGCGCCACATGGAGTACGTCAACGATCGCGGCACCTGGACCGGCGTGCCCCTGGAGGACATGTACGAGGCCTTCAAGGCCAACTACGCCCGCGGGCAGGCCGCGGCCGAGCACGCACGCGACCCCGCATTCGAGGACGCGTAACTCCGAGCGCGGCTTGCCGCGCAAAGAGGATGGCGACCAGGACGGTGGGGCAAGGCCCGCAAGATGGTATGAGAGACAACTGGCGCGTACGACACTCGGGGCAGGCGGCAGATTAGACTCCCGATATGGCTGAGCCAGGTGGAGTGGTTTTGGTTACCGGGGGTACCGGATTCGTCGGCGGATGGTGCTGCATCGAGCTCCTGCGGCGCGGGTATGCGGTGCGCACGACGGTCCGCGACCTGCGCCGGGAAGATGACGTGCGCGCCTCGGTTGCCTGCGGTGACGTTCCCGCCGGCGAGCGGCTTTCGATCGTGGCCGCGGACCTCGGCGGCGACGAGGGCTGGGCGGAGGCGGCGGCAGGCTGCGACTACGTGCTCCACGTCGCCTCGCCATTCCCTGCAGCGCAGCCAAAGAACGCCGACGAGCTGATCGTTCCGGCGCGGGATGGCGCGCTGCGCGTGCTGCGCGCGAGCCTCGATGCAGGTGTTCAACGCGTGGTGATGACATCGTCAGTCGCGGCGGTTCGCCACGGACGCGCGCCGGCTGCGGACGCGCCCTACGACGAGACGGACTGGAGTGATCCGGAGGATCTGCAACGCACGCCGTACACACGCTCCAAGACGATCGCCGAGCGTGCCGCGTGGGACTACGTTCGAGCTGGCGGCGCGGAGAGTCGCCTGGCGGTCGTGAACCCTGGCGCGATCATCGGTCCTGTGCTGAGCGACGACCGGTCCTTCTCGCTGCAGGCGATCGAGCGGCTTTTGAATGGCATGCCGGCGGTGCCGCGACTTGGCTTCACGTTCGTCGACGTCCGCGATGTCGCGGACCTGCACATCCGGGCGATGACCGCACCGCAGGCGGGCGGCGAGAGGTTCCTGGCGGTCGACCGCTTCCTGTGGCTGCAGGACGTAGGGCGGATCCTGCGCGAGCGCCTCGGCCCGGCCGCGGCGAAGGTTCCGACGCGTGTCGCCCCGAACTTGCTGATCCGCGCCATGGCCGTCTTCGACCCAAGCGTGCGCTCGATCTTGGAGGACCTCGGCCAGGCGCCAACGTACACGGCGCACAAGGCGCAGACGGCTCTCGGCTGGCAGCCACGGCCGATCGAGGACTCGATCACGGACACAGCCCGCAGCCTGATCGACCGGGGCTTGGCCGGGCCGGGGCGCTAGGGCAGGGCAGCACCCTGCGGTAATCAGTCGGCCGGCTCGTCCTGATTTACCCGGAGCCCTGGCCACAGTCATCTTCGCTGACGCTTAACCTCGCTGTTCGGTGCGATTTGCAGTGATAGCCGTGCAAGGCGGCGGTCTGCCTGCCGGTTGCGGGGAACCGGCCTGCATCCGGGACCTCCAGATAGGCAGGCGCATAGACGGTGCAGGCCAAGCCAACTCTATGTAGCGATGATTTACGGTGAGCGGGCAGTCCAGAAAGCGAAGGCCATAAGCGACCAGGAGGTCACATGCCCAAGATCACGCCCAACCTGTGGTTCGACACCGAGAGCGAGCAGGCCGCCGCGTTCTACACGTCGGTGTTCCCCAACTCCGAAATCACACGAGTCTCCTATTACGGTGAGGCCGGGCCCCGGCCGGCCGGCATGGTGCTGACGGTCGAATTCGTGCTCGACGGCCAGCCTTTCACCGCGATCAACGGCGGACCCCAGTTCAAGTTCGACGAGGCGGTCTCGTTCCTGATCGAGTGCACCGACCAGCAAGAGATCGACTACTACTGGAGCAAGCTCTCCGAGGGCGGGCAGGAGGGGCCATGCGGTTGGCTGAAGGATCGCTACGGGCTTTCCTGGCAAGTCGTGCCAGCCGGCTTCGCTGAGCTGATGTGCGACCCCGACCAGGCACGCCGCGACCGCGCGATGCGCGTCCTGCTAGGCATGAGAAAGATCGACATCGCCACGATCAACGCTGCCGCAGACGCGGCGGACTGACCCGACGACACGCTCGCCGACGTGCAGGCTCTGCCGTGCAGACACTGACCGCGCTCGAGCCGAATGAGTCTGTTTTTTTGAAGTCTCCGCGCAGCCTCGACACGTACCGCTCGCGGGCGAAAGGCCGTCAGGCGTCGACGGGCGCCTGGACGACGGCGTCTAGGTCGGCGCCGGCGTCTAGGTCGGGCTGAGCAGCGTCCGGCTGGGCTGACTCGCCGCCCATCGGGTTCGGCGCATCGGCGAGCCAGTCTGAGCCGTTGCCCGCCGCGAGCTTGCGCGCATCCTTCCTTGCCTGCTTGTCAAGCCGTTTCTCGCGCAACTTGCTTTCACGCATCAGCTTCGCCATCGTGGTCTTCTTCTTGCCGCTTGAGGCCATGTCTGTCCGTCCTCTCGTGGAGTTCGAGCGTGTCCTGCCGGCGTCATCTGGCGACATCGGTTTGATCAACCCGATGCCTGATCGTCGTCTACCCGCCGCCGGAAGCTGCAACCCCGCCGGCTCTCATGCCAAAGGAAGATTGCCTAAGGCGACGTACTGCGTCGGCCGAGCGGACGCCCGGCCGACAGCGCTTCACATCCGGCTGACGCCCGCGGATCTCTGGGACCGACGCGGGCATGCGTCGAGCTACTAGATCGGCTGGATGTTGACGGCCTTGGGACCCTTGTCCCCGGCCTCGGCCTCGTAAGAGACCTTCGCACCCTCTGTCAGGGAACGGTAGCCCTCGCCGATGATCGCCGAGTGATGGGCGAAAAGGTCCTTGGACTGGTCATCGGGTGTGATGAACCCAAAACCCTTGTCGTCGCTGAACCACTTAACGGTTCCGGTCGGCATTGCTCTTCCTCCTACGTGGTTATGTGTGCTGCGAACGTGGAGGTTGCTGAGAGCAAGAACTACGACCGCTGGCACTACGTATGCTGGAGCCTTAGTACCCCAACCTGATCCGCGCATCCTAGCAGTTCACGGCAGCCAGCTCAGACGTTAGCCCTCAGCACTACGGCTAAAGGGCGTTGCCGGTCCTATGGATTTCGCCGCTACAGCGCCGTGGATACTGAAGTCGGCTCAGGTGAACTCGGTCACCGAGTAGACCGGTCGCTGTACGCGCAGCTGGTCCCCGGTCTCCCCGAGCGTGCATACGACGAACGGCTCTTCGCGGCCGTGGTCGAGGATCGCGCTGACCAGGCCACCGTGGTGCGGAAACGGCTTGCCGACCTCGACCTCACAATCGTGCCCCTCGATGCGACAGCTCAGCTTGAAGATGCGCCGGGCCCTGGCGGGACAGCCAACGATGTCCTCCGAACGCTCGCGCAACTCTCGGTAAGCGACCTCGGAAGCGGCGTCCGAGTCCACGCCAGCCAAGAAGAAGCTCGTCATGAGCGGCGTTTCTTAGCTGGCTTCGGTGGATACAGCTTGCGCTCCTGCGGGGTCATCTTGCGGATCGTCAATGAGCCCGCGTCTAGCTGTCGCTGGATCTCCTCAAGCTTTGCTTTGCGCTGCTCAGCAGCACGATCAGCCTGAGTACCCATCATCAGATGATAGCGCACTTTGCGTGCTATGCCCTCAGGTTCTGAGGCGTACTTGCCGATAGATACTCAAGTTGCCGTTTTTGATCAGCGCCATTTCCGCACCGTTACCGCGCTTGAAGAAGAGCACCATACTGACCCCATAGAAGTAACTGATACGCGGCACTTCACAACGCCTTGCCTACGCCGGACATCACTATTTGACGCACGATCTATCACTTATCTCTACCATGGCCACGCCGAGCAATGACACAGGTTTTGATACCGCGACTCAACAAGCCAGAACGAGTATTAGGAATCCTGCTGGCGCTCTTCAACGACAACTGCAGACGGGAGCACAGACTCTCCACCCGAGGGTCCTACTTGATCCATACACGCAAACCTGTCTGCGGCGGTTCGCTATCAAAGAGCCCGCCTAACCGCACGGGTCATCCCGACCGGATACGGCGGTCTCGTCTTCGACATGGCGGACATCCTTTCGCGCCTGAGCCACCCAAGCCCTCAGCTGTACACCAAGCCACTCGACATTCGGCCGATCATCTCGTTGACGCTTTAGCTATAGCCGCTTGCGATCCGATAGACAGCACTTGGAGCCCTCCAAATGGCAGGCATGTTGAGAGAGGAGATCATGCGACGCATTGGACTCGTCGTATTGGTGCTCACGTCGCTGCTGGCGACGCTGGGCATGACCGGCTCGGCCAGTGCAGCCACGTCCTGCTCTGAGATACCGACCGTCTACGGGATTCCCCCATGGGGCTTTCATACCGGCTCCTACACAGGGGAACGCAGCTTCGCCAAGGGCCACGGAAACATCAACCTCGAAGCCAACACGGTCTCGGGGATTATGTGCCAGCAGGACCGGGCCGGCGTAATCATCATGTCGGTGCAGCACCATCTCGGGTACCACTCCCACTACGCGATGATGTGGGGCTACCCGGGGAACATCATGAAGATCAAGCTCCGGGTCACGCGGAGCACTGACAAGAGGTGCGCCGTCGGCACGGTCGGTCGCGCGACCCTCTACGCCAGCTACAACGGCGTACGCAGCGACAGCGTCCAGTTCTTCTTCCCGGCTGTCTGCAGGGACCAGGACCACCTGTACCACGGGACTCAGGTCAACAACCAGGTCCCGCCGCTCTAGAACCACTTGGATTTTCCGGGGCGGTTCGACACGCATCTGTTTGGGGGCCTCGACCGAGGACTGCCGAGTGAAGCTTTGTATAGACGAGGGCCTTTCCCCTGACCGATCGAAGTCGCCAACGACTGACGAATCGGGGAACCGCCTCTCGGGCGAGATCACTGACTGAGCGCCCTTCCTTCTTTGCCCGCCTTAGCGCGGCCGTAGAGCACCGAGAGCAAGCGTCGCTCTTGCGCCGACGGGAAGGACCGCCCTACACCGTCGGCGCGCAACACGATCTCAGCGGACCCAACTGCAAAGCCGAAAGTGTCTCCATACAAGGGCAGCCGCTTCTTCTCGTGGCACACCGCGCCCGCAACCATGCCGCGCTCACGCGCAACCAATATCCCGTGACACTCGATAGGGGGAACGACACCGATGAAACTTTGATCTCGCGCTTGTAAAATTCACCGCCAATGAATTGTCCCGGCATCTGTCTTATGATGCCGGCTCGGAAAAGCTAAGCGTATTAGGCTAATTCTCCTGCCGCTCCGCCACGTGATGCCACTACGCGGGTGGTAGGGCTCTGGCGATGGCATGAGCGATTGTGTTACTTGCCTCCAAGCTGATTGGTCCCTTCTTGGCGAGCCTCTTTCTCAGGCCTCTGCCGTACAGCAACAGATGCCCGCGGATTTCCTTACCACCAATGAGCGGTAGGTCAGCGTCTGTGAAACACAGCACACCCTGCACCGGTGCCTGTTGATAGCCATCGGCCTCAAGCACAGTGCGGACAGCCGCCACCTGTCTGTCTAGGCCGTCGATCAGCTTCGTGCGGTCGCGCCCACGGACGCGCAGCTTTGGCTTTCCGAACAGCGGCGCCTGCACCTCCACTTTGCCCTTGATCGCCTTTGCATCGATGACAAACACACCCGTCGGTGCGACCGCGAGGTGATCTATGTTTCCGTGGCCACCCGGCATCCGTCGATCGTGCAGCACGGTAATCGAACCGTCGGTGGCGCACTTATCCAGAAACGCCCCGATCTTAAGCTCCCCAATCTCGCCCTTGTGAAACGCTGTCTCGCTCTGGGGTGGGTTACGCACCGCCAGCAGTAGCCCACCGATCCGCGGATGTGCCTTGCGGGTACGCTCGTCGCGGTTGCGCTTGCGCCTCTCGAACTCGCGAGCCACGCTCGCACCAGCGCGCCCATGATCAAATCCAAATGGAGTGCTACTTGTCGCCTCAGCGCTCGTGGCCATCTGGTGGCACGCCTTACACGTGACGGTCCGCTGAGCCGCATCCCACCAGGCCATAATCCCCGCCGGGACCCCAGCTCCACAAGCGACGCACACGTCTGCCCTTCGAAGTTTCAGCATTCGGGAAGCCACGACAGCGTGATCGGCGGGCAACCGGCGAGCCTTGAGCCCACGACGATCCGCATGCATCATGTGATGAGCGCTACCGCAGTAGCGTCCCCCTAAATGCCGGGCTAAAGGACGCACGACTCCCCCGCGAGCGTTTTCCGGCGGTCTTCACGGCAGCGGCAATCCACCTGTCGACGCCGGGGTCAGAGGTCAGTGTCCGAATGGATACGGACCACCCCCGATTACTGAAATCAGATCCACGATCGGGCTCCGGATGGCAGCTCGATAGATCACGCAGCCATGTTGAGCAGCTGCGAGTTGGGTCGCAGCGACGCGGTCACGAACGCTTGAACGACGGCAGTGTCGAACTGAGTCCCGGCGCAGCGCACAAGTTCCAGACACGCATCCTCGTGATCGCGGGGAGCGCGGTGTGGACGGTCGCTTACCATCGCGGCGTAGGCGTCGGCTACCGCCAGGATGCGGGCCTCCAGCGGGATCTGCTTGCCGGTGAGACCACGTGGATAGCCGCGTCCATCGGGGCGCTCGCGGTAACAGAGAATCCACTCACGTATGTCATCCAAGGTGACACTGCTCAGGAGCGCAGCCGCGAGTTCGGGCTGACGGCGCACCTCGCTCCACTCCTGCCGGGTCAGCGGGCCCTTCTTGTTGAGAATCTCGAGTGAGAGTTGATCGCGCGCTGCTATACACACCATCGCGCCAAGGCGAATCCTGGCGATCAGCTCCTCGCTCAGACCCAGCCCTCGCCCGATCAACTCCGCCACGTGCACGACCAAGCACCGAGGTTGCAAGCGGTAGTAGACCCTCCCGAGCTGGGCGCGCTCCGCTCCACACGCATCGCACACGAGCACCAGCCGTAGCTGGGCCGCCTCGCGCATGTAGCGCGTTGCGCCGCTGTACCAGGCTGAGTGATCGCATGCCATGAGAATCCATCGGCCATTGGGCGACTGAACTTACCCAGCCCCCGACTCGCTGGACCTATGCTCGGCGGGCC
>JANWLE010000111.1 GCA_025451035.1 Solirubrobacteraceae bacterium
CGACCATGCGTTCCCAGCGGTCTTCGACTGGTTCGACGCGGCCGTCTTTGAAGCCGAGGTGGGGTTGGTCGTGCATGCAGTCGAGGCATTGGACGACGGCCTCTTGGAGCTCGTCGACGACGTCGGCTCGCTCGCCTGTTTCGGGGTCGATCTTGTGGATGCCCTCGTAGTGGACTTGGACCTCGAGGTCCTGTGACCAGCAGCGGTAGCAACGCAGCCAGGGCTGCACCATCGTTTCGCCGGCAGAGCCGTCCATGGTTGGGGATTGTATGCGCGTGTCGAGTGATGCGCCTGTCCTGTCCCTGAAAAAGTGAAAAACACCGAGTTTCAGTGACTATCAGTGAAAGCGGGCTGCCGGGTCGCCAGCGCTGCCGCTGGAGGCGTAGCTCAGCCTCGACGCCCTGCGCAGCGCCCGCGTGTTCGACAGCGCGCTCGGTCTGGCCCGCCGGGTCGACGAGGCGCTGGTCAAGACATGGGTGTAGCTATAGGGTCGTTGCCAGTGGTCGCGGCGATCCTGTTCGATCTCGACGAAACGCTCATCGTCGATGAGCCCGCCGCGCACGCGGCGTTCGTGGCTACAGCAGCCTTTGCGGGCAGCCGGCACGATATCGACGTCGCCGCGCTGGCCGCGGGCGCACGCGAGCGCGCCCGCGAGCTGTGGCACGCGGCACCGACCCACCCCTACTGCAAGCGCATCGGCATGAGCTCCTGGGAGGGGCTGTGGTGCCGCTTTGACGGGGAGCAGGCGGAGGTGTGCGCCCTGCGCGACTGGTCTATTTCATACCGCCGGGAGGCGTGGGGGCTCGCGCTGACAGACCAGGGCGTGCGAGACGACGAGCTCGCCGCGCAGCTCGGCGAGCGCTTCGGCGTGGAGCGCCGCTTGCGCCACGAGGCTTTCACCGACGCGCTGCCGGCGATCGCAAAGCTGCGCGCATCACACCGACTGGCGCTAGTGACCAACGGCGCCTCCTGCCTACAGCGGGAGAAGCTCGGCGCCTGCGGCCTGGGCGAGTACTTCGACGCGGTTGTAGTCTCCGGCGACCTCGGCCTGGGCAAGCCCGCGGCTGAGATCTTCACCCGCGCGCTCGATCAGCTCGGCGTCGAGGCTGGCGAGACGATCATGGTCGGCGACAGCTTGCAGCGCGATGTCGCCGGCGCCAGCGCGCTCGGTATGAGGGCCGTCTGGGTCAACCGCGGCGGTGAGCGCCGGCCGGGCGGCCATGCGCGGGCGAGCGAGGTCTCGACGCTGAGCGAGCTCCCAGCAGCCTTGCGGGATCTCGCCTAGCGCGCCCGCGCCGCGGGTCGCTCTCATGGTCCCGCGGACCGCGAAATCGTGAGTTGGCTAAGCGCGCGGGCTGAGCGCCGCGGCGCTGCTGGTAGCGGTGATGCCCGCCACCAACGCCACCAGCGCATCGGAGGTGCCCTGGGCGTCGGTGGCGCCGCTCGCCAGGCGGCGGACCGCCAGGCCGCTCATCAACGCCACGACCTTGCCGGCGTGGCGCTTTGCATCGGGGATACCGAGCGCCGCCAGCGCCGCCGCCGCGATCTTCTCGTGCGCCTCGAAGCAGCGCGCGGAGGACTCGCGCAGCTCGGGATCACGAGCGGCGTGCAGGTGAAGCTCGAGCTCGGCGATCTGCTGGGGAATGTCGGTGGCGGTGGCCACCATCTGCTCGACGACCGCCGCGACCTGCTCGACCGTGAAGGCCTCGCCGGCGAGTTCACGCGCGATTTGCTCGCGCCTTGAGGTCTCCTCCTCCACATACAGCAGCAGGCTCTCGCGCAGCAGCTGCGCGTGGCTTGCGAAGTGGTAGGTCAGCGAGCCCAGCGAGACGCCGGCGGCCGCCGCCACACGGCGGTTGGTGACCGCGGCGACGCCGCCCTCGGCGATCAGCTCGAGCGTGACGCGCAGCATCCGCTCGCGTGTGCTTTGCGTGGATTCATCGGGCGGCATGCGGGGGAACCCTTTCATGCCAGTGCTCCAGCTGCTCGAGCTGAGCGGCGAGCGAGAGCAGCAGCGGCTCGCTGTCGGCGACCCCGAGCAGCTGGACGCCGAAGGGAAGCCCCGTGCCGGTCAGGCCGGCGGGCACGCTCACCCCAGGCCAGCCCAGCACGTTCCACGGCCACGCGTATGGGCATGCCCCGGCGATGAGCTGCTGTGTGCGCCAGCTCCCCATGACGGCCGCCGCGCCGACCCGCAGCGGGGGAGAGGCCGTGGTCGGCGTGATCAGGACGTCAAAGTCAGCGAACAGCGAGCCGACCCGGCGCTGCTGGCGCGGTTCCATTCGCGCCGCGAGCGCCAGCACCGTCTTTGCCAGCACGCCACCCAGCCGCGCCGTCTCGCGGGTGCGCGGTTCGAGCATCGAGGGGTCGGGCACGCACTTGGCCCACTCGTGTACGCCGGCCTCGCCGCGGGTTAGCAGCGACAGCCCCATCTGCCCGTAGCGGGGGTTCGCCTCGGTGACGGTGTGGCCGAGCTCGCGCAGCTGGTCGGCGATGCGCAGCACGCCCGCGCGGATCTCGGGGTGCAGCTTGACCGGCGCCGCGCTGAACGGGTGGCGCAGGGAGATCGCGATGCGCAACGGGTGCAGCTGGCGCGTGAGCGCGTGCGCGTACCGCTCGCTTGGGGCGGGAGGGCGGTGGATGTCGCCCGGCGCGTTGCCGGTGAGCGCATCGAGCATCACCGCGGCGTCGGCGACCGTATGCGTCAGCGGCCCCAGGCAGCTCAGGCCGTTGAACGAGTTCGCGTCTGGCCATGTCGAGATCCGCCCCCGCTGTGGCTTGACGCCGACCAGGTTGCACCACGAGGCGGGGATCCTGACCGAGCCCGCGCCGTCGGAGCCGACCGCGGCGGCGACGATCCCGGCGGCGACAGCGGCCGCGGCGCCGCCGCTTGAGCCGCCCGGGGTGTGGTCCAGGTTCCAAGGGCTGCGCGTAGCGCCGAAAGAGTCGCCCTCGGTAAACGGGTAGAGCCCGAGCTCGGGCGTGTTGGTCTTGCCGACGATCACCGCGCCGGCGTGGCGCAGCCGGCGAACCATCTCGCAGTCCTCGCCGCGGCGCTCGAACTCGCCGGCGCAGCCAAACGCGGTTGGCTGCCCCGCGAGGTCGATGTCGTCCTTCACCGCTACCGGCACGCCCAGCAGCGCCAGCCGCTCGCCCGCGGCGAGGCGGCGGTCGGCCTCCCTGGCGTCCTGGCGCGCCTGCTCTGAGCAGACGATGCGAAAAGCGTTCAGCGTCGCTTGGGTGCTCTCGATCAATGCGAGCGCCCGCTCGGTCAGCTCGAGCGAGGTCGTGGTGCCGTCGCCGAGCGCCTTCGAGCACTCGAGCACCGTCATCGGGCGATCGGTCAGCTGCGGTTGCTGGTTGGCCAGGCCCCCGCCGGGGCTGGGCTCCTGTGTGCCGCTTGTGGACGTGGCACTCACCCCCATCAGAGTATCGTTCGTTCGAACGAACGATAGACCATTGAGGCGAAGCGCGCGAGCACAACGGCCCCGTGGGGACGCCCACGGGGTTGGTGGTTGCTCGTCAGCCCGGAGACGGCTTTAGAGCTCGCGCTCGTACACGCGGTAGCGGCGGACGATCTTGCCGCCCATGCCCTCCATCGCGCGATTCATGGGCTTGTTGATCTCGAGGATCCAACCCATCTCGCCGCCACTCTGTGGGGTGCGTTCGGCGGCGTCGAAGTGCATCTGGTAAAAGCGCGCCGCCACACCGGTGTGCTGGTAGTCGGGCTTCACGCCGAGGGCAAAGACGCGCACCGAGTCGATCTTCTTGCGCTCGCGCAGCGCCGTGACCCAGCCGAACGGCAGCAGCCGGCCATTCAGCTTCGCGAGCACCTGGTTGTAGTCGGGCAGCGTCAGCGCGGCACCCACCACCTCGCCCGTGTCCTTGCGTTCGGCGACCATCGCCCAGTTCTCGTCCAGCACCGGTCCGAGGTCCTTGGCGTAGTGGCGCACCTCCTCCTCGGTCAGCGGGACGAACCCCCAGTTGCGTTCCCACGCGGCGTTGTAGACCTCCAGGAAGCGACTGACCTCCCGCTGCAGTTCTTTCTTGCGGAAGTTGCGGCAGACGATGCCGTGCTCTGACTCGAGCTTGTCTGCCATCTCCCAGATCGCGGGGTGCACGTTGTCGCGGCCGGTGACGTGCAGGCTCCACATGTACAGGTCCATCGCCTTGTCCATGCCGAGGTCCTGCTCGAAGATGCGCTGGTAGTAGCGGTGATGCCAGGGGCAGAGGATGATCGGCGGACGCTCGTGGCCCTCGATGAGAAGGCCGCACTCGTCGTTGGTGGTGAAGTCCATCGGGCCGACCATGCGGTCGCGTCCACGCTCGCGCAGCCAGCCCGCCGCGCCGTCCAGCAGCGCGCGCGCCGTCTCAGGGCTCTGATCGCACTCAAACCAGCCGAACAGCCCCCACTCGTTGCCCTGGAACTCATTGAAGTTGCTGTCCACGTGGGCGCTTATGCGGCCCACCGGCTCGCCGTTGCGGTAGGCGAGGAAGTACTGTGCCTGCGCGTGCTTGAAGAACGGGTTCTTGCGCTGGTCGAGCCGTTTCTTGACGTCCATCAATAGCGGCGCGACCCAGTTGGGCTCATCGCGGTAGAGCCGCCACGGCAGCTTGATGAACGTCTTGAGCTCGCGCCGTGTGCGGACCGGGCGAACCTCGACGCTCGTGCTCGTGTCCTGTGTCTCTACAGCCATCGGTTGGCCAACCCTATAGCAACGGCTGGCGCCGGTAGGCGCATTGGTTCAAAGACAGGCGAAACCCTACAGCGGGCGCTTGCTTCAGCCGATATTGAGCTATGCACCGCTGCCAAATGCCGACTTCGGCTGGGCTGCGTGTCCGCTCAGCGGCGGCGCTCGCAAAGGCCCCTGAAACACCGGTGACGGGGAGGTCCTCGGGTGCCTGAGGCTGAGCGCGCCCACGCTGAAGGCCCGGCCGCACCCCCGCCGGCCGTCGACAGGGGCCGCCCGAGCAAACACACGCACATCCTCGCGATGAGCCGCAGCGGGGTGTGGGTGAGCACCGTCCTGGTCGTGCTCGGCGGGATCATCGCGGCTACCCTGGGCGCACGTTCGGTCGCGACCTCCGACGCCGGCCGGGAACGGCTCGAGTCGCATCTCACCACCGCCTACATCGTCTCGACGCTGAAGCTCGCGATCCGCCGCGAGGAAGACCTCACGGTCAGCGCCAGCGCCTTCGTCACCCAGAACCCGCACGCGAGCGCGGCGCAGTTCGACCGCTGGATCGAATCGATGCACGCGATGCAGCGCTACCCGGAGCTGCAGAACATCGGGCTGGTGTCGCTGGTGCGCTCCTCCCACCTCGCCGCTTTTGAAGCGAGGATGGCTGCACACCCGCTGCGCCCGTTCGGGCCGCACTCGGAGGTACCCGCGGGCAGCCCGGGAGTCCTGCCTGCCGGCAAACGCCCCTATTACTGCATCGCGGTGGCGGGCCTCGCGCGCGACGTCTCCAGCTACCTGCCCGCCAACCTCGACTACTGCGCGGCGATCAAGGCGATGATCACCGCCCGCGACTCGGGGATCGCCGGCTACGCGCCGGTCGTGGACGGCGTCACGCAGGCGCTCGGGGTGGAGACCCCGGTCTACCGCGGAGGCGTGACGCCCCCCACCGTCGCGGCGCGCAGACGGGAGTTCGTGGGCTGGCTCGGTGAGCGAATCGCGCCGAGGGTAGTGCTGGAAAAAGCCCTCGCCGGGCGCAGCGACGTCGCCATCGACCTGCGCTACTCCTCCCGCTACTCGCATGTCGACTTCGCCAGCGGCGCCCCGGCAGCGGGCGCGCAAAGCGCCGCGGTGCCGCTCGACGTCGGCCGTGAAGCGGCGCTCGAGAAGCCCAGCGAAGGCTGGACGGTGCACAGCTACACACAGGCGGTCTCGGGCAGCGTCTTCTCCGACCGCAACGCGCTGGTGCTGCTCTTCGGCGGAAGCCTGCTGAGCTTGCTGCTAGGGCTGTTCTTGCTGGTCCTCGGCAGGCAACGACTGCTGGCGCAGCGACTCGTGCGCGAGAGGACACGCGAGCTCTCGCAGAAGAACCGCGAGCTGTCGCATCTGGCTCTGCACGACGCGCTGACCGGCCTGCCGAACCGCTCGCTGGTGCTCGACCGCGCCGCACAGATGCTCGCCCGGTCCGCGCGGCGCCCGAACGCCCTCGCCGGCGCGCTGTTCATCGACATCGACGGCTTCAAGCGCGTCAACGACAACCTCGGTCACGCCGCCGGCGACTACTTGCTGGGCGTCGTCGCCAGCCGGCTACAGGGCGCCGTGCGCGATCAGGACACGGTCGGCCGTCTCGGCGGCGACGAGTTCGTGGTGCTGGTGGAGTCCACCACCGAGGAGCCGCCCGTCCACCTGCTCGCCGAGCGCATCCTCGAGGTGCTGCGCGCCCCAATGGAGCTCGACGAGCACCGCAAGAACTTCACGGTCACCGCGAGCATCGGGGTCGCCGCCGGACGCTACGACACGCCCGATGCCCTGCTGCGCGACGCGGACCTGGCGCTCTACGCGGCTAAGGCCGCCGGCAAGGACTGCTACTCGCTGTTCGACATCAGCATGCACGTCGGCGTCACAGGGAGGCTCGAGCTGGAGGCCGCGCTCGAGACAGCGATCGCCGAGGAGCAGTTCTTCCTCGTCTACCAGCCGATCTTCGCGCTCCCCAGCCACCATCTGGCCGGCGTGGAGGCGCTGATCCGCTGGCACCACCCCACGCGCGGCGTGGTCGACCCCGGCAGCTTCATACCGATCGCCGAGGAGAACGGGCTGATCGCGCCGATCGGCCGGTGGGTGCTCGAGGCCGCGTGCCGTCAGGCCGCCGAGTGGGGCAGCCAGGGGGACCCCGTCGGCATCGCGGTGAACGTCTCCGCCTACCAGCTCGGCCGCAGCGGGTTCACCGAAGACGTCCGCCGGGCGCTTACCAGCAGCGGGATCGAGCCGTCGCTGCTGACGCTCGAGATCACAGAGACCACGCTACTGCGCGACTTGCCGTCCGCGTGCGAGAACCTGCAGGAGCTCAAGGCCCTCGGTGTGCGGGTGGCGATCGACGACTTCGGCACCGGCTACGCGTCGCTGGCCTACCTGCAGCGCATGCCGATCGACCTGTTGAAGATCGACCAGAGCTTCATCGCGGCGCTGGACAGCGGCGGCCAGGGACGCGAGCTGCTCGAGGCGATTCTCCGCGTCGCGCGGTCGCTGTCGCTGGCCGTCGTGGCCGAGGGCATCGAGACCTACAGCCAGCTGACGGTGGTCGAACAGCTCGGCTGCGAGTTTGGGCAAGGCTACTTCCTTGGCCACCCCTCACAGCCCAGCGACATCGAAGCGCTGTTCGCCGCCAGGCGCATCAGCCGGAGCGGCACGCCGCGGGATACCGCGCTCAGCTAGAGACCGCGAGGCGAGACGGTCAAGTGAAGCGTCCCCCCACAGACACCCGGGTGAAATACATCACCTGGGCCAAAGAGCGGGC
>JANWLE010000112.1 GCA_025451035.1 Solirubrobacteraceae bacterium
GGCCGTGCCGTTGTCCTGGAGGCCACCGAGGATCTTTTCGCCGTCGTTGTAGACGCCGAGGTCCTCGTAGAGCTGGCCGGTGTCAAGGCCGGAGCCGGCCTTGTTGAGGTCCGAGACGCCCGCGGCTTCAGGTTTGGCCGGGTCGTAGGCGTAGACGCCGCCGTCGCAGCCGATCAGCGCTTCGCCTTCCGCCACACCGTCGCCGGAGGCCGTGGCGAACGCGAGCGCGTGGAAGTCGGGGTGAAGCACGTTCGTGCTCACAACGAAGAAGCCGCCTCCGTTGACGTTGCTCCAGCTCGAGCCGCCGTCGGTGCTCTCGGTCAGCGCCATCCCGGCGGCGAGAACGTGTTCCGGGTCGGCCGGGTCCACCGCCAGCGCGTTGTCGTACCACGCCTGGTCGCCTTCCGCGCCTTGTGCCTTTCCTTCATAGGCATACGCCGGGTTGGTGTAGGCGGGGATGGAGAGCTGCGTCCATTTCGTGCCGCCATCGGTCGACTTGAACATCGAAAGATCGCCGCCGTTGGAATCGGTCGTGCCTTGGAGCTGAACGGCGGCGTAGAGGGTTTCATCGCCGTGTTCGTGTGTGGCGGTCTTGGCCCCGATCCCGAGTGTGGTCACGCCGAAGTGTTCGCCAGACGGCAGGCCGCCGCCCAGCGTGCTGAAGCTTTCGCCGCCATCTTCGGACTTTTGTACGCCGATCCCAGAGGTGGCGGTGTAGACGGTGCTCGGGCTCGTCGCCGGGTCGATCGCAAGGCCCCATGTGGGGCCTGTGAAGTTGCCGGCTCCGCCCGGATGCGCCCAGCTTTCGCCGCCGTTCTTCGAGATGTAGAAGCCCTTGGTGGTGGCGGCGTAGACGGTTTCCGGCGTGTTGGGGTCGACCGCCAGCGAGGCGAAGTCCACGCCGCTGAAGATCCCGCCTGGGTTCTCGACCGTCCAGGTTTCGCCGCCGTCGGTGGACTTCAGCACGCCGCCGCCGTAGAAGCAGTCGCCGCAGTTGTTCGCCTCGCCGGTGCCCGCATAGATCGTCTTGGGTTCGCCAGGGTCGATCGCGAGAGCCCCGATCGCGAGGCCACTCGAGGCCTGGTCGGTGTGGGTGACCCAGGTTTTGCCGTCGTCGGTTGAGCTCCAGACGCCGCCGCCGGCGGTACCGATGAATATCTCTCCCGTATTGGGCCCGCTCTGCACGACTGCGGTGCTGTCGACTCGACCGGAGTTCGGGCCGCCGTAGAAGCTTGCCGACAGGGGGGTTGGGCCAAGCGCGGTCCACGAACCGGAGAAGCTTGGGCTGGTGGGAGCGCTCGTCGTGAGCGCTGTGCCGATTGGACTCGATGAGGATGTCGATGTGCGTCGCAGCGTCTGGGCGTGAGCGTCCGCTCGAGCGGCGAGTGCCGCGGCGTGCGCAGCGGAGCCGAAGCCGGCACGCTGTTCGGCGAGATAGCGCACGGCGCCGAGGGGGTTGAGCATCGCAGGGTGGGCGCAGGCGGCAGGTGCTGCCACCATGCCAACCGCGGCGAGCGCGACCACCAGCGCCTTACAGATGCTGACCGGCAGCGCGGCTAGCTCTCTGCGCGCGAACGGCGGCGATGTCGATTGACGCAGTAGCGCCACCACCGGCATCATCGCAAGCGGCGGTGAGGCCGCAGCGCCTCTCTGAGTAGGTCTTCTGCCAACTGGAAGCCACGGTTCAGATGCCAACGCAGGCTCGCCACGTTGGCGGGAGAGGTTGCGCTTGCGAGCTGTCTCACGCCATCTGCGGACAGGGCATCCATCACAACACGGAGAAGCCCGGTGGCGAGTCCACGATCACGAACATCGCGGCGCACGGTGAGCCATGTGAGCGTGGCGGCATCGGTCTTTGAAGGGGTCACGATGACAACCGCCCAGATGCCATTCGTGTCGGTGGCGAGCACTCCAAAGCAGGGTGCGTCCAAGCTGCGCTCGAGCTCCGCTTGAACCATCGCCTCCGGATCGTCCAGGCTGCGGTACGGATCCTCCTCTGCCCAGACGTTGAGGAGCAGCTCGATGATCCCAAGACGGTCGTATGGGTAGTCGACCATGCGTATGTCGGCGTCGCCTCGACTGCGACGTCCGTCGCACGGACAAGCAGTAGGGGCTGCGGGCGAGGAGAGAGCCACGCTTCGCCGTCTATGCGCTCGTACTTCCAGTCGGGGTGACGTGGCAGGTGCCACAGCAGGTCGGCAGGCAGAGGGGATCTCATGGCCGGTGACACCGATCAAAGGTTATCTGGTGGCGTTGGCGACGCGATCGATCGGCGCCGTCGAAGGGAGTAGGACGCCAGCTTGCTCCTCGGGAGCCGCCTCTGCTGTGCGGTGTGCGATTGTCAAAGAACCAGGATTGACTCTCTATGACATTGTTGAGAGGCGTCTCTTACGGCGCTTTCTCACACGCACTACGACGTAGATCTCGCAACCGATACCGATCACGCTCTCGGCATAAATCAGTTACACAGATACCAGGAACTGCGAAGCGTATTAGTTGAATGGTCGCGTCTCACAACTGCTGTAAATGGCCCCGGAGCCGTCAAGGCGACGGCGTGGGTTCCCTCTAGTCCTGTCAAGACGAAGAAGGAGGCCTACGCCGTGAGACGTACCGTACCGCCGTCGGCGGAAATGGAAGAGCAATACGAGTCTGTTCGCAGACCCTTATCGCCGACCACCACGATCTGTTGCACGAACAGGTGTGCCGCCGTGCCATCAAGCTCAAGCGGGGCATCGTCGTCGTTGACGACCCTGGCCACCAGGAAGGCGTCGAGGTCGCCCGCGATCGGGTCCACTGATAGACGCGAGTGGCTGACGGTGCGGTTCAGGGCGCCGCTCAGATGATCAGCGAAGCCCTGCGTGACCCTACGAGGCAGATCTATGCCCGTTCTGTTCGATGCGCAGCAGAAAGACGAGCTGGTAGATGGCCGGGTGCGAGCGATCGATCTTCCCGGCCAGGTAGGCGGCGGTGAACTACGCGACCGACATGCCGATTTCGCGCTGAACCTCGCGCTCCAGATGCGCGGCATACTCCTCCGGGGTGCGCTCGATGACAGGCGTCCCGGCTGCTGTGTAGGTGATCTGCATGGTGCCCATATGGTAGGGCCGGTGCTGGTTGGAACTGCCTACTGCAAGCGGGCTCTTCGGTCTTCCATTCCATAGCACCACGAGACCATTACGGACCGGCGAGCGGTTACCGGTTGAGCCGCCGTCCATGGCGGCTGAACACGGCGGAGATCGTTGCGCGGTGGCGGGCTACTACGACGGGCGCTGACATGCCGGCAGCCGAAGGGTTCTCGGGCTGGCCGGGGAGTTGACGCAGCTCGCGACGTACTGTCAGGCTGCTACCACGGCCCTTCGTCCGGCGAGCCGCTGCGGCGGGCGAAACTCCGCTCCATGAGTGCAGAGAACGCTACGTCGTGTCAGGCGCGCTGTCAGGCCGCTAGCGCGGGCGAGACCGTCTGGGTCGCGGATCTGGGGAGGAGGACAGACCTGGGTACGCTGGATGGCATCGAACGCAAAGCGAGCTAGCTTCAATCCTCTGAACTCGTTCTACGGGGGAGGGAAAGCGTTGTAGTGAGATGTCTGTTCGGCTTGCTGGTGGAGGGTGGAGGAGCTTCGAGGAGGAAGCGTCGTAGGGCATTCTTCTGGGAAGATTCGTCTTGGTATGGATTTTCGGTTTTGTCCTGTGTGCGGTGATGGGCTTGTGGTGCTGTCGGGTGGGCCTGATGAGGGCCGTCCGGCGTGCCCTGAGGGGCATTTTGTCCACTACGACAATCCGGCTGTCACAACCTTTGCGTTTATCGAGCGAGACGGTCGCTATCTTGTGCTCAAGCGTGATCACGAGCCGATGCGTGGTCTTTGGGATCTACCAGGTGGGTTCGTGGAGGCGGGAGAGGCTCCGGTCGAGAGCGTTCAGCGTGAGATCCTTGAGGAGACTGGTCTTCGGGTCGACTCGTTGAGGGTGCTCGGCGCTTACACCGGCCAGTATGGCGAGAACGGAAAGTGGACGGTTGACATTGCGTTCCATTGCCGTGGGCTGCCGGGCGATGTGCGCCTCTCCTCGGAGAAGTCCGATGCCGCGTGGGTCACGCTTGAAGAAATGCCAACCCTGGCCTTCACCGGCGAGCGCAACGCGCTGGAGGAGCTACCCGCCGAGCGCGAGACTCGATCCGAGGATGCCGCTGTCGGCATGCACGATGACGCGATCCTCGGGCAGAATTGATATCTATTCGTCCTATGCCTCCGAGGCTTTCCCAAGCAAATTACCCGATGTCGGGATGCGCCAAGGGTTTCGGCCGACCTCAGTCTCTATGCATGGGCCAAACGATGAGCAGAAGAGGAAAGCGAATGAGTCTGGTCCAGCTTGCCGAACACCGACCCTGCAGAGGTTCTAATGAGTAATGACACCGTTGTCGTAGCAGGTGGGGGTGGCTTTATCGGCGGCCATCTCGTGCGCGATCTCCTGAGCGAAGGTCGCCGCGTACGGTCGGTGGACATCAAGCCCACCAGCGACTGGTATCAGGTTCATAACGATGCCGAGAACCTCGTATTGGATCTTCGCTTGGCCGAGGCGTGCAGGCAAGCAGTAGCTGGTTGTGCCGATGTCTACAACCTCGCCTCCGACATGGGCGGCATGGGGTTCATCGAGAACAACAAGGCCCTCTGCATGCTGTCGGTGCTCATAAACACGCACATGCTGCAAGAGGCCCAAAACGAGGGTGTACGGCGTTTCTTCTACTCCTCCTCGGCGTGCGTGTACGCCGAGGACAAGCAGACCGACCCGGACAACCCTGGGCTCAAGGAGAGCGACGCGTACCCCGCGATGCCGGAGGATGGCTACGGCTGGGAGAAGCTCTTCAGTGAGCGTATGTGCCGGCACTTCCGCGAGGACTTCGGTCTATACACGCGTACCGCTCGCTATCACAACGTGTACGGGCCCAATGGTACGTGGGACGGTGGACGGGAGAAGGCCCCGGCGGCCATAAGCCGCAAGGTCGCCGAAGCAAAGCTCTCGGGCAATCACGAGATCGAGGTCTGGGGAGACGGTGAGCAGACGCGCAGCTTCATGTACATCGACGATTGCGTCTATGGAACGAAGGCTATCTTCGACTCACACGTACTCGAGCCGATCAATCTCGGGTCGAGCGAGATGGTTACGATCAACCAGCTTGTCGACATCGTCGAGGACATCGCCGGGATCCACGTCGAGCGGAAATATGACCTGTCCGCGCCGAAGGGTGTGCGTGGGCGAAATAGTGACAACACGATGATCCAGGAACAGCTCGGCTGGGAGCCGAGCACCTCCCTGAGAGAGGGTCTCGAGAAGACCTACGCTTGGATCTTCGACCAGATTGTCGCGTTGGACCCCACTCCGTAACGAGACCGGGAGGCCTACGGAAACCGCAGGATCTGCTGCGAGCGGATCCTGCTTCTGGCTCTCCACGACTCGACTCCATGAGTGCAGAGAACGCTACGTCGTGTGAGTTCCACACCCTGCGGGTGTGGTAGCTCTGTGGAGTCTGGAGACCGGAAGGCTCAGTCCTCTGGGCCTTTCTCTTGGGTCTTCACGCCTACGTCGTCCTCTGTGACCGCATCCTGCGGGCACTCCCTCTATCCGGCGGGGCCGTCAGCACAAACGACTCCAGCTTGGCGACCTGCTACCTGGAGCGCGACCGTCCGGATCGCGGAGCCTGTGTCGTGGCGGAGGATGCGGGTAGCGGGGTCGTAGATCAGCTGGATCCTGCTCTCGGGGGCGCCCTTTTTGTCAGGTTCTGGGTGAAGGCTTCCGAGAGCACCACGATGCAGTCGGCGTTGCGGTAGGCGGCTCGCTCAGTGCGGTCGCTTCTGACGGCAGGAAGCCAGACGCGACCGGTCGGTGTAGATCGTGAGCAGGGAGGCGGGCAGCAGCGCGAAGCCGGTGTCGAGCGTGACGATCGCCTTGGCGCCGGCGGCTATGGCGCTGGCGGCGTGGGTGGCGTCGTAGGAAGCGAGCCCGTAGTCGCTCATCAGGATCGTCGTCGCGTCGGTGACGCGGTCCAGACGGATCGAGATATGGGTCAGGGCCCGGAACATCTTGTCGTAGCGGGAGATGGTGTCGTTCAACAGGTGTGTTGCGGGACGGCGGGAGCGCCCGTCGGTGCGGTGCGCTCGCCATGTGCGTCCCCAGCGTCCCTTCAGAGCGATGGCGAAGGCGGTCTCGGCGAGCTCGACGCGAAGCAGATCGCTGGTGACTACCGACACGCTGCTGTCGAAGATCCGTGTGAGCAGGGCGCTGCACGCGGGGTGAAGCGGTTGGGTCGCGAGCAGCGCGTTGACGACGAAGCTGGTGTCCAGCGCGATCGGATCGGGAAGCAGGAGCTGCTGGTCCTCGATCGCGAAGACGCCGCGAGTGGGGGCGGGCAGGCGCCCGCCTGGGGGACTCATCGGGGCCTACCGCGGGCGGTACATGTCGCGCGTGACGCGGACCTTGACCCGAAGCCCCGCGGTCGCCGCTTTGAGCGCCGCACGGCGTTCCTCGACGGTCTCGTAAGCAGGCGGGGTGGTCATTTCGGACAGCTCCTCGGGGCTGAGCCGCTTGATCTTCCCGTTGCTGTTGGTCTGCTTTGTCGCCACGGATCTCATGATACTGACAAAAATCATGCCAGCTCGTCCGGACGTCATCTAGTGCCACGACCCCCGGACTCTCCATGCCTAACCTAGA
>JANWLE010000113.1 GCA_025451035.1 Solirubrobacteraceae bacterium
CACGGGAGCCTTGGGGGCGATCACCTCGGCAAGCAGATGGCGATCCGGGTAATCGTGAGCGCGACTGGGCGAACCCTAGAGCAGGCGCGCGCGGTACGGGTGCGCTACCGACTGCGGGGAACGCCCAGCAAGCGCAAGCAGATCATGCGAGGCCGCTGTGACCAGCTAGCCGCTTCGAGCGGTCGATCAGCTTCACGGCAGGCAAATGCCCCCGCTTCGTTTTTGAAGCGGGGGCATAGCCTCTTGGCGGGCAAGTTTCAGGTAGCGGTGATGTAGCCGCTCATGTAGCCGGGGTGCTGCATCGCCCATCCGCCGGCGTCGCTGTCGCAGGGCAGCATGCAGTACCACTGGTACTTCCCGGCTTTGGCGATCAGCAGGCTGTAGGTGTGGGTTCCGGGTGTGGCGATGATGTTCACTCCCGCCGCCGGCGAACTGATGCTGTGCGGCGCGTCATCGGTGTTGTCGATCTTCAGCGTCACCGGCTGCCCAGCTGTCACATTGAAGTCAGTGACTGAATAGGTGTCGTGCTTCTTGCCGTCGGGGCCGAGCTTGACGCCACCGGCGATTGTCACGTCGACTACCTTTGGGTTTGCTGCTGGCTTTGTCGTCGTAGCTGCGGCCGGTGTGGCGTTGGCGGCGCGGGTTACGGCTGGTTTTGCTTCAGCGCTCGCTTCATGTTTTTCGCTGCTGTTGTTGAGGGCCACGATGGATATCAGCAGCGCACCGAAGATGCCGAGGCCGGCAAGCGCCTGCAGCACTACTTTCCCCTTCTTGGCGACTTCCTGATCGAATCGCTCTTGATCAGTCATTTCCTTACCCGCCTTCGATTGTGTCTTGCCATGCACACATCACGGTCCCACCTATCCACCCTTGTGAACGCGGGGAGGGCGAAAAAGCCATTCAGCATGCGGCACCAGTCCATAACGCAAACGCATGCCATCCGGCTGCGCGGCACGTAAGGCCTCTATCGGGGTCGACTAGGCGCTCTAGTCGCGGTCAGCGCTATTTGCCGGCGCGAGGAGCGCGTCATCGGGGTGTGGGCTCCCGTCGAGCGCCGCAAGAACAAGCTGGGCTGTGACAGGGGTCAGCAGAATCCCGTTGCGGTAGTGGCCCGTCGCCCAAAGAAGCCCCTTCAGTGAGTCGTTGCCGATTACGGGTACGTTGTCCGGCGTCCCGGGGCGGAAGCCGTATGTGATCTCCTCGAGCTCGAGTTCGAGAACTGCTGGCAGGACTCTCGAGGCATCGCGCAATAGCTGATAGGCGGCGTTTGCGGTAAGTGAGGTAGCGAAGCCCTGCTCTTCCACGGTGGCTCCCAGTGTGTAGCGGCCGTCACCGCGCGGAACCAAGTAGCCGCCCTCGAAGCGCAGCACGCGCGAGAGCAGGCCGGCTCCGCCAGGGTCGCGCAGCCGCACAATCTGGCCCTTGACTGGACGTACGGGCACTTCGCCGAGTGTTCCCGACCACGCTCCCGCCGCCACGACTACCCGGCTTGCGGTGACGCTCGACCCGTCGGTTAGACGGACTCCCCCAACGCGATCGCCGGCGCGCAGCAAGCTGGATACTCCCATCTCCTCCAGCAGTATGGCGCCGGCGCTTCGCGCGGCGTCTGCGAGCGCTTGACTCAGCCAGCGCGGGTCGACGCTCTGCTCGGTGGGTAGCGAGGCCGCCAGGCGCACGGTGGGCGCGAGCGCCGGCTCGAGCTCCCGAGCCTCACTGGCAAGCAATCGCTTGACCTCGAGACCCAGCTCGGCCCTGAAGACGATCGCCCGTTCCAACGCCTCGGCGGCATCGCGATCATGCGCGATCATCAATGCGCCGTCTGCGCGCAACTGGGAGGGGATGCCCGTAGCCTCGGAGAGCTCTGATGCGAAATCGGGCCACATCTGTGCCGCCTGTAGTCCGAGATCGAGGATTCTCCGGCCCGCCGCGCCCAGCTCCATCTCAGAGACCGGCGCCAGCATCCCCGCCGCCGCGCGCGAGGCGCCTTCTCCGAGCTTCCCGCGCTCAAGCAGCGTAGTGCGCAGCCCTCGCTGAGCGCAGCGCCACGCTATCGACAGCCCGATCACCCCACCGCCGACTACCAGAACATCAATAGGCTCATGGCCACCAGGTTGCTGCTCTCCGTGCGTAGCCAACTCACTCATGCCAGACGTGTCGCTTTCGTTGTTCAGGCTTCCCGCATCATGAGTAATACCGCTCAGCGGCGAACGCCGTCTGCCGGATGGCTACATAGAGCTGCGCTAGCGGCCAATCGCACACCAGGCCGGGAGGATCGCTGCGAGAGCTATTCCCAGTGTTCTCCAGACAGTTCAAGTGGGTCCTGGAAATCTGCGCGGCGCATGCAAATTGGGCTCGCAGGCCATAATCTTTTGGAATGCCTTCAAGTTCGTCGCCTGAGCCTTCACGGAAGCCTTTGCGGGAACCGCAGCTCGAGGAGCTGCGAACCTTCTGTGCGGCGGCGGAGCTCGGCGGCGTAGGTCGCGCGGCGCAACGCCTGCATCTGAGCCAACCGGCGGTATCGAAGCGGCTGAAGGCGCTCGAGGAGTTGGTGGGCACAAGCCTGCTCGAGCGTTCGCCGCACGGTGTCACCATGACCGCAGCTGGTGAGCGCCTGTATGCATACGCACGGCGCATAACGGCCGATATGGAAGAGCTGACGGGGCTGCTCGAGCAGCTCCGCGGCGCAAGCGAGACGGTTCAGCTGGCGATCAGCCACACTGCCGCCGAGTTCGTGATGTCCAGAGCGCTCGTGCTCATGCACCGCCACACCAACGCGCCGGTCGAGGTCCTCGTCGCTAACTCCCGCGTGGTCAAGCGGATGGTTCGGGCTGGGGAAACCGATGTGGGCATAGCCGCGTGCATGATCGATGAGGTCGTTGACGGCGTCGTGAACATCCCTCTGCTCGATGACGAACTCGTGGTGGCCGCGCCGCTCAGCCACCCCTGGGCGCGTAAGCGTTCGATCTCCCCGTGGGAGCTTTTGGAGACGCCGATCGTGCGGCGCGACCCTGGCTCGCACACGCGGCAGGTCGTCGACGGCACCATGACCGAGCACGGGCTCGGCACGCTGCAAGCAGCATGTGAGGTGGGGTCCACCCAAGCCGCCAAGGACGAGGCACACGAGCTTGGGCTGCCCACGATCATGTCCCGCTTGGCGTTCTCAGTCGCAGATCGGCTCGAGATCGTCGCGGTCGAGGGTCTGCACTTCAAGCGGCGCTTCTGCATCCTGCATCCGCACGGGTCGCTCTCCCCAGCGAGCTCTCACCTGATCGACGCGTTCAAGGAGAGCATCTTGAGCTCCAGCAGCGCAGACGGACCAGCCGGCGAAAGCGCCGCCTGAGATACCCGACCCCATCTTTATAGGGCTTTCGCTTGCGTCGCCGGAGAATGTGGCCGCCAAGCGGGGCGGACCGGTCGACCTGTAGGATTGGCGCATACATACGGTCGGTGGTTAAGGGAAGTCGGTGAGAATCCGGCGCGGACCCGCCACTGTGACCGGGGATGCCAACCGCGGCGCGCAACTGCGCGAAGCCACTGATCCACCCACGGCGGGTCGGGAAGGCGTGGAGGGTAGGCCCGGGAGCCAGGAGACCTGCCTCCGACGAAAGCCCGAAGCCCTCGTGGAAAGGGGTGGCTCCATGCCCATATCTCGTCGTGTCTTTGCCGGTGTCGCCGGTGTTTTTCTGTCTCTCGCCGCCACGTGCGTGCTCACGGTCGCGTCCTCGGCGGCTTCCGTCACAGTCAATGTCAGGATCGAGGGACACAACGCAACGCTGTTCGAAGGCCCGGTAGCCACCGGACCCGAGGAAATAAGCACATCCTCTAGCTCAGGTCCTCACCCATGTGATTTCGCGGACAACGGAGCCAACGAAGGCTTTGGTCCCAAGGCGAGCGAGCCGACCACGGCCCTGCACGATGCGCTCACAAGCAGCGGTCTCGCGTTCGACGCGACATGGTCGACCTCGTACAAGGACTTCTTCATCACAGATGTCGGCCCCGACACGGACTTTGCCACCGCGGGCGGCTTCGCTGTCAACTACACGACCGCTCCGGTTGGAGGTTGCCAGTTCCAACTCGCTCCCGGCAGTGAAGTCTTGTGGTCCTCGGACTACTTCAACAAGAGCCATCTGTTGCGGATGACCGGGCCTGCGAGCGTGGAAGCGGGTGTGCCCTTCGCCGTCCACGTCACAGACGGGCAGACTGGAGAATTGATCTCCGGCGCAGCGGTCGGGACGTTGAGCGCAGGTGTCACCGCCACGGACTCAACCAGTCCTCAGACCAACGCCAGTGGCGATGCGACGCTCGTCTTCACGCATGCTGGCGCCTGGACACTCAAGGCCACACGCGCCGATTCGGTGCGCTCAAACGGAGTTGTGGTGTGTGTCCACAGCGGTAACGACGGCACCTGTGGGACGACCGTCGCCGCCACAAAGAGCGCCGAAAGCACGCCCTCGCAGACGACTAAACCGCAGCTCGGCGACGTTCCGAGGATTATCGGTCTGGCTCAAGGCCATGTCTACCGACGTAGGCATGCGCCGCGCGTGTTGCGGGGAGTGGTCAAGGTTCCTGTCGGAGGGACTCTCGGTGAGGTGCGCATCAGCCTCGAACGGCGCTATCGCGGGGGTTGTTTTCACTTCAACGGCACAAGCGAGAAGTTCGTGCGTTCGGCCAAGTGTGGCGTCAGCTCGTTTTTCTCTGTGGGTAGCTCAGAGTCGTTCAGCTACCTGCTGCCGGCCTCCCTACCGCCCGGCCGGTACGCATACAAGATCCAGGTGAGCGACTTCTCGGGCCACTTCACCAACCTGATAGGCGGTCAGAGCGATGTTGTCTTCCGCGTCAAGTAACAGGTCTGCGCTGACGGGGCTCGCCGCGCAAGCGGCGGGCCCCATACTTGCCGGGTGTGAATACAGCGGGCTCGTGCAATCGTCCGCGCAAACGATGGTGACGAGATGAGCAGTGTGGTCGCGCCGCGGCGACTTGCGGCAGCGGCGTCGCTGGCGCTGACGCTCAGCGTCACGGTCTTGAACGGTTGCGGGCTGGGGCCAGGTTCGGTGCCGCATGACATTCGGCTGCTGGTCACCCGCGACTTCGGGGCTCATGTTTTGCATGAAGCTGAGGCCCCGAAAGCGAGCGGCCAGGAGACCGTGATGAGTCTCTTGATACGCAACGACAAAGTTGGGACTCGCTATGGCGGCGGGTTCGTGGAGAGCATTGACGGGGTCTCTGGAGGCGAAGAAGGCGGCAAGGCGATCGATTGGTTCTATTACGTCAACGGGGTCGAGGCGACCAAGGGCGCGGCGAGCACGAACGTGAACCCTGGGGATCGCATCTGGTGGGACCGCCACGACTGGAGCCAGACCGAAGACGTTCCGGCAGTCGTGGGCGCCTTCCCCGAGCCGTTTCTGAACGGCCTTGGCGGCAGGCGTCTACCTGTGCGAATCGAATGCACGCAAGTCTCAAGCTACGCCTGTCATGCCGTAACTGCCAGGCTGCGAGCGCTAGGTGTGCCGGCGGCGATCGGCGCCTTCGACGCAGGCCGCCAGCCGGAAACCCTGCGCCTGCTCGTCGGGCCGTGGGCGAGCATAGCGAGCGATCCCGTCGCCCAAAGCGTCTCCCGGGGCCCTCGGGCAAGCGGCATATATGCGCGCTTCTCAACGGATGGCCGGACGCTGACCCCTTTGGATCAGGAGGGTCATCCCGGCCGAGTCCTCTCGGCCGGGACGGGCCTGGTTGCCGCGACCCGTCAGGCCGAAGATGCCCCCATATGGCTCGTCACAGGCACCGATGAGGCCGGCGTCGACCTCGCCGCGCGATCGTTGAACGAAACGATGCTACGTGACCGATTCGCGGTCGCGTTGACCTCCGCCGGGGTGTTGGCGCTGCCATCAGCAGGCGGATGAGCGACACGATTGGAGCGCGTCGTATCGGCTATCGCCGACGGGCGACACCGCTTCACGCCGCGCGTGCGCCAATCGCCGCGGCATACGCAGCCGCTATCGCGTGCGCTGCGCTGCTCACCGAACACCCATTTCTGCTCAGTTCGCTGCTGGTCGCCGTCGTCGCCGCTGGTGCCGCCGCGGATGTCGGCCGCGAGTTGCTGAGAGCCATCCGAGTGGTTGCGCTGCCGATGGTGGCGTTCACCGTGATCGTGAACCTGCTCGTCAGCCGCAACGGCCTCACTGTCTTTGCGCGACTCGGTGACTGGGGTGTGCTCGGACAGGAGAACCTAACCGTCGAGGCGGCCGTGTACGGCGCGGTATTCGGTCTGCGGCTGCTCGTCGTCACACTGGCCTTCCTGCTAATGACCTGCGCGGTGAATCCGGACGATCTGCTGCGGGCAGCCCGTCGTATCTCGCGTCGCTCCGCACTGACAGCCACTCTCACGACACGGCTGCTGCCGGTGCTCTTGCAGGACGCGCGGCGGCTCAGCGAGGCCCAGCGCTGCCGCCCCGAAGGCGCCCCCAAGGGAGCGCGGCGCACAGTTGCGGTCCTACGCGCCACTGTCGTTGGCGCGCTTGACCGCTCGCTGGACGTCGCCGCGGTGCTCGAGATGCGCGGCTATGGGCGTACACGCAGAGCACCAGCTCTACGGGCGCAGTGGTCACGCCACGACATCGCGTTCGCGCTCGCCGCGGGAAGCATCCTCTGCCTGGCGGTATTCGCTGCTGCTAGCAGCCAGGCGCCCTTTCAGGCCTATCCGCTCGTGAATATCGGGCTGAGTCCCACCATATTCATACTCTCAGGTCTGCTGGCCGCGGCGGCGCTGCTGCCGTTCTGCTCACGGCGTGGGGTAGAGCCGTGAGCCTGCTTAGCTTCAATGACGTCAGCTACCGCTATCCCGGGACAGCGGCAGACGCGCTCAGGACGGTCAATCTCTCCTTCGAAGCAGGCGAGTTCTGTCTCGTAACCGGGCTGTCGGGCTCAGGCAAGTCAACGCTGCTGCGCGCAGCGGCGGGCCTTGTGCCTCACTTCCACGGCGGCTGTTTCTCTGGCGCGGTGACGATCGACGGTCTCGACACCAAGGACCACGGGCCGGCCGAGATAGGTGCCATCGCCGGGACGCTCCTGCAGGATCCCGAGACGCAGATAGTGATGGCGACCGTGCGAGCCGAGCTCGAGCTGCCGCTCGAGAACCTCGGCTGTGGAGCGGCTGGCATAGCACGAGCAGTCGAGGAGACGGCGCTGGCGTTGGGAATCGAGCAACTACTCGAGCGGCCGACCAGCGAGCTGTCCGGCGGGGAGCTTCAGCGTGTGGCACTAGCGGCGGCGCTCGTCTGCCGCCCACGCATAGTGCTACTCGATGAGCCCACCTCGCAGCTCGACCCCGTCGCCGGCGACGAGTTGATCTGGCAGCTGCATCGCCTAAACCAGCAGTCAGATACCGCGGTGATACTGGTCGAGCATCGCGTGGAGCGCTGCCTGGCGGCGGCCGACCGAGTCGTTGCGCTCGCCGATGGCGCCGTCGTGTGTGATCGTGATCCAGCCGGCTTCCTTGAATGGGCGGCTGAGCATGCACCCTTGATGCAAACCCCCGGTGCGCGGCTCTTTGACGCCGCCGGATTGCCTGACCGGCCGGTCGGGGTCAAGCAGGCGCGCATGGCGCTGCGTCGGTACGGCCTTCTGCGGCAATCAGCAGACCGTGACAATTCTCCGGCGGTCCCCGATGAGCGGCCCTCACCATGGCAGAAGGTGGTGCGTCGCATAGGCGGGGTGAGCGACGAGGCGCCCGCGCTTGAGCTGCGCGACGTCTGGCATGAGCTACGCAACGGTCCGGCGATCCTACGAGGCGTCAACCTGCGGATTCGTGGCGGCGAGGGGCTGGTCCTGATGGGCAGGAACGGTGCCGGCAAGTCCACGCTGCTACGCCACGCCGCCGGACTGCTGAAGCCGACTCGCGGCGAGGTCAAGCGCAATGGGCGGATCGCCTTGCTGCTGCAGAATCCAGGGGACTATTTCCTGCACGAGCGGGTCGAGGAGGAGCTCTCCGAGCGAGGGCTAGCCTCGGTTGGGCTCAGTGGGTTCGCCGACCGCCATCCCCGAGATCTTTCCGGCGGCCAGCGCCAGCGTCTGGCCCTTGCGATCGTGCTCGACGGCGAGCAACCGGCCAGCACCGTTGCGCTGGACGAGCCTACGCGCGGCATGGACCGGGCCGCCAAGCAGCGGCTCACCGGCTGGTTGCGCGAGCGTATGGAGAGCGGGCAGGCCGTCATCGTCGCCACCCACGACGCGGAGTTCGCCGCCGAGTTCGCTACCCGGGTCGTGCTGCTAGCCGCGGGACGGGTGATCGCCGACGGCCCGATCGACGAGATCCTCGCGGGCGGGTGGTACTTCGCCACGGAAACAGCGCGCATACTCGGCGGCGCGGGTGGTGCCCTGCGACCCCAAGAGGGAGCCAGCCTGCTGTTGGCGCGCAGGGCTCACACCGACTCGATCGATGAGCAAGACACCGTCACAGAGGAGGCCCGACCTTGAGCTGGCAACTGACCTCGTTCGCGATCGCGCTCGTCTCGCTCGCGTTCGCCTTTTGGTGGTATGAGCGCTCGCAGCCGCCCACCAAGCTCATAGCCGTAGTCGCTACGCTCGCCGCTCTCGCCGCTCTTGGCCGAGATGCGTTCGTTGCGATCCCCGACGTCAAGCCGATCACGGCGATCGTGCTGGTTAGCGGCATCGCGTTTGGGGCGGGCCCCGGTTTCGCCGTCGGAGCGATATCGGCGCTTGCGTCCAACATCACGCTTGGGGAGGGGCCGTGGACGCCATGGCAAATGCTGGGATGGGGTCTGGTCGGCTTGATCGGTGCCGGGCTCGGGCGAGTGGCCGGACGCCGTCTTTCGCCGCTTGTGCTCGCCTTGGCCAGCGCTCTCTCGGCTGAGGTCTTCAACCTCCTGCTCGACTTCTACACGTGGACGGGCACGGGCAGTCATACACTGGCTGCGTTCGGAATCGTGCTGGGGCAGGCAGTCGTGTTTGATGTCACCCATGTAGTCGCGAGCTTCCTTTTCGCGCTCGCGTTCGGTGGCGTGCTCTTGCGCATGCTGATGCGCGTACGTGGCAGGCTCGAGATCAGCTGGGAGCGCCCGAGATCTATCTCGGGCACCGCCAGATCGTCCTCCGGCGCGACGCTCGCCGCGATCGCCGTGGCTGGCCTTTTGGCGACTGGGCTTGTGAGCACCGCTGCTGCGGCTGGTGGTCAACCGAGAGGCAGGCAGCGCGGTGGTGCGTCGGCAGCCAGTGTCTCTCGACAGGTCTCGTTTCTGGCTGGCGCGCAAAACAGCGACGGCGGCTTCGGGGGCGCGCGCGGTCAGTCAAGCAGCGAGATCTACTCCGGCTGGGTGGCCATGGGGCTCGCCGCGGCCGGACGTAACCCCCTCAGTGTGAGCCGCCGTGGACGGACGGCGCTCGATGCATTGCGTGCTCAAGCGTCGAATTTGCAGGGGGCCGGCGATCTGGAGCGAACGATCCTCGCCTTGCATGCTTGCGGCGTATCTGTGCATTCGCTCTCTGGCGGTGATCCCGTAGTGCGTCTGCTGCGCTACCGCGTCGGCGACGGTTCGTTCTCCCATCTGAGCAACATCACCGCGTTTGCGATCTTTGCGCTGGACGCCGCCGGCTACTCGAACAGGAATCCATATCTGAGGGGTGCGCTCAGCTGGCTCGAGAGGCAACAGAACGGCGACGGTGGGTTCGGCTACGGTCCGCGGGGCGGCGGTAGCGACGTGGACGACACGGCCGCGGTGCTGCAGGCGATAGTCGATGTCGCTGGGCACGGAGGTTCGGTCGTGGCACGGGCGACGGCATTCCTTCTTCGTGCCCAGAACCCTGACGGCGGTTATCCCCAGCAGGGGGGTGGCGCATCCAACGCCCAGTCGACGGCGTGGGCGATCCAAGGCCTGATCGCCGCCGGGCGGAACGTCGGCTCTGTCAGGCGCAGGGGCAGTCGCTCGCCGCTCGAGTACCTGATGAGTCTTATCGCCTCCGACGGAAGCGTGCGCTACTCGCGCACGAGCGCACAGACACCGGTGTGGGTAACCGCTCAAGCGACGATCGCCCTCGCGGGCAGGACGTTCCCAGTCGCGCCCGTGCGATAGGGCCATGTCGGGCGAGGCAGCCCGATGGCGCTCTGCGACACCTCAGCTTGAGGCTGTCAGCAGGTAGACGCGCACCGCCGGCTGCGGTGACCATGAGGACACGGACCACGAGCGGCCTCTGAATGTGATCGTGCCGCTCGACGGAAGCCGCTTCGGGCTGGTAGGGCCAGCGAGCGCGCGCGATCCTTCCCGGACGTATGCCATCCCTCCGGTTGAGCCTATAAGCGTGCCCACAAGACCGCCGTAGCTCGCCGACAACGGGTGGAAACGCGCGGCTACGTGCCCGATCACCTCACTCCACGCTCCGGCTCTCACTTCCGCGCAGCTGCGCGCCATGACCTGCCGCGCAGGAGTGGGGATGAACATTGCGACCTTCAGAGTGCCATCAGGGAAGGCAAGCGGGCGCAGTACTAGCTCCCTGTAGGTTGCGCCCGCCCGTGTAAAGGTGGCGCCGGAGCTCACCGATGAGGGCGCGGGTTGAAGCGTACCCATCACGAATGAGCCGCCAGCGTATAGGTCGACAGGCACGCCTACAAAACGAGTTATGAGCTTCATGTAGCCGAGGTCGTCCTGCACGGACATCACAAAGCGTCCGACCGCCTTACCCTTGAATCTCAAGACACCATGCACGGGCGCGATGATGTATGGGCCACCGACATCCGCCAGAGGGTGGCCCCCGTTGGTCGTGACCAGCAGCCGCACGATGTGCCAGTGTGGCGTGTAGACGATGTTGTGCACGGCGGTGTAGACCGCCTGCTGGTCTGACCTAGTCAGCGCACTCAGAAGTTCCTGAGAGCCGGTGATGTGCGCAACGTCGATGCTCGTCGCGCGGCTCGAGAGCTCGCCTTTGTAGATGCGTTCGGCGACCGTTCCATCGACTGCTGCGATCGCGTCTGCGCTGGCCGGCCCGCAGGCTGCCGGCGGTGTGGGCGTGCTTGAGGAGACAGAACGTGCTGCCGCCTTGGTGACCGAACGCGAACCGTGAGAGAGCACGATGAGCACCGCGACAGCAACCACCGCAGAGGTGATGGTCGCCGCCCCGATCTTTCGGCCCTTTGACATCAAGTTGAGCGTGGCGGGCACCACTTAGGCAGACGTAAGCGGTTCGTGAGAGAGGTCACACCGTTGGCGACGGCCTGTCACCGCAGCAGACGACCAGGATTTTCTCGGAAGATGCGAGAACGGCAAAGCTGCGTGGGTTGCCAGGTCCGCTGTCGTGACATATGGTCGATCTAGACGCGGAACCGAGCCGCAAAGAGCGAGGCCACCAGAGGTGTGAGGCCGCGCCACCTGAACCACTGATGCTGAAGAGCAGAGGCGGGAAGGGTTCCTCAAGCGGCCCGGGACCGCGTCGTTTTAGTTTGGGGAAGCAATTGATTAGACGTGTCCTCGCGGCTGAGCCTTTGCTCAATGCAACACGATCTTCAGCGCGATGATCGCAAGCCCCATGGCGGCGCCCACTGACCCCTCCACGACAAGCTCGCGGATGCTGGCCTTCGCACGAAGCCCCGCGATCAGCTCGAAGGCGACGAGGCACACGACAGAACTCCACACCCCGATGTTGACCGCTGTGTGCTGACTCGCCCCCGAGGCCCATGTGAGCAGCAGCGCCAATAGCGGTATCGACGCACCGCGCACGATCGCCCAGTCATGGATGAACGCCCGTCCCAGCGTCGTGAACGTGAGGTGCTCCTTGCCGGACAGGCGTTCTCCGAGCAGGCTTGCGTAGGAGTGCGCGAGCCAGTACAGCAGCAAGGCGATCGACGCTGATGCGACCGCTTCAACGTAAGTCTCGCGTCTGGCGCTCTCGGCGGCCAACAGAGCGCCCATGGTGATGATTCCGTACACCACGCCCGCTGGGTTCTCGCGCGACTCGGCGGCCATCTAGGCGATGCGGCGGTGCTCTATGCCTTGCTCGCCTGCGATCAGGATGTCACTGACGAGAGTGGGCGCGAACAAGCCGTGCTCGACGACCCCCGGGGTGAGTGAAAGCCGCTCTGCGAGCTGCGCGGGATCGTCCACCTCTCCCAGATAGTCGGCGATCAGGCCCCCATCGGGGCTAGGCGGTACGTCACGCAACCTTGCGGGGGCGAGCGCGGCGAGCGTGCTCTGGCAGCCGAAGCGGAGGATCTCGAGCGGAACCGGGCCACTCAACGCGCTCACCGACTTCTCAGCCGAGGCGATGACCACAAAACGCTCGGCGGCGGCGGCGACGATCTTCTCGCGCGTGTGCGCCGCCCCGCCGCCCTTGATCAGCCAGCCCTGAGGGTCGATCTGGTCGGCTCCATCGATCGCGATGTCGAGCTCTCCCAGCTCGTCGAGATCGACGATATTGAGGCCGAGTTCGCGTGCGGCCCGCTCGGTCGCGGGCGAGGTCGCGACACAGCGCAAATCAAGTTTGCGCGCGGCGAGCGCCGGCAGTAGATAGTTGACTGTCGAGCCCGTGCCGAGGCCGACCCTTGATCGGTCGGTGACCAGCATCGCTGCGCTCTCGGCAGCAGACTGCTTGTAGCGCTCAGCTGTCTGCGAAGGTGTCGCCTGCAACGGAAAGGATGCCATGATCCTGCGACCTTACAGCCCTGGGCCGCTCGAAGCCCAAACTCTCGGCGGAAGCGGGTTGATGCAGCAGGAAGCCTTGCCCGAGGGAGAAACCCAGCTCGCTCACCAGAGCGTGCTGCTGCTCGGTCTCAATCCCGACCGCCACCACGGTCAGTTTTGTTTCACGGGCGAAGGCGATCGTCGCCACCACCATCGCTCGCTTCTCCGTGTCCTCCTCGAGATGCTGAATGAGCGTGCGATCGATCTTCAGCATGTCAAAGGGCAGGCAGCCTGGCAAGCTGAGCGACGACTGGCCCAAGCCAAAGTTGTCGAGCGCGATCTTGACCCCAAGCCGCTTGATCTCTCGCAACGCGGTGAGAGCATGCTCCGGATCGCGGGCGATCGCTGTCTCGGTAACCTCTAGGCACAGCAGACGCGCAGGTAGATCGTTACGGGTCAGCGCATCCCGTACGCGTTGCGTGAGGTTTGTCTCGGTCAGCGTGCGGTAGGAGATGTTGACCGCCACCATCAGATCATTGCCGGCGCGACGCCACACCGATGCCTGCGCGCAGGCTGTCTGAAGCACCCATTCGCTGATCTGGGTGATCAGGTCGCTTTCCTCGGCGAGTGACAGGAACGCGGCGGGCTGGATTGGGTCGTCGTCGTCGGGGTGCCAGCGCACGAGCGCCTCACAGCCAACCGGGGTGCTGCCGGTGATCGGCAGCAGCGGCTGGTATACGACCACTAGCTCGTTGCGGGGCAGCGCCTGTCGCAGCCGCTTGTCGAGCTCAATGTGGGCGCTCACCTCGCGTCTGAGGTTCTCGTCGAACAATTCCAAGCGGTGGCCACCAGAGCCCTTGGCGCGATACATCGCAACATCTGCCTCGCGCAGCAGGTCCTCGGGATCGGCAGTGAAGTCATGAGAGACCGAGACGCCGACGCTGGCGAACAGGGTGACCTCCGCCGAGCCGATGACGAATGGTTCCTCGAGCGTGTGCAGGACACGCTCGGCTACCGCCAACGCCTCCGCGTCGCTCTCGAGATCCTCCGCGAGAATCACGAACTCATCGCCGCCTAGGCGGGCGACGGTGTCGCTGTCCCTCAGCATCCCAGCCAGCCGCTCGGAGACAGAGGTGAGCAAATGGTCGCCGACGGCGTGCCCCAGCTTGTCGTTGACCTGCTTGAAGCGATCCAGGTCGATGAACAGGATCGCCACCAAGCCGTGGCTGCGTCGTAGACGCGCGATCGCCTGGTGGGCACGGTCCATGAGCAGCAGACGGTTGGGAAGTTTCGTCAGTGGATCGTGAAGAGCCTGGCGCTCCAACCACATGCGGTCGGTGATGTCCTTGGCGGAGGCGTACCACAGTTCGTCCTCGCAGCGGCCGCTCCACAAGAGCCAACGCCAGGAACCGTCACGGTGACGGTAGCGGTTGGTGAAGTTGACGAAGTGCGCTGAGCGATGACGCCCCGTCTGCACCAAGGTGACGGTCTTCTCGATGTCGTCGGGATGGATGAACTCCTGCATCGGGGACTCCTGGAGCTCCTCGAGAGTCCATCCCAGCGCTTCCTCCCAAGCAGCGTTGAGCATCGTGAAACGCCCATCAGGCGAGAAGATGGCGAGCAGGTCGTTGCTCAGCTGAAAGAAGCGCTCAATCTTCGCCGGCGCACGCTTACGCGTACGATCAGCCTTTGCTGGCTTATGGATAGCTAGGGTCCGGCGAAACGCAGGATCGCTGGGTGGTGGCATGGCGTATTCCGAGCGCGGCAGCGCGGTTATGTCTCCCCTAGCCATGTCGGCGGCGCGGTTCCCATTCTCGGTTGTGGCATGCGCGATTGGACGGATGGATGAGCCGTCTCATCTGCGCCAAAAACCGCGCGATTTAGCGTCTAGAAGCGAAAAAACCCAGTTGGTGGCGCTAGTAGCCTGAATCGGCTACCGTCGCAGAGGTGCTCTGGGTAGCTCCGGCCGGATCGACCGTTGTCGGAGGTTTGTCTTCAGCGCGCAAGAAGCGCCAGACTGAGAGCAACATCAGGACGGTCATGATCACGGCGCTCGTCACGCACCACTCGCAGATCGCGTGGATCGAAAAGAGCTCGCGGTACGTGAGGTACGCTGAGAACCCGAAGCCCCCGAGCGTGAGCACGAGCGTCGCAAAGCGTGTGTTCTCGGTTTCGCGCACAAGCAGCGACCCGAGTATCGCGACGTACCCGATCAACCCCATTAGCGCGACCGGGACGCCCGCGAGTTCCGAATACACCGACGTCTGCACCTTCGTGCAGCTTTCCCCCGCGGTGCACGCCGGCTTGATCCCCGCATAGTGGACATACGTCGTGTACGCGGCGATCCCCAATCCGAGAAGGGCGAGGACGATCATCGCTATCCGCACCGCCTGGCGGCTCATCGCGCTCTCCGCACGCGCCGCTGCGTGCGCGCCACGTGCGCGGGCGCTTCACAGAAGACGCGGTATCGGAGGGTGGGGCCGATCGACGCCGTCGCCCGCATGTGCGCTCAGCCCTTGGCGGCCTTTTCTATCGCCGATTCGAATCCGCTCGGGTCGGTGAGCGATGAGTATTCGTACTTCTGCGGCGCCCCTCCGGTCTTGCCGATCAAGAAGGACGGGGTGCCGGTGAAGCCGGCCTGGTTGGCGGCCTGGGCGTCGCTTGTGACCTTGTCGTTGAAGGCGGTTTCGTTGCGGGCGGAGCTCCAGTCAGACAGGTTCAGCCCTGGTATCTGGGCCGCCAACCCCTGAAGGTAGCTTGCCGTCACATATCCGCTTCCCTCTTCTCCCTGCTCGTGGTAGAAGAGCTCGATGTAGTCCCACATGCGGTTCTGCTTGCCGGCGGCAAGCGCCGCGACCTGCTGGTTGCGGAACGTTTCCTGTTCGCGTGTGGCGGTCTGCATCGAGTGATATTCGATCTTCAGCTTGCCTGTCTTGACGTCTTTTTGGATGAGCCCTTGCAGCGCACCGAGCGTGAACTCCTTGCAGACCGGGCACTCCAGGTCGCCGAAGTACTGCATCGTGACTGGCGCGGAGGGGCTGCCCAGCGTGTTGGCACTCTGGGGAATACCCTGCAGGAGCCTGATCACTTCCGTAGACGCGGCGTTGGCCGCCGCGCTTTTCGGAGCGGGCGCGTTTTTGGACCCGCCGGTCCCGGTCGCGACGAGGATGATCGCGATGATGATCACGATGACGACCGCTGCGCCGCCCAGCTGGATGAGTCGCTTACGTTGAGCAGATCTGGCTGCTGAAGCTTCTTCCTGAGTCTTGCGCTCCGCGCGCGCCTGTTCGCGACGCTGCTTGCGGGTAAGTTCGGTGTCCTGGTTGCCCATCTTCGCAATTTCTACAGGTTTCGCCTGAAGATTGCTTAAGCGCAGTACTTGCCCGGACAGGTTGTGCCGAGATGCTTACAGCCACGCAAGAAGGTGCTCGGGCTTCCAATAGTCGCGCCAGCCCGCCAGAATGACAGCATTCCGCGCTCGTAGCTCAGCTGGATAGAGCATCGGACTTCTAATCCGAGGGTCGCAGGTTCGAATCCTGCCGGGCGCGCTGATGTTCATCGCGACTGCGCTGCTCTACCCATGCGTGCTCGCGATTCTTTGTTTGGGCGCGGGTCTCGCAGTGGATCGTCTTAGTGGGCGCGTGCTCAGAGCGCCGCTGCTGCCGGTGGTGGGGGCAGCCGCTCTGATTGCGGTCTCGCAGTCGACGAGCTACTTCTCCGCAATCGCTCCGGCGTCACCGTACGTACTGGCTGCGGTATCCCTAGCAGGGTTTGTGTTGATGCGGGAGAGGGTGCTTGAGCTTGCGAGCCGACTGCGGACGGATCCGTGGCCCGTGCTAATCATGGTGCTCGCCTACCTCGTGGCGTTGGCGCCTGTGCTGCTCTCGGGCCGCCCGTCGTTCTCCTCCTACATGGCCCTAGCCGACTCGGCAGTCCACATGGCCGGCGCCGACTTTCTGCTGCGACACGGTCAGGACTACTCACACCTCGACCTGCGTAACTCCTACGGCCAGTTCATCAACAACTACTACAACACCGGCTACCCATCAGGCGGGGACACGCTCTTTGGCGCGAGCGCTTTCTTGCTGCGCCTGCCCCTAATCTGGGCCTTCCAGCCGTTCAATGCGTTTATGCTCGCCACTGCCGCAGGGCCGGCATGGCTGCTCTCTAGGAGGGTGGGGCTTGGACGCATAACGGCGCTGCTGGCGACTTTCGCGATCATCTTGCCCGCCCTCGTCTACGGCTATGAGCTGATCGGGTCGGTGAAGGAGATCGTCGCGTTGGCGATGATCCTCGCACTTGGCTGGCTGGTCGTCGTGCATCGCTGCTGGCTGTACCGCGAGCCGGCAAGCGTGCTGCCATTCATGCTCGTTCTATCGGCAGGGATCTCGGCGCTCGGGATCGCATTCGGTGCGTGGGCGCTGGTGGCTGTCGCGGTGCTTGCCGTTGTCCTCGCCTGCGAGTATGGGCGTGGGCGGGTGACCCTCTGGCGCACAGCGGCGCAGGCGGCGTTCGCGGCTGGCACGATGGTGATCGCGGCCTGGCCAACCTGGACTCACATCTCCGGTTCGCTGGAGGTCGCTCAGAACATCGCCGCGACGAACAACCCGGGCAACCTCCATGCCCCCTTGCGGGCAACGCAGGTTCTCGGCGTGTGGTTGCACGGTAGCTACAAGCTCGCGCCCACCGGTGCGGAGCTGACGGTCACGCACATTCTCGTGGCGGGGAGCGTCCTGGTGGCGATCCTCGGCGCCGTGCATCTGATGCGAACGCGTGCATACGCGCTCGCAGGGTGGGTGGCCCTGTCGCTGGCGGCCTGGTTCGCGATCAGTCAATCGGTCACCACTTGGGCGGAAGCGAAGGCGCTCGTACTCACCTCGCCGATAGTGATGCTGACTGCCTGGAGTGGCGTGGCGGCGCTGCGCAGGTCGCGCCTGTTGGCGCTGCGAGCCTCAGCGGTGCTGATGGCGCTAGCCCTGCTCGGCGGCGTGCTCGCCTCCGACGCGATGCAGTACCACAGCTCGGATCTGGCTCCGACGGCGCGTTATGAAGAGCTGTCCTCGCTGAACTCGCGCTTCGCCGGGGAGGGGCCGACGCTGTTCACCGACTTCGACGAATACGCCCTGTACGAGCTTCGCGACCTGGATGTCGCCGGCCCCGACTTTGCATACCCTCCGCCGGCGCTTGCCAGCCTCGCGGACGGGTACGGCGAGCCGGTTGAACTGGACCGCGCCTCGCCCGCCGCGCTGCAAGGCTATCCCTTGATCATCACTCGGCGCGACCCGACCACGAGCCGCCCGCCATCCGCCTACAAGCTGGTTTGGCGGGGCGACTACTACGAGGTATGGAGGCGCCGGCGGGGGACACCGTCGGCCTCCGCTCGCATCGCGCTCGGTGGCCGACGGGCTCAATGCGGGCAGCTAGAAACGTTGGTTGGCAGAGCCAGCGCGAGGACGGCGCGGCTCGTGGCTGCATCGGCGGTCACAATCATCAAGGTTCCCATCACCAAGGCGGCTCGGCCAAGCGGCTGGGGCTACGCGCACAAAGGACTAGTGATGGGCGCTCCAGGGATCCTCTCGAGCGTCTTTGATGTGTCACGGACAGGCGCATGGGATGTCTGGGTGAAGGGTCAGATAATGCCCGTCGTCACGTTGAAGCTCGACGGACAGACGCTCGCTTCGATAAGCGGTCAGCTGAGTGGCAACTCGCGCGTCCCGAACATAGCCCCTCCTCTCGGCGTGCATCTGGCGGCCGGGGTACACCGGCTCACGGTGAGCCGCGGAGGCTTCACCATGGCACCCGGTGATGGAGGCCTCGCAGTACTCGACGCCGTGTACGTGACTCCCGCCAAGGTCGACCGGCAGCCAGCGCTTGGTGTCGTGCCTGTCTCGCGCTGGCGAGCGCTATGCGGCAAGCGCTATAGCTGGATCGAGCTGATCGAACGCTAGATTGCCGAGCCGGCCTTACCCTGCGTCGCTCGGCGGCGGACCGATGGCTCCGCTCGCCGCCGCTCGATCGCTGCGCGTGCGTGTGTGAAGGACTTTCGGTGTCGAGCAGCCGCGAGTAGGTGTTCGCCCCAAGGCCGAACGAGTAGATGTCGAATGCGAGTGCCGGCGGCTCGGGGGCGCCAGCGAGCTCCGCCTGGCGTTCCAGCTCTCCGAGCCATCCCTTGACACCTGCGCATACCGCGTCGCGCACCGGGCCAGGGCGGTCGTCGAACTCTGCTGAGGCGGCTGCCCGGAAGCACCCGCTGGCGAAAACCTCCCGTTGCATGTACTCGAGATAGCGCTCGCAGTACGCACGCAGGCGCTGGTGTCCCTCTGGCGCGGCGAGCGCAGGGCGACCACCGTCTCATACGACGAGACCTGGAGTGTCACGATGTCTGACTTCACGCTTGCAGCTAGTGACGACATGGAGGCTGTGTTCTTCGGCTCCCGTAAGCGGGTCCGCGCCCCGCTTGGCGTCGAGTCCTTTGGAATGCAGGTGATAGACCTTCCACTTGGTGCCACGCAGTACCCACGGCACGATCACGCTCATGACTCTCAGGAGGAGGTGTTCTTAGTGCTGTGGGGCTCGGGGGAGATCGAGATCGACGGCGAGCGTCACCCTCTGACCCCCGAGGTGATGGTTCGCGTGGGGCTTGAGTCCAAGCGCAAGATCTGGCCAGGCGAGGAGGGCATTCGTCTACTCGTCCTGGGCACATCTACGAGCCGCCGGAGATCTCAAAGCTAGGGATGCCGGACCCGGGGCTGGCATCCGTTGCGCATTCCTAGCAACTGGACGGTGAAGTCGCGATTCTCGATACGCGGCTGCACCGCTGGCTATCGAGCCATCGGCTGGCTCTCTAGCTATAGATGGGATCCAGCTCCTTCCAGGCGGCCATGTCGTGCCCTGGGATGATTAGCGACTGTGGGTTCTGCTCGTCGTAGGCGCGCAGAGCCTGCACGCTCTTCTCGAACCTAGCCTCGTTCTGGACGCGCCAAGGCCGCTCACCGTCTCTGAGTGTCGCCATCGTGTAGATCGCATCACCCGCGAGCAGCGCCTCGCGCTCAGCCAGGCGCGCTATCACCGACATGTGCCCCGCGCTATGCCCAGGAGTGTCGACCAGCGCGATCGAGCCGTCGCCAAACAAATCGAGTGTGCGCTCGAACGGGCCGCGCCGGCATGCCGCTGCCGAACCAAAATCGACGGTCTTGTAGGAGAGGCCCGGGTCGAGCTGTGCCTTGCAGTAGCCGCCGAACGTGCTGGTCCGGGCATTCGCGGCCTGCCACTCAAGCTCGGATACCAGGACGGTTGCGGCGGGGAAGTCGACTAGCGCGCTTGCGTGATCGAAATGCAGGTGCGTCATCACGATGAAGCGGACCTCTTGAGGGTCTACACCGCGTGAGGTGCACTGCGCTGCAGCTGTCTGTGAGGGCTCCATCTTCAGTCCCCTGGACATCAGTGCGCCTAGCCACCCCAGATTCTGGCGTGGATCTGTGAGCGCTGAGCTATGAAAGCCAGTGTCGACGAGTACCGCTCCAGCCGTTGGGTGCTCGATCAAAAAAGCGACGATCGGCACCTGTATGAGCTCGGCTTGGGGGACGCCTACGCCAAACGCCTTCAAGCCAGCCGCGCGTCCACCGCTGCGGTGAAACCAACCAGGGGGCCCGGTTACTTCGGCACAGAGCAGCGGATGCAGGACAACGCTCGCGTCAGGCTGCGCGCCAGGAAGGGGAATTTCTGCCGCGGTGGCCCGCGCGAGCATCATCTCGCTAAAGACTGTCAGAGATCGGCCATGGGCGCGGCAAACGCTGAGCAAGGTCAGAGCACAAAGCAATTAGGATTCGGTTGGTGCCCAATCTGAACGAACCGCTTTTTGACGAGCCGCGCGAGCATCCCGGCTTTCACTGTCGCCGGGCCCGTATCGGACGCCAGGCCGGTTGTGAACGTCTTGGCCTGAGCCTGTGGGAGTTGCCCCCGGGCGAAGCGGCCTACCCCTACCACTACCACCTCACCGAGGAGGAGTTGCTGGTCGTGCTCGATGGCGAGCCGAGCCTGCGTGCCCCGGGTGGCTGGCGCACGTTGCGCAAAGGGGAGGTGGTCGCCTTCCTGCGCGGCGCCGGAGGCGCGCATCAGATCGTCAACCGCACGGATGGGGTCGTGCGCTTTCTGGCATTCAGCCCGAACGGCGAGCCCGACATCGTGATCCGCCCGGACTCCGGGACGCTCAACGCCACCGAGCGGTTGCCGGACGGCGGCGGGTTGCGGGCGATCTTTCGCATGGCCGACGCCGTCGACTACTACGAGGGTGAGCATCCGCCCGCCGAGTCCTAGCCTGGGTCGCTCAGGCCGCGATCTCTAGACCGCTCTTATGTTTCACGTTGAGCTACGCCAATTTCCGCATAACTTCTGTCGCTTCAACCTGAGCGACGCAGAGCTTCGCTCGATGATCCTTGAGACGTGGATTAAGGGCGGCCCGGTTGAGCTCGGAGATCGTCGATGGGATCCGGTTCAGACGAAGTTGACGGTGCTCGAGGGTCCCCGGCTAGATCCTGGCGAACTGACGATGGGTCGTGGTTGGCGTGCCGCTGAACGAAACGGACGCGAGGTCACAGAGCAGCTTCTGAGTGCCCTCCGCGCTTCAGGCGGTGCCGCCATGGGCCCCGAGGTCGCGGATCGGGAGTCGCAGGCCGATTCTCTTGCACTCGAGATACTTGCCGATCTGGCCAATGGTCAGGCGCCGCTTTATCGCGTATGGGAACTCTCGCTGAAGCGCACCGACGATCACCCAGGGCGCGCATTGTCGCTCGCTGGAGCCGCTGTGGAATCCCTCGTGCGTTCAAACCTCCTCGTGATGCTGGTGGCAGAGGAGGAGAAATCCGCTATGCGCAAGATCGAGAGCCCTGATGAGTGCGAGTCGATCTTGAAGGCGCCGGTCAGTTGGGCTGATCGCCAGCAGGCAAGCACCGTTTGGATCGCTCGAACCTAGGCTCATGGGCGCTCAGCTCATCGCGGCTGGCCCGACGCTAGACTCAGGTCTCAACTTGGTGGGCGTAGCTCAGCTGGTAGAGCTCCTGGTTGTGGTCCAGGCGGTCGCCGGTTCGAATCCGGTCGCTCACCCCTCATAGGTCGCTGCGAATAGGTGTCCCTGCGTGATGGTCGCTGCTGGGATCGTACGAGGCCAGCAAACGGGGGCAAGACCTCTGAAACCTTTGTTGTGAGCTCGACCGCGGCTGCTCCGAGAAGCCTCGCCCTGCCCGACCCTCTTGCTCACACCATGGGCATGCAGCGACGCCACGCTCATAGCCGGTGTGTTCCGCCCTTAGGCGCCTGAACGGTTGCGCCAGCTGCCCCTCTGTGTTCTGCGCCAGGCCGCGAGAGCCACCGTCGCTCGGCCGGAACTAAGAATAGGAAGGAGGACTAATGCTGATTGGTTTTGCTAGCGGCTCAGCAAACAAACGCCCCTCCGGCTCCGGGGCAGAGTCCACTTAGCGGGATTATTTGGTTATATACGCCCGATGCGGATCTGGGGCGATCACGCAAAAGCGTGGCCTGCGAAGTTAGAACCCGTTCGGCCTCCCATGGTCTCTGCCCTAGCGAAGACCAGCGGCAACCCCTCCGGGCGGGCGGTCGGGCGGCACTGGACCCCTCTGAGCCGAGCGCTCGACCTGGTCGGCGATCGCTGGACGCTGATGATCATGGGCGAGCTGCTGGCCGAGCCGCTGCGCATCAGACAGCTCACTGCAAGGATGCCGGGGATCGCACCCGGTGATCTCAAGCGCCTTCTCTACGACATGGTCGCTCGCGGGCTGGTGTTTCGCCGCCCCCGTGAGCTTCGTCCGAGGATCGAGTATGGGCTCACCGAGTCCGGTCGCGAGCTGCTCGCCATACTCGAGGGACTATCGCGTTGGGGAATGCGCAGAGCCTGGTCTGCGCCAGGTGCTGATGAGCACATCGAGATCGACATGCTCATCAGACAGCTTCCGCTGCTGCTCGACGGCGCACAGCTACCGAGCGGTGTGATCGAGCTCATCGTCGAACGCCCAGATGACCCTTTGCGCCGCGTGATGAGTCTCGACCGGGGCAAGGTGGCGCTTCTGCGAAAGGAACTACACAGTGTGATGCCGTGGGCGCGGCTCGCAGGAGATGAGCAGTCCTGGATCGCGGCGTTTGGACCCAAGCGCGTGCGTGATGGTCTGGTGATCACCGGCGACCGCGGTCTGGCGAGCGCGCTTCTCGATGCCCTGCCACACTCTGGGTAAAGCCGGAGGCGCCTGCTAACACTAGCCCTCGAGGCATACCAGTGAACACGGCGGTTGAGACTCCTACCTATACCGCGCGGCTTCTGATCGCGTGCGCCGACCGTCCAGGGATCGTCGCGCGAGTCGCCTCCTTTTTGTATGAGCAAGGCGCCAACATCGTCTCCTCGCATCAATACTCGACCGACCCGACAGGAGGCAGGTTCTTTCTGCGGACCGAGTTCTTCCTAGAGGGGCTTGCTGAGGCACGCGAGTCTTTTCAATACGCCTTCCAAGCGCAAGTCGCAGGCCCGCTCGAGATGGAATGGAAGATCCGTTACTGGGGGGAACGACAGCGCATAGCGATCCTTGTCTCACGCCACGAGCACTGCCTGCTGGACCTGCTCTGGCGCTGGAGGCGCGGCGAGATCGACGGCGAGATCGTGATGGTGCTCTCAAATCATCCGGACCTAGCCGATCAGGTGGCCGGCGCACAGGTGCCCTATCACCACGTTCCGGTCGCGAGTGGCGAAAAGCAAGTGGCAGAGGCCAGCATGCTGGCGCTCATGGCGGGGCGAGTCGACGTGGTGGTGCTAGCTCGCTACATGCAGATCCTCTCGGAGGATTTCCTGCAGCGACTGTCTGTCCCTGTCATCAATATCCACCACTCCTTCCTCCCCGCATTCGCTGGAGCCGACCCATACCGGCGTGCGCGCGAGCGCGGCGTCAAGCTGATCGGCGCTACTGCCCACTACGTGACTGCCGAACTGGATGCCGGGCCGATCATCGAGCAAGGCGTCGAGCGCGTCACTCACCTGCACAGCGCCATCGATCTCGAACGTGTAGGTCGCGATGTCGAGCGACTCGTCTTGGCACGGGCTGTCTGCCTTCATTTGGACGACAGGGTGATCGCAGACGGCAGCCGGACGATTGTCTTTTGAGCTGCGGGCCGATGCTTTGAGACGGTTCGGCTTTTTACGTAACGCGTCCAGTTTTCTTTGACAGCCTCGTCAGCTAGGCGGTAGCTTGGCGCCCTGCGGCCATCGGTCGGCATAGCAGAAGTATTCGCCTGAGTCATAACAGCCAATCTTCTACGAGGGCGGGAGAATGCCCATGAGCATAGATCGAGTCACCGGATCAGCACTGGCAGCGCTTGTGGTCGCAGCGGCGGTGGCAGGCTGCGGAGGCAGCAAGTCACAGACGACGAGCAAGATGCTGACCAACACGACCCCCGCGGCTTTGGCCTCGGTGTCTGGCGGCACTATCACCATAGGCCGCTCCTCCGACATCAGCAGCCTCGATCCTCAGGAACTCAACATCGGCGAGGACTACCAGACCCAGGAGGCACTGTACGGGAGTCTCGTACGGCCGTCGGTCGACGGCAAAAGCATTGAAGGGGACCTCGCGTCGTCCTGGACTTTTGAGGAACCGACGCTCACCTACACCTTCAAGCTGCGCCCACATTTGAGGTTCTCCAACGGATCCCCGATCACGCCTGCCGATATTGCCTATTCGATCGAACGCGTCGCCAAGGGGATGGAGTACGCCCCTATGTTCGCGGCTATCAGCTCGATCACCTCGCCGGTGGAAAACGAGATCAAGGTCAAGCTCAGTCGCTACTCAAACCTTGTCCTGCCGGCCCTCTCGTTCGGTTTTGTCGTGCCTAAGAACCTCGATGGCCAGAAGCCGACAACGTTCTTCAAGAACCCCGTGACCTCTGGCGAATTCGCCCTTGCCTCGTGGGAACCAAACGTGCAGATGGTGCTCAAGCCAAATCCGTATTACTCCGGCTCGGGTCACGTATCGCCAAGCGAGATCGTCTTTCGAATCTTTCCCGATGAGACCGCGCGCCTGAACGCGCTGCAAGCGGGAAACATCCAGTTTGATGAATATGTGTCCGACGAGCAGGCGCCGGCCCTACCGGGTGATGAGCTGCTGCAAAGCAGCCCACGTGCAGACCTGGTCGAGCTCGTGACCAACAACGGCAGCGCACCGTTCAACACAAAGAGCAACCGCGAGGCTGCCGCCCTCGCGATCGACCGTCCGCTTCTGCTCAAGACGATCTGGAACGGCGCCGGCGTGCCAGCCCAGGGTCTGCTCCCTCCGGGCCTGCAGGACTCGCACGGAACTCCCACCGGCGGCGAAGCCTGGGAATACAACCCGTCAATGGCCAGGGCGCTGCTGCACGGCACCCATCCCACTGTGATCCTGCTCGCCAGCTACGAGCGAGGTGTCGATTCCAGGCTCGTGGACGTTCTCCAACGGCAGCTCGAACAGGCTGGCTTTCACGTAACGGTCGACGTACGTGACTTCGCGAGTGCCGTGACACAGCTGCTGTCCAGTAAATTCAGTCTCTTTCTGACGCCCGACGACGCGTTTCTGCCTACAGTCGGCGAGCCGATGACGACCTATGTGACCGTGGGCGCTGCTACCGCCCATTGGAACGCTCCCGCAGCGATAGGCTATTTGCAGAAATTTTCTCTCGCCAAGACCCTCGCGCAGCGTCGCGAAGAGGGTGTCCAGTTCGAGCGCTGGGCGCATTCGGAATGGTTGATCAATCCTCTCGGCAACCCCTACATCTACCTTGGCGTCAGCAAACAACTACAGGGGCTAGTTGTGCAGCCATTTGGTACCTACCGGATGGGAACCCTCCAGTTGCAGAAGTAGCCGCTCATCAGCGGCCGGGCTTGCGTTCCAGTCCATGAGTCGCTTTGGGTTTGTGGGTAAGAGGCTGCTGCAGACCGTGCCTCTGCTCGTCGTGATGCTGTTCGTGGTGTATGCGCTGGTTCGCGTGGCCCCCGGCGATCCGGCGCAGACATTGCTAGGCCTGCACGCCACACCAGCACGGGTGGCTCACCTGGATAAGGAACTAGGTGTGGATAAGCCCCTGCTTAAGGGCTATCTCAGTTACGCATGGGGCGCCCTCCACGGTGACCTTGGCAACTCCGTGAAGGCCCAGCAGCCAGTCGCGACGATCATCTCCAACAGGCTCGGTGTGAGCGTCTGGCTGCTCGCGGGCGCGATGCTGCTGAGCCTGCTCGGAGCGATACCGCTTGCCCTACTGGCAGCCTTGCGGCAAGGCCGGTCCGCCGACCACGGGATCAGGATGGTCAGCGTGCTCGGCCTCACGATCCCAACCTTCTGGCTGGGGTTGGTGTTGGTGAGCTTCTTCGCGTTGCCGACGGGCCTCTTCCCGGTATCCGGCTTTGGCCAGGGTGTCGTCGGCCATCTGCACTCGATTTTCCTGCCCGCCCTCACACTCGCGATTGGCATCGCTCCAATTCAGATTCGCGCGCTGCGCCTCTCGCTGATAGGTGTGTTGGACTCCGACTTCATTGCGACCGTCAGGGCGATGGGTCTACGCGAGCGGCGCGTCTTGATGCGGCATGTGCTGCCGAATGCCGTGAGCGCCTCGCTCACGCTGCTCGCTGCACAGCTCGGAGTGATTCTCTTCGGCGAGGTGATCGTCGAGAACACGTTTGCGCTGCCGGGGATCGGCCAAGCGATGGTGCAGGCAATCATCCAGCGCGACTACCCCGTTGTGCAGGGCCTCACGCTCGCCGCCGCGCTGCTCGTAGTCGGCATGAATCTGCTCGCCGACGTGCTCCAGGTCGCGCTAGATCCACGGGTCGAGCTCAGATGAGCGCGCAGGGCCTGCAGAGCGGGATCCTCGGGCTAATGAGCAGAGAGGAGCGTGAGCAGCCAAGACAAGCAGGCGCAGGCTCACTGAAGCTGCGGACGGGGGTGGGGATCGTCGCACTGTTCGCGCTGGCTGCGCTGCTGGCGCCCCTGCTTTCACCTTACGCGCCTGACTCCCAGGACCTGTTGCATACGCTCACCGGGCCATCAGCTCAACATCTGCTAGGCACCGATGTGGTGGGTCGCGATGTCCTCTCGCGCGTGATCTACGCAACCCGGACGGATCTACCGGTCGCGGCTGCGGCCGTCTTGATCCCGGCGACAGCCGGATCACTCATCGGCTTGGTAGCGGGTTACTTCGGCCGTCTCACCGACACTGCGCTGATGCGAACTGCCGATCTCATCCTCGCCTTTCCGGTGTATGTGCTGGTGCTCGCCCTGATAGCGGTGATCGGGCCCGGCGTGGGGGCCATCATCCTCGCCGCGTCGGTTGTGGACTGGGTCATATATGCCAGGCTCGTACGTAGCGAGGTGCTTCGCGTCAAGAGTCTCGACTACATAACCGCGGCCCGTGCCAGCGGGTTGCCTCACAGGCGCATCCTGTTTAGGCACGTGCTGCCGAACGTCATACACCAGCCAGTCATCTACATGATGTCTGACATGGTGCTCCTGATCCTGGCGTTGAGCTCGCTGTCCTTTCTGGGCATCGGCGTGTCCAGCCCGACTGCTGAGTGGGGGAGAATGATCGCCGAAGCGGAACCGTTCCTGCGATTGCACCCCTGGCTGATACTTCCGCCGGGCCTGGCGATCGTCACCGTCGGCATCGGCTTCGCTCTGATCGCCGATGCCCTGGCTGACAGGTACCGGACGTGAGCGAGGTTGTGCTTCAGGCTCGCGATCTGCGCGTGGCGGCGCGAGGTCGAGCATCAGCCGTATGGCCAGTGGATGGGGTCTCCTTCGAGGTTCGTGGCGGTGAGTGCTTCGGGTTGGCCGGCGAATCTGGTGCCGGCAAGAGCCTGACGCTGAGGGCGGTCATCGGCCTGCTGCCGCCCTCGACGAGCCTCGCGCGAGGCACGGTGTTGCTGCGCGGTGAGCCCTATCACGCGCGCTCCCGCGCCCAGCGAATGGGGATGGTCTTTCAGGAGCCGAAGACCTCGCTGAACCCGCTGATGCGCGCCGGAGAGATGATCAGGGAGGGGCTTCGCGTACACGGCGTGCGTGGAGCGCACGCCAAGCGCAGCGCTATCGCGTTGCTGCAGGAGGTCGGCATAGAGGACCCCGAGCTTCGCTTGCGCAGCTTTCCGCACCAGCTCTCCGGTGGACAACGTCAGCGGGTCGCGATCGCGATGGCGCTGGCGGCAGAGCCCGCGGTATTGCTATGCGACGAGCCGACGACAGCGCTCGATGTGCCGGTCCAAGAGCGGATCCTGCAGCTGCTGGACAGGCTGCGCATAGAGCGCGGGCTCGCAATTGTTTTCGTCAGCCACGACCTTGCGGTGATCGGGCGCATCGCCCAGCGCATCGGCGTCATGTATGCCGGTCGTATCCTCGAGTGCGGGCCAGCCACCGAGGTACTCGCCCGCCCGTGTCACCCCTACACCGAGCGGCTGCTCGCGAGCCTGCCCAGGATCGACGCTGGAATGCCGGCCCGTGGAATCCTCGGTGAGCCTCCCAGCCCGGGCCGGTGGCCGTCCGGCTGTCGCTTTCACCCGCGTTGCGCGCACGCCAAGCCCGACTGCAGCCAAGCCCCCTATGTGCTGATGGACTGCGGGCCGGACAGGCAGAGCGCCTGCATCTACTGGCGCGAGCTCGAGCTCACAGCCCAGCGAGAGTGCGCGTGAGCGAGATCCTCCATGCAACAGACATCAGCGTGCGCTATCGCCCCCTGGGCTCGCGCCTACGCCGCTCGCGCTCACGCGAGGTGCACGCGCTCGAGCGGGTCAGCGTCACCGTCAGGCAGGCAGGGATTCTGGGGATAGCCGGAGAATCCGGCGCTGGCAAGAGCACGCTCGCGAAGGTGCTCGCAGGTGTCATCGCTCCGCATGAAGGAACTGTCCGCTATGAGGGCGCGCCGATCGGCTGCCCGCGCAAGCGGCACGAGGCGCGCCTGATCCAAATGGTCGCCCAAGATCCCGGCAGCTCGCTGAACCCCGCCTTGACCGTGCGCACGGTGCTGAGTGAGCTGATTCGCTTCCACGGTCTCAGGCCCGCCGATGGCGTTGAGGTCCGCTGCTATGAGCTCATGGACCTGGTCGGCCTTCCCCGCGCGGTGCTCGCCGCTAGACCGCGAGCGCTCTCTGGCGGCGAACGTCAACGAGTCGCGCTCGCCCGGGCGTTGGCCGTGGAGCCCGCCGTCCTGATTGCCGATGAGGTCCTCTCCGCGCTCGACACCCCAGTGCAGGCCGAGATCCTCAACCTCCTGCGGGACTTGCGCGAGCGTCTGTCGGTAGCGATTGTGCTGATAGCGCACGACCTCGCGGTCATCAGCTCCATTTGCGAAGAGATACTGGTGATGCACCGGGGCAGCGTCGTGGAGCGCGGCGCGACACGACAGATCTTTACGCAGCCGGCCGACCCCTACACGCGAATGCTGCTGGAGGCGGCACGTCGTCTCACCATGCCGCTCGCGGGAGGCTGATGCTCATGCGAGGCGAGATGCATGCACCGTCGCTTGCCGGACATCTGCAACGGTGGGCCGAGAGAACCCCGGACCGTGAGGCCGTGATCGACGGTCAGGCACGCCTCTCTTATCGGCAACTGGCCGAAGCCGTGGAGCAATGCGCTCGCGCGCTCATCGCCACTGGCGTGCGTGCCGGCGACCGCGTGGCGATGCTCACCACGCCCCGACTCGAGTTCCTGCTCACACTGCTCGCCCTGCACAGGATTGGCGGGGTATGGCTCGGACTGAACCCTCGCCAGCGCCTGGGTGAGCTACGACACATAGTTACCGATGCCGCCCCGAAGCTTCTCATCGGGATCGAGAGCTTCGAGGGCAGGGACTTCCTGGCCGATCTGGGCGAGCTGGCACAGAGTAGCGATCTCCTGCATGCGCCGGTAATCATTCGCGGCGAGGAGCCGACGCTTGACTTTCTCGCCGCGCTGGGAGGGCGCGAGGTGCACGATGACGAGCTTGTCCAGGCGGCCGCAGCGCTGGCGCCGGCAAGTCCGAGCTGCATCGTCTACACGTCCGGGAGCACCGGCGAGCCCAAGGGCGCCGTGCTCTGCCACTACGGCCAGCTTCGGGCCTACAGACAGTGGCTCTCATACCTAGGCACGCAGCGATATCGCACGGTCTGCGACCTGCCGGTCGACCACATCGGCGGGATTGCTCCCATCTTTCTGTCGCTGATGAGCGGCGGCGCGGTCGTATTCCAGAGGAGGTTCGACCCACGGGCGCTGCTCGAGTGCATACAGACAGAGCGCATAACCGTGTGGTCAGGGGAACTGACCCAGTGGATCAAGTGCGCGCCGCTGCTGGACCGGTACGAGCTCTCATCGCTGCAGGCAATCGGCTACGGCGGCGGGCCACCACCACGAGATCTGCTCGAACGGTATGCCAAGATCGTGCCGCGCATCTTCAGTGGCTACGGCATGACCGAGACCTCCGACGCGATCATGTTCACAGACCCCGGCACTCCCGTGGATGTCCTCTGCGATCACAACGTCGGCCGGCCGCTTGAGGGTGTGCTCACTCGGCTGGTCTCACCGACGGGCGAGTGGGTGGGCAAGGAAGGCACAGGCGAGCTCGAGGTACGCAGCTCGTCCGTGTTCCTCGAATACTCTAGCCAGCCCGAGGCGACCACCGCCGCCTTCAGTGCCGACGGGTGGCTGCGAACAGGCGACATCATGCGGGAACGCCCTGACGGGACATTCGACTTCTTGGGCCGCGCTGACCACACCTACAAGTCCGGTGGCTACAACATCTACCCGCGGGAGATCGAGTATGTGTTGGAGGCCCACCCGGCGGTCAGCTCAGCGGCGGTCGTTGGCGTGCCGGATGCGGTCTTCCAAGCCGTTGGCTATGCGTTCGTGGAGCCTGCCGCTGATCAAGGGGCGCCGACGGTCGACGAGCTGCGCGCCCACTGCATGGCCTGCTTGGCCAACTACAAGGTTCCCAAGATGATCGAGCTTCTCGAGGCCTTGCCGAAGCTGAGAAACGAGAAGGTGGACAGGCTCCTTCTCCAGGCGAGGGCGCGGCAAGCCACAGAAAGGCGCCGCTAGGCCGACCACTCCCATCGCCGCTGTCGCGGGGCGAGGGAGCCGACGTCGAGCGCGCCTGTCAGGCGCGCTCGCTGCCCTGTTCGAGGACGGGGTCGCCGACGGCAAGCGCTTTGAGGATGAAGGCCGCGTACATCTCGCCGATCTGGAGCGGCGTCAGCGGCCCGTCCGTTTTGTACCAGGGATTCACCTTGCAGATGCCGATGATCCCCTGGCAGAGGACGCGCACGTGGGGCACATGCCAGATTTCCTGCGCCTTGCCTTCATTGAGCAGGTTGTCGAGGATCCGTTCAAAACTGTCGCGCAAGTCGATCAGCTCGCGGCGGCTCTGCGGGTTCAGCGCGTCGAGCTGTTCGTCGGATATCCTCGTAGCATAGGGAGAGCGCGTCTCCGCCTCGACTTGCCAGATGATCAGCTGGCGCATCCGCTCGCGGAGATCATGGATCTCCTGCAGACGGACGAGCACCCCGTCGTAGAACTCGCGCATTCCGTCCAGGCAGATGCGGACGAGAATCGCCTGCTTGCTGGGGAAGTGGTTATAGAGGCTCGCGGCCTTGACGCCCACCCCGGACGCCAGCTCGCGCATCGTGGTGCCGCGGTAGCCGCGTTCGTCGAAGAGCTCCGCGGCCACCTCGAGTATCCGCCCTTCAGTTGTCTGCGGGTGGCTTGCTACCTTCACCGCTTCCCCCTGGACATTCAAGCTAACGGGTGTTAGTCTAGTAGCTGAAATCAAGCCAATTTCAATCTATCGGGACTATAAGGCCGTGGCGGGTGCAGTGCAGGCACGGGAGCGGGAGCCTGAGGCGCCTTGCGGTCGTATGCGGCTTGTGGACCCCCTCATCGGTAACCAACCAGCAGGAAACGGCGCTAAGGAAGGAGCCGCACATGACACCTCCGCAGGCAAAGACCACGACCACGATGGAGCGTTCCGTGCCAAGTTTGCGGGAGCCGAGGTTTTCGCAGTCGTTGGAGCGTGGGTTGGCGATTTTGTCGTGTTTTAGTGCTGAGCGGCCGGTGCGTGGGATTGCGGATTTGGCTGATGAGTTGGGGATGAGTCGGTCTAC
>JANWLE010000114.1 GCA_025451035.1 Solirubrobacteraceae bacterium
CCAGCCGGCTGCCGCTTCGGTTAGGGCATGTTAGGCGAGCATAAAGCCCGCAATAGGGGCTCTTGCCGGCTGGCGTGCCAACCTGTCGAGTTCCCTGAAGTCGTTCCGGTGTCTGGTATTTTCACAGGCGGTGGTCGGCAGATCGCATCGAGGGGGCAGCGCGTCGTCCACGGCACTTAGCCACACGCGTGTGGCTTTCGTGCGCAAGCACCCGCTGCGGGCGTTGTGCGTCGTCGCGGCGCTCGCCGGCGCGATGCTCGCGGCTAGCCTGGGCGCGCCGGCCGACTCGCTTGCCGCCGGCGCCGGGCAGATATCCGGCAAGGTCACCGAAACCGGGACGCACAAGCCGCTTGAAGGCATCGAAGTGTGTGCGTCCATTAAGGTCAACGAAGCCGAACCGGAAGGCTTTGAACCAAAGTGCAAGACCACAACGGCCGGCGGCGAATACGCGATCTCTGAACTTGCCGCAGGCGAATACATCGTCGAATTCTCCGTGCCGTTCAAGAGCCAGCTGAACTACATCACCCAGTACTACAACGACAAGCCGACCGAAGCGAGCGCAGAAGCGGTCACGATCAGCGCCTCCGCAGAACGCCGAGAAAACGTCGACGCGGAAATGGTCGAAGGCGGCAAGATCTCCGGCAAGGTCAGCGACGCCTCCAGCGGGTCGCCGATCGAAAACGCGCTGGCGTGCGCGTTCTCATCGAGTGTGGAAGCCGGCGGCTGTGCGATTACCGCCGCTGACGGCACCTACACCATCTCCGGGCTGCCAACCAGCCAGTACCGGGTCGTGTTCGCCGCCAAGAAATACACGCCTCAGGTCTACAACGGCAAGGCGAAGTTCGCCGAAGCGGACCTCGTGCAGGTCACCGCCCCCAACCTCACAGCCGCCATCAACGCCGCGCTGGCGCCGGCCGTCCAGGTGGCGCCACCGAGCGACCTGACGCCTCCCGCGATCTCCGGCGCGCCGTCAGTCGGCGCCGAACTCTCCTGCGCGGACGGGCTGTGGGCCGGCAACCCCGCGCCGAGCTTCACCTACAGCTGGCTGCGCGACGGCAGCCCGGTCGCGGGCGCGCTCGCGAGCACCTACACGGTGCAGGCCGCCGACGCCGGCCACAGCCTCACCTGCGAAGTGACCGCGACCAACCACTCGGGCCAGAAGAGCGCGACCAGCGCGCCCGTCGCGATCGGGCACGCCGCCAAACAAGCCCTCGCGCTTACGATCATCTCGACGAAGGTCACAGCGAGCAAAGGATCTGTGCGCGTGCGCGTGAAGTGCACGGGCGGACCCTGCCACGGCCAGGTCGAGCTCATCGCCAAGGCATCGGCGGTTCGCTCGCACGGCAAGCGGATGCTCGTGACCGCCTCGAGCGTCTATGCCCGCGGCTCGTTCTCGCTTGCGCAAAACGCGACGGCCACGCTGACGCTCGACCTCACCAAGAAGGGCCGTGGTGCACTCGCCCACGCGGCGCGTAAACCCCGCCCGGCCGCGCTGCTGAGCACGCCACGCGGTGGCAGGCAGACCGACACTTCCGTGCTGGTCGGGTGATAGCGCTAGCCAGGCGCTCGACGCCGCTGCTCACAGCAGCCGCGCTCGCGACGATGCTGCTGGCGGCAAGCGCCAGTGCCGCCAGCTCACACCGTCACTCCCACCGGCACGCGAGCGCGCACGCCGCGATCGTCGGCGGCTCGCCGATCCCGATCAGCCAGGTCCCCTGGCAGGTCTCGGTGCAGGCATCGATCCCCGAAGGCCTCATGCGCCTGCGGCTGCGCTGTGGCGGCGCGATCCTCGACGACTTTCACATCCTCACCGCGGCGCACTGCACCTTTGACCCCAAAACCGATCAGCGCATACCACCCGAAGACTTCCTCGTGCGCGCCGGCACAGCCGACCTGACGAGCTCTGAACCCGGCGAGCAGACGCGTGAAGTCACAACCGTGCGCGCCCACCCCTACTACGTCTACGCCTCCACCGATACCCATTTGAGCACCGACGACGTCGCCGTGCTGACACTCGCAGAACCACTCAGCTTCAGCGGCGTCGTAAGCCCTATTGGGCTCGCGACGGTCGGGTCGCTCCCCCCGGAAGGAGCCACCACCGCGCTGGCCGGCTTCGGTGAGCAGACGCCGGGAACCGAAGCGGACGGGCACCTGTACGGGCTGCAGATGGGCTTGATCAGCCCGCGTGAATGCGGCGGTGAAAACAACGCCGTGGTGGTGTGCGCAAGCTCACCGTCGGGTTCGCCCTGCAGCGGCGACAGCGGCAGCGGGCTGATCCTCTCCGGGAACCCCCTCACCCTCATCGGCGTGATGGACAGCGGCCAGGTGATCGCGGGAAAGAGATGCGCCGCCGGCGAGCGTGCGACCTTCGCGAACGTCGCCGCGGGCGAGATCCAGGACTTCATCGACGGCAGCGAAACGCCGCCGAAGGCTCCGCGCGGGGAAGGCGTGAGCTGCACCGTAGACGGCAGTGAAGTCGGGGACACCATGACCTGCCTGCCAGGGACGTGGAGCGAAGAACCCATCTTCACCTTCACGTTCATGGGCGGCCAAGACGGGCACGTCCTGCAGAGCGGCTCATCCGACACCTACCGCTTCACCGAAGCGGACGTGGGGAGCACCGTGATGGTGCAGCTAAACGCCACGAACGCCGGTGGCACCGCGATCGACCGCATGCAGCTCACGCAGGCGATCTCCGCTGCCCGGCGAGGTCTTTCCTCCGGCGCCGCCGGCGTGCGCATCGTGAGCACGGTCCTGTCGGTCAAGCGAAACGCGGCCCTCCTGAAGCTTCGATGCGTCGGTGGCTCGGCCTGTCGCGGGACGATCCTGCTGAGGGTGAGATCCCGCGGAAGAGGCGCGCACACAGTGACCCTCGCCAAGGCGAATTTCACAATCGAGTCGCGCGCGAGCCGCGCGCTCAAGCTCACGCTCGTTCGCGGCTCCTTGTCGCTGATCAAGGCCGATGGCGGGCACCTGACTGCCAAGGCGGTCATTCGCGAGCGCTCGCCCGCCCCGGGCTGGACGCACGTCGAGCGGGTGCGTCTGCGCGCAGTCGCCGCGCGGACCTGAGTTCAGCGGCGCGTCTGTTCCAGCTGGCCGAGCTGCTGCTGTGGCGTCAGTTGCAGCAGTTTGGGCGACGAGCGTCCGGACACTCGGGTCCGTGCGTGCTCACTCCAGCTTGGCAACCGCCGTCTGACTGACGCCAAGCCGGTCGGCGCACTGGATCAAGCGCGGGCATTGCCTGCCAAACTAGACGCATGAACTGGGTCATCACCATCGGCGGGATCATCGCGCTGATCGTGCTGCACGAGCTGGGCCACTTCGCGGTGGCCAAGGCGGTGGGTATGCGCGTGGAGCGCTTCTCGCTGTTCTTCCCGCCCAAGCTCATCGGCTTCAAGCGCGGCGAGACGGAATACATGGTGGGCGCGATACCCGCTGGCGGCTACGTGAAGATCACCGGCATGAGCCCCGAAGAAGTCGAGGAGCTCGAGCCCGAGGTCGCCCGCCGCGCCTACTACAACCAGGCTCCGTGGAAGCGGATCGCTGTGATCCTCGCCGGTCCCGGTGTGAATCTCATCATCACCTTCGTCCTGTTCTGGGTGGTGCTCGCCTCGGGCGTGTTGGATGGCGTGGTCACGATGAACAACCTCGATCCCGGACTGAACGCGGTCACATCGGCGGTCACGGTCGGGGTCATCGAGAAAGGCGCGCCGGCCGAAGGCGTGCTGCGCGAAGACGACCGCATCCTCAAGGTTGACGGACGCCCAGCCAGCATGGAAAGCGTGCGCGACGTGATCGCCTCGCACCGCTGCGCCGGCAAGCCCACGGCCGGATGCCGCGCCGTGACCCCCGCGACGCTCCTCCTTCGCCGCGGCGGGAAAGACGTGCAGGTGAGCGTGACCCCCGAATACAACGCGAAGGCCGGGCGCATGCTGCTCGGCTTCATCTTCGGTTTCAGCGCACGCAGCATGACCCCGCTGCAGGCAGCCAGCGGTTCCCTGCGCACGATGTGGGTCACCACCGAAGAGACGATCACCGGGCTCGGTGAAGCGATCACCAACTCCAAGCGGCGCGAAGAACTGAAAAGCGTCGTCGGCATCACCGAAGTCACCGAGCAGGCGGTCGCGGCCGGTGCCGGCAGGGGGCTGGTCGTGATCGGCTTCGTCTCGCTGATCCTCGCCGTGATCAATCTGTTCCCGTTCTTGCCGCTCGACGGGGGCCACGTGCTCTGGTCGGTCGCTGAAAAGCTGCGCGGACGGCGCATCTCGGCGATCGCCATGTGGCGTTTTTCCTCCGTCGGGATAGTGCTGTTGCTGTTCTTCGTCGTCAACGGCTTCAGCAACGACATTCACCGCCTGACGGGCTGAGGCCACCGCCCGCCCAGACCCTGCCTGGGGTGCAGCTCAGAAACAGGGCACGCACATCGCTGAAATCCCAGCGGCGCGGCTCGCATAGCGCCCGCTGTGTGTCGTCCAGCGTCACGCGAGGACAGGGCCGAGCCGTGGCGGACTGTTCTACTGTCATTGGATGGCGCGAGCTCTGCACACAGGCGACCGCCCCCTCATCACCAAAGCCGCGCGCGGCCACGGCCCCGATGGCCACGCTCCAGCCGGGCTCGACCCCGCGCTGCGCTGGCTGGCCGCGGCGGTCGTGGCCGGCGCGATCATGGCGCTGCTCGACACGACGATCGTCAACGTCGCCATCGACACGCTCGGGCGTGAGCTTCACAGCACGCTTCCCACGATCCAGTGGGTCAGCACCGCTTATCTGCTGGCGCTCGCGCTCGTCATCCCGCTGACCGCGTGGGCCGGCCAGCGCTTCGGCGTCAAGCGCATGTGGATGCTCTCGATCGTCCTGTTCCTGGCGGGCTCGGCCCTTTGCGGCGTTGCCTGGTCGCCGGAGAGCCTGATCGGATTTCGCGTGCTGCAGGGGCTCGGCGGCGGGATGATCATGCCGCTCGCGCAAACGATCCTCGCGCGGGCGGCGGGCCCGCAGCGCATGGGCCGGGCGATGAGCGTGATCGGCGTCCCGATGATGCTCGGCCCCGTGCTTGGGCCCGTGATCGGGGGCTTCATCCTGGACAACCTCTCGTGGCGGTGGATCTTCTACGTCAACGTGCCGATCGGCCTGGTGGCGCTGGTGCTCGCGCGACGGATCCTCCCTCGCGATGAGCCATCCGCCTTCGAGCGCCTGGACGTGGTCGGGTTTTTGCTGCTCTCCCCGGGGCTTGCGCTCTTGATCTACGGGCTCTCGCAGGCCGGCTCGCACGGCTCGCTCGCGAACCCCGCGACGCTGATCGGGACGAGTGTCGGCCTGATGTTGTGCGTCGCGTTCGTCGTCTATTCGCTGCGCACCCGCGTCAAGCCGCTGCTGGACATGAGGCTGTTCGCGAACCGTCACTTCAGTGCCGCGGGCGCGACGGCGTTCCTGTTCGGCATCTCGCTGTTCGGAGTGATGCTGCTGCTGCCGCTCTACTACCAGATCGTGCGCGGCAGCTCCCCGCTGGAGGCCGGCCTGCTGCTCGCGCCGCAGGGGCTGGGTGCCGCCGCCGCGATGCCGATCGCGGGTCGCCTCACCGACCGTTTCGGTGCCGGGCGGATAGTGCCCCCCGGCCTGCTGCTGGCGCTGGCGGGCACCCTCGCCTACACGCAGGTCGGTGCACACACCTCCTATCTGCTGCTGGCGGCAGCACTGGTGGTGCGCGGCTTTGGCCTGGGCTCCACGATGATGCCCTCGATGGCCGCCGCCTACCAGACACTCGAGCACCACCAGGTGCCGGAGGCGGCGCCCACGCTGAACATCGTGCGTCAGGCCGGCGGCTCAGTCGGCACCGCGCTGCTCGCGGTCGTACTCACCCGCTACATCCGCTCCTACGTGCCGGCGCTCGGCGGCGGACTCTCGCAAGTCAACAGCCGTGCCACAAGCCCGCTGGTGCGCGAGCACGTCGCCGCGCCGATAGCGCACGCCTTCGCCAATACCTTCTGGGTCGCGTTCGCGCTCACCGCGCTCGCGCTGATCCCGGCGCTGGCGCTGCCACGCCACACGAGCTCACGCAGCCAGGCCACCGCAGGCGCCACGCAAGTGGAGTAGGGCAAGCCCATTTGTTCCAATAGATCGTAAAGATCAGATCATAAGTACATCTGTGGCGGTAAGCTTCAGGCCCCGGATGGCGGAGACGCGACATACCAAGCGGTGCGTTGGCGGCGCTCCCGCGACCTCTACGCTCAGGGGTGGGCAGGGACGTGAGCCGCTCGGCTCGGCAAGCGCCGCTCCCAGGCCGCCGGTAGGAGCGGCCGCCCGCGTCGTGGCCGCCCGCGGCCGAGAGCCCAGACGGGCAGGCGCGAGGCTCCTGGCCGGCCTGCTCGTGCTGGCGCTAGTGGGCGTCCTGGGCGGTTGCGCCAGCACCGAAACAGAAGGCCAGGCCGGCCAGGCCTCCACACAAGCCCTGCCCCAACAGGCGCCAGAAGAAGGCGCGGGCAAAGAATCCGCCCAGAACGCCAGTGTGGAAGCTGCAGAAGCGGCGGAAAAGACACAGGAAGAAGTCAAAGAAGCCGAAGAGAACGCTCGCGCGGAAACCGGCGAAGAAGCCGAAAAAGCAAAGGAAGAGGCCGAATCGGAAGCCAAGAGCCCCTCGCCGGCCACCCCGCCGCAACAGTCCTCGGGCGAATCGACGGCACCGATCGAGGGTCCGGGGTCACGCAGCCACGAGGGCGATGCCCAGTTCTGCTCAGAACACGAATGCATCGGGAAATTCGAAGAAGAGCAGGGCACTATCGTCGAATGCGCCGACGGGAGCTATAGCCACGCCGGCGGGATTTCCGGCGCCTGCTCGCACCACGGCGGGGAGGGCTAGGCTAGGCCCTCTCGTCGCACGCGACGCTCACGTGGTGAACGCCGCGATAGCCCGGTACAGCAGTGGCGACAGTGCCGCCCAGCTGGCCCGCGAGGCGGCCGCGACGATCACGGTGCTCGCGTGCGCTCCCTGCGCCAGGCAGGCGATCTCGATGTAGCTCGCGTCCGAAACGGTGTAGCGGTCGCGCACGCACGTTCCGCTCGCGTTGGTGAAGCGCACGTGGCGGGCGAGCGCTTCGCTTCTCACGTCCCGGTCGCCCTCGTGGCGGTTGTGCCCAACGCGAAAGCTCGGCCAGTCCGTGAGTGTCTCGGCGCCCTGGCGAGGGGTGATGTTCAGGTAGCCGACGATGCTCCGGTGGCGGTCGCGCAGCACAGCGGTCGCGGTCCCCGCGTCCCCTCCGGACGACTGCCAGTCCGGCGGGTAGTGCAGCGTCGCCCCTGTCGGGATCCGTGCCGCCTGCCAGCCGGCCGGTGCGCTCGCGGGCCCCATCAGCGCCAGCGCCCCGGCTGCACGCGAGGACGCCGGAGAGCTGGGCGTCGCGCTGGCGCCGCAGCCCCCTAGCGCCAGCGCGGCCAAGCCCAGCGCGAGCGCTCTAGAAGTTGCCGTCCCCATCGCTGGGGCCGCCGTTGTTGTCGGCGTCTTTATCGCCCCCATTGTTCTGCGGGATGCCAGCGCTCGATTCCGATGACCCGGCGGAGGCCGATTCAGAGGAGCCAGAGCCCGATCCAGAGGAGCCAGACCCCGATTGCGAGCTCGGGGGGGTAGGAGAAGAGCTCGACGAGCTCGAGCTGCCGCACCCCGCGGCGATGAACGCGAGCGCGAGCAACGCCAGGGCCGCCACTCGTCGGATCGATCTCTGTCTAGTCGCTCTCATCATGTGCCTCCGTTTGGTTTGTCGCTGCTCGCCGGCGGTCCTTGCGCCCTTCTGCGGTCTCGCCGTCACCTCTCCCTACCCACACAAGGACGCCTGCACGTGAGGATCCTTCCCGTAACCGGCGGACGGCTGTCAACTTTCGACGCATCGCTGGCGGTTGGTCTCGGTGATCTTCAGCGAGCCCAGCGGAGTGAGAGCCGCTTCCGGACGGGAAGGTGGCACGCTTTCGCAAGAGCGCCCGGCGCGGGTGAATTGAGCAAGGCCTCGCGTTAGTTGCGCGGATCTGCACGAACTGATGAGCTATCGCTATGTCACCGATCAACAGCAGTGCGGAAAGGGCCGTGACCACAGGGCGCTGGACAAGCCGCTTCGCTGACCTCCTAGCGGCCCACGCGCTGGCCGACTTCGTGCTGCAGACGGGCTGGCAGGCGCGCTACAAGCGGGGCGGTCTCGGCAGCGACGCGAGGGCCCGTAAGGCGCTCGCCTCGCACGTCGGTGTCTACACGCTCGCGTGCGCCGGGGTGCTCGCCGGCGTGGCGCGCTCGCGCGGCCCGGTGACGGCCGCGCTGACCGCCGCGGCGATCGCTCTGCCGCACGCCGCCATCGACGACAAGCGCCTGCTCGGGGTACTGATGCGCAAGGTCAAGAAGGTCGACATCGAGCCGGTGCCGGCCGGCCTTTCCCTGCTCGTCGACCAGAGCGCCCACCTACTGAGCCTGTGGACGGTCTCGCGTGTCCTCGGCGACGACTAGCTCCCCGCCCCGCGGCCCTCGCGCGCCGGCTCGATCACTCGATGTATTCTGCGACGCCAGAGGAGGCGCTGCTGCGCGCCGATGAGCTTCAACGGAAGGAGTCGCGATGACCACGACCCGGCGACCGGAGTTGCCCTACGAGTTTCTTCCCGAGGTTCCGTCTTTCACGGCGAGAAGCACCGACATCGCCGACGGGCAGCCACTGCCGATGGCGCAGGTCTCGGGCGTGATGGGCGCAGGCGGCCAGGATGTCTCGCCGCAGCTCTCCTGGGAGGGCTTCCCCGCTCTCACCAAGAGCTTCGCCGTCACCTGCTATGACCCGGACGCGCCGACCGCCAGCGGCTTCTGGCACTGGGCGCTCGCGGACATACCGGCGAATGTCACCGAACTGCAGGCCGGCGCGAGCGGACCGGAAGGCTCAAACCTGCCGCAGGGCGTGATCGTGCTACGCAACGACGCCGGCATGAGCGGCTATCTCGGTGCGGCGCCGCCTCAAGGCCACGGCCCGCACCGCTACATCTTCGCGGTGCACGCGGTGGACTCAGAGAAGCTCGGCGTCGACGAGAACGCCACCCCCGCGGTGCTCGGCTTTCACCTCTTCAGTCATACGCTCGCGCGCGGCCTGCTGATCGCGACCTACGAGCAGACCTGATCGCGCGCCGCCTGGCGCCACCTTGACGGGCTCGTCGCTGGCGGACCCGAGCCTCGCCGGCCGCCGCAGGCTATAGGTTTAGCCTGAAGATGAAGCGTCGACTGCTCACGATCGCGTTGGCCGCGGTCCTCCTGCTCGTCGTGCTGGTGGCCGTCAACGCGCTCATCGTCGGGGCTGAAACGAAGGGCGCTCACGCCGACAGCGGATTCATCGTCCGCCTGGGGCATGGCGATGACCTGCAGGTGCGCGAAGACGGCCCGCGAACGGCGCCGGCAGTCGTGCTGCTGCACGGTTTCGATGGCTCGCTGCACTGGTGGGACGCGATCACGCCGCGGCTCGCGGCTCGCTACCGCGTGATCCGCTTCGACCTGCTCGGCTTTGGCGGCTCGGCCAAGCCCTCCGGCGGCTACTCGATGGAACGCCAGGCCCAGCTCGTCGACGAGGCGCTCGCGCGGCTGGGGGTGCGCCGCGCGCTCATCGTCGGGCATTCGATGGGCGGGCTCGTCGCCACCGCGCTCGCCACACGCGACCGGGCGCTGGCGGCCGGCATCGTGCTCGTCGACTCCCCACCCACGGCCGGCTCGGGCGAACTGCCGTTCCTCGCCCGCCTGGGCTTCGTCCCCGTGCTGGGCCAGGTGACGCGCACGATCGCCACCGACGGCATGGTCCGCAAGGGCATGGCCTCAGCCTTCGCGCCCGGCTACCGCGTCGCAAGCCAGTTCGTGACGGACTTCTGGCACACCACCTACACCTCCTATGTCGACTCACACCGCGACGACAACAGCTACCTCAAACACGAGCCGCTCGCGCCGAGGCTCAAGGCGCTCGCGCTGCCGCTACTTGTCATATACGGCTCCCGCGACCAGATCGTCTCACCCTCCTCGATGTCGGACTACGCCATCGTCCCAGGGGCGCGCATCGTCGCCGTCCCGCGCGCCGGGCACTCGCCGATGGTCGAGAAGCCCTACGCGACCTCCCAGCTCATCCTGCCGTTCGCCGCGCGCGCCCTGCGCTAGGCGGCCCACGAGCTGTTACCGGATGCCCTCCAGCAGCTCCGCTGGCGAGAGCTCGAGCGCGCGCGCGAGGACCACGATCGTCTCCAGCCTCGGCGAGCGTAGGCTGCGCTCGAGCAGGCTGATCTCCGTGCGGTGCAGATCACACATGCGGGCGAGGCTCTCCTGGGAGAGCCCGGCACGCTTCCGGTGATGGCGCAAGTTAGCGGCGAACAACTCGCGGCTACCTTCCATGGCCATACTGTAACCGTGGCGTACACCACGATCGAGGGAAGAGAAGAGCTGCTGGAGCGCCTCGCCGAAGCGATCGACGAGATCGCGATAGCGCTCGCGAACCTCGGCGAGGCCTACGAGCAGCTCGACGAATACGCCTCCGAGCGGCTCGAGCAGGAGCTCTTCAGGCCCGTCCAGGGGGCCTACGGTCGCGCCAAGCGCACACACGCCGAATTCGCCGAACGCTACGGGCTTGCCACACGCACATTCCCGCCGCGCTCGGCGGGGGCGCCCGCCGGGGGCGTAAAGGGCCTCATCGAAAGGGCGCTCGACGCGGCCGGCCGGGCCGATGGGAGGCTCGGCGAGCTTCAGGACTCGATGCTGCCGGTCGAGGTCGGCGACCCGCAGGTCAGGGCCGAGATCACCCAGGTGCGCGAGCATCTCGGCGGCCTGCGCGCCCGCGCCAGGCAGATACTGCGCGTCCTGGGACGCTAGCTCTCGCCGGCCGCCTCGGCCGTCAAGGTCACGACCGATGTGTATGCGAACATACGTTCGCTATGGTGATCTGCGTTCACATCCCCCGCTTTGAGCTGCAGACGGCGACGGTGGAGACGAGTGAGCTCATCGGCAAGCCCGTGGCGCTGGCCCCACTGCCGGGCCAGTCATCCAGAGTCGGCGAAGTGTCCGGGACCGCGGAAGCGCTCGGGGTGCGCGCGGGCATGACCCTCGGCGAGGCGCTCGCCCGCGCCCCACAGCTGCAGCTGGTCACCCCCGACCCGATGGCCGTCGCGCTCGAGTGGGAGCGAGTGGCCTGCGCGCTCGAAGCGATCGGCGCCCGGCCCGAGCTGGAGCGCCCGGGTACCGCCTACTTCCAGGCCGATGAGTTGTATGGGCTGCATGGGGGCCTCGAGGGGGTGATGCTCGCGACCCGCAAGGCGCTTGAGCGCCACGTGCGGCTGGGTGCCGGACCCACCCGTTTCTGCGCGCTTGCCGCCTCGCGGCGTGCGCGTGCCCACCGGGCGGTGGTTGTCGCTGACAATGCGCGCCGCTACCTGTCCTCGATGCCGGTCTCGCTGCTGCGTTTTCGTGCGGAGACAGCCGTGTTGATCGAGCCCCTCGAGCGGCTGGGGATCAGGACCCTCGGTGAGCTTGCGCAGCTGCGGGCGGCGGCTGTCGCTGATCGCTTCGGTACAGCCGGGCTGCGCGCTCATCATCTGGCCTGCGGTCGTGACACGGCGCTCGTGCCGCGGGAGATAGAGGACCGGGTGTGGGAGTCGCTCGAGCTCTCGGAGTCCGCCTGCGGGCAGTCGCTGGAACGGACGCTGGGCGTGCTCGTCGACCGCCTGCTCGCCCGGCCAGAGCGGAAAGGACGCAGCCTGCGCGCGGTCGTCCTCGGCGCCCGCCTGGTCGGGGGCGGCACGTGGCGCGAGCACATTGTCTTCCGCCAGGCGCTCGGCGACCGCGAACGCATAGCGCTGGCGTTGTCGCTGCGCCTGCTGAAGCTCCCCGCCCCCGCCAGCTCGCTGTGGCTGAGCGTTGAGTCCTTCGGTCCCACGAACGCGGGGCAGAGCACGATGCTCGCCGCAAGCCACACGTTGCGGCTCGAGCGGCTGCGCGAGGCCGTCAACCAGATGCGCAGCGTCGCCGGCCCGCAGGCTGCCCTGCGCGTCATGTGGATCGACCCTGACTCCGGCGTCCCCGAGCGCCGCGCAGTGCTCACGCCGTTCCCGGTATGAGCGGCTCGCGGGCGCTCAATCAACCACGGTCCGTGCGGGTCAAGAGCGCTCGCGGCGGGGCGCCAGTGGAGGTCAATGGCCGGACGGTCGAGGCGCTGCGCGAGTCGTGGCTGATCGAGGATCGCTGGTGGACAGAGCGTCCACTGCGCCGGCGCTACTGGGAGCTCTTGAGCGTGGACGGACGCAATCTCGTCGTCTTCCACGACCTGCAGAGCGGACAGTGGTTCAGCCAGAGGGCATGAGCGCCGATGGGGGACGCCGCGGCCTATGTCGAGCTGCACGCTCACTCCGCCTACTCGTTCCTCGACGGCGCCTCGCTACCGGAGGAGCTCGCTGACCAAGCCGTCCGGCTGGGGTATGAGGCCTTTGCGCTGACCGACCACAACTCCGTCTCCGGAGCGATGGAGTTCGCACAGAGCGCCGATGCGTGCGGGTTGCGTCCGCTGCACGGGGCCGAGATCGACCTGGAGGACGGGCGTCACGTCACGCTGCTGGTGCGCGAGGCTGCCGGCTGGCGCAACCTCTGCCGGCTGATAACGCTCACGCACGCCCACACGCGCGACGGCGGAGCGTCGGCGGCGCCGCGTGAGCCGTCCGTCTCGCTGCAGACGCTGCTGGAACACTCGGAGGGCCTGGTGTGCCTGTCCGGCTGCGCCGAGCGCGGCGTCCGCGACCGCGCGACGCTCGAGCTCCTGCGGGAGGCCTTCGGCCGGGAGCGCCTGCGCGTGGAGCTGCAGCGGCCCTATCTGCGTGACGACCGTGCCCGCAACCGGATGCTCGCCCGCCTAGCCGAGCGGCTTGGCGTGCGGACGGTCGCGACAGGCAACGTGCACGCCCACGAGCGCTCGCGCGCCTACCTGCAGGACGCGCTGGTCTCCATTCGCCACGGGCTCACACTCGATGCCTCGGAGACCGTCAGGCGCTCAAACCACACGCACGTCCTCGCGCGAGCGCAGGCCATGGCCGTGCGGTTCGCGGAGCACCCCGACGCGGTGGCAGAGACCGCCAGGCTGACCGAGGAGATCGATTTCGTGCTTAGCGACGACCTCGGCTACGCCTACCCCGGCAGCGAGGACCAGGACGCGATCCGTTCGCTCAGCGAGATCTGCAGTGCCGCCTTCACCGAGCGCTACCGCCCCGGCAGTACCCACCACGACCAGGCGGCCGCGCGGCTGCAAGAGGAGCTGCAGGTGATCGACAGCCTGAAACTGGCCGGCTTCTTTCTGCTGCACCACGACATGCTGGAGCTGGCCCGCGAAGTGGCCGCGCAGGTGCGCGGCAGTGACGGCTCACCCCGCTCGCTGCTGCCCCCCGGCCGCGGCCGCGGCTCGTCGGTCTCCTCGATCGTCTGCTACTTGACGGGCCTCTCGCACATCGACCCGATCGCAAACGAGCTTCTACTCGGACGCTTTTTGCACGAGGACCTCGAGGCGCTTCCCGACATCGACATCGACTTCCCCCGCGACATCCGCGAGAAGCTGATCCCCAGGGTGCACGAGCGCTACGGGCGCGAACGCGCCGCCCTGGTCGCCGCGTTCCCCACCTACCGCTCGCGCGGAGCGATCCGTGAGCTCGGCAAGGCGCTGGGCCTGCCGGCGGGTGAGATCGAGCGCGTCGCCCGTGGCTCTGAGGGCTACGGCAAAAGCGGCTCCGTCGCCAAGGACGTCGAGATAGCGCTCCGCGGGCCCCCCTCGGGCCGCTGGGCGTGGCTCGCGCGGCTGGCGGACGAGGCCTACGGCCTGCCCAGGCACATCTCCCAGCATCCCGGAGGGATGGTGGTCTCGACCCGCCCTTTGATCGACTGTTGCCCCGTCGTCCCGGCGGCGATGGAGGGCCGTCAGATGGTTCAGTGGGACAAGGACTCCTGCGCTGACGCGGGCTTTTTGAAGATCGACCTGCTGGGGCTCGGGATGCTCTCCGCGGTCGAGCGCTGCGTCGATCTGGTCGCCCGCCGCCGGGGTGAACGGATCGACCTGTCGCGGATCCCCTTCGACGACAAGCCGACCTTCAAAGCGATCGCAAACGCCGACACCGTCGGCGTGTTCCAGATCGAGTCGCGCGCGCAGATGGCCTCGCTGCGCCGCACCAAGCCAAGGACGCTCGAGGACCTAACGATCCAGGTCGCGATCGTGCGTCCCGGCCCGATCGTCGGCGGGGCGGTCAACCCGTACCTGGAGCGCCGCGAGCGCCAGCGGCAAGACCCCGGCTATGAGATCCCCTACGAGCACCCCTCCATGGAGGAGGCGCTGCGCTGCACGCTCGGGACGATCATCTTCCAAGACCAGGTGATCGAGGTCGCGCGAGCCTTCGCGGGCTTCACTCCCGGCCAGGCCGAGTCCCTGCGCAGGGCGATGAGCCGCAAGCGCTCGGACGGAGCGATCGAGCGTCACCGTGACAAGTTCATCGAAGGCGCGCTGCGCACCCACCCCGACGTCGACGAGGCCCTCGCCGAACGCGTCTTCCAGATGATCCGCGGCTTCTCCGCGTTCGGCTTCCCCAAGGCTCACGGCGCGGCCTTCGGCCTGCTCGCCTACCAGTCGACGTGGCTGCGTGTGCATTACCCCGAGGAGTTCCTCTGCGCCCTGCTCAACGAGCAGCCGATGGGCTTCTATCCGCCCGACAGCCTCATCCACGAGGCGCAGCGACGCCGACTGAAGGTCTATCCGCCGGACGTCAACGGCAGCGAGATCGACTGCACCGTGCGCGTCGAGGGCGGCGTCCAGATCGGCCTCGGCTACATCAAGGGCATCGAGCGCTCAGAGCTACAGGCGCTCGTGGCCGAGCGTACGCGGGGCGGCCCGTTTACGAGCCTCGAGGACCTCTCCTCGCGGCTGGCCGCGAGCTCCGGCACGCTCGCGCAGCTCTCCTGGTCGGGCGCGGTCTCCTCGCTGCTGGCAAGCCAGGGCGACGAGGAGACGCACGCCCGCCGCCGCGCGCTTTGGCAGGCCGGGGTGGCAAAGACCGCCAAGAAGGCCGGCGGGGGCGCCACCCAGCTCGCGCTGCCAGTAGAGCTGCCGTCCACCCCCGAGCTCGCCGCGCTCACCGCCTGGGAGACGATGCTCGCCGACTACACGACCACTACCACCACGACCGCTCGCCACCCCTTGAGCCTGCTGCGCGAGCAGCTGCGCTTGCGCAAAGCCGCATCTGTCGCCGACCTGCACAGGCGCGCGCATGGGTCAATGCTCACGATCGCGGGGCTGGTGATCGCCCGTCAGCGGCCGCAGACAGCCAAGGGGATCACGTTCATGCTGCTGGAGGACGAGCACGGGACCTTCAACGTGATCGTCCCGCCAGCCGTCTATGAGCCGCATCGCATGGCGATCCGTGCAGAGCCACTCGTCTACGTCGAGGGGCGCCTGGAGCGCCACCCGCGCGGCGGCGGTCAGGTCAACATCCTCGCCTCGCGCGTCGTGGCGCTCGAGGACCCGCTGCGCAAGCTCGCCGGGGTGAGGGACATCCCCCAAGCCGAGCGCGAGAGCGTCGCAAACCCTCAGGACATGCGGCCCGTCGCGCCGCCCGCCATGAGCTTCGGGCAGGGACGCCGCCGCTGAGCCGCCTCCCCGCGCTGCGCGCAACGGCCGCTTGCTGGTTAGCCGCAAGCACAAGCGGGTAGTCAGATCCTGCACTTAACACAGGGAGAGAACTGCATGAGACACTGCCTCGCATTCGTCGCTGGCCTGGTTGGCCTGCTGCTCACGCCAACGACGGCCCTCGCCGAAGTCAAACCCTTCGACAAGCTGACGTGCACCGCGCAAAGCGACGGCGTGCGCTTCTGTCCCGGCAATGGCTCAACCGAACGCGTCCCCTCCTGGGACGGGGTGCCACTCGACGCGGACGTCACGCTGCCGCCCGAAAGCGCCGGCAGCGGCCCCTACCCGACGATCGTGATGCTCCACGGCTGGGGCTCTAACAAGACCGACTTCGAGGCGAGCAAACCCGAAGGCGACGGCTCGGTCACCTACCACTACAACAATGACTACTACGCCGAACAGGGGTATGCGGTGATCAACTACACCGCCCGCGGCTTCGGCAACTCCTGCGGCGACGGCGGCACGCCCAAAGCCCAGACCCAATCCGGCGAATGCGCCAAGGGCTTCATCCGTCTCGCCGACCAGCGCTACGAGGCGCGCGACACCCAATACCTGCTGGGGCTGCTGGTGGACGAAAAGATCGCCGACCCCGCCGCGCTCGGCGTGACCGGCATCTCCTACGGCGGCGGCCAGAGCATCGAGCTCGCCTATCTGCGCGACCGCATCCGCTGCGCCGGCGCGTACGACACCTTCCCGAATGACCCCTGCGCGGGCAAGAGCGAAAACTCCTACGTGCCGTGGACGAGCCCCAACGGCACGCCGCTTCAGATAGCGGCGTCCTACCCGCGCTGGCCGTGGTCTGACCTCGTCACCGCGCTGCTGCCCAACGGGCGGTTCCTCGACTACGTCACCGCGACCGACGGCGCCGACGGCTCGACCGGGAGCGGCTCGCCGATCGGCGTGCCGATAAGCAGCTACATCTCCGGGTTGTATCTGCTCGGTGCGGCGAGCGGCTTCTATGAGCCGCCGGCGCCGCTCGGCGAACCGCCGTGGGACCTGACCACCGACTTCGCCGCCGTGAACGTCGGCGAACCGCAGACCGAACAGGACCAGAAAATCGTCGACGAAATCGCCGCGTTCCACGGCGGCTTCGGCATCCCCGGCACCCCTGCGCCGCTGTTGATGGAGTCCGGCTGGAACGACGACCTGTTCTCGCCGTCCCAGTCGCTGCGCGTCTACAACGACGTCCACGCGAACGACCCCGGCGGCGAAGTGACGCTGCAGTTCGGCGATGTCGGCCACAGCCGCGGCTCGAACAAGCCGACCGTCGACCGCTACTTCAACGACCAGGCCGCTGCGTTCTTCGCCAAGCACCTGAAGGGCCTGGCAGAACCGGACCTGCCGCAGACTGGCAGCGTCACCGCCTTCACCAGCACCTGCCCGGCAAGCGGCCCGAGCGCCGCGAGCGACGGCGGGCCCTTCACCGCCTCCTCCTGGACGGCGCTGCAACGGGGCGCGGTCACCTTCTCCTCGAGCGCCGAACAGCTCGTGACCTACCCCGGCGGCGACCCCACGCTGGGGCTGAAGTTCGATCCAATCCTGCTCGGCGAGGAGCCGGAAAGCATGGGCGCCTGCACCACCGCCAGCGCAGAGCAGCCGCCCGGGACAGCGAGCTACTCGACCGTCAGCAAGGGCTTCACACTGATGGGCCTGCCCACCGTGACCGCCAAAATCAGCGTGAGCGGCAGTGCCGCCGGCGACGCGCAGCTGGACGCCCGCCTGTGGGATATCACGCCGGCAGGCCAGCAGCTGCTGGTCAGCCGCGGCGACTACCGCCTATCAGAACCATCGCCGCCGAACATCGTCTTCCAGCTGCACGGCAACGGCTACGCGTTCGCAGCCGGGGACACCGTCAAGCTCGAACTGACGAGCAACGACGCCCCCTACTACCGGGCAGGTAACGGGCCGTTCGAGATCGCGGTGCAGAGCGCCGAGGTCGTGCTGCCGACATATGAACCGCCCAACGGCGAACAGATCAAGTCGCCCGAAGAAGCGCCGCTGCCACTGCCAGAACCAGCCCCGTCGAGGACACCCCGGTCCACCGGCTCCACAGCGCAGGCGGGCGGCGGCTCCCAGGCTGCGGCCACCACCACCAGAAGTACGGGCGCCCGTCCGCGCGCGTGCAAGAGCTCAAGCAGGGTGCGCATCGCCCTGCCGCGCTACCGCCACGCGCGCGTCATCCGGGTCCTCGTGTTCCTCAACGGCAAGCGCGTGAGCGCCCTGCACGGGCGTTCGCTGCGCGCAGTGGCGATCGCGCTCGGCAAGAGCGGCGCCGGTCAGGTGACGCTGCGCCTGCGGGTGCGCAAGGGGCGCCACGTCACGACGCGCCTGCTGAGGCGCCGCTACCGCGCCTGCGCCTAGCCAGCCGCCGGGGGCGTCTTCGCTAGAGAGCCTCAGAGGCGGTCTTCGCTGCCTCTTTGGACCCGATGAACGGGGTCAGCGCGATGCGTGTCAGCTCGTCGGACAGGCGTGTCATCTCGGTGATACGGCTGTGTGAAGCCTCGTAGTAGAGGATCTCGAGGATGCCCCCGCTGATCGCCTCCGGCACGATCGCCGGGGTCTGGCGGGAGCGGCCTGGGTAGCCCTGACCGGAGGTGAGCATGATCGAGAAGCCCTGCAGCGTCTGGTCGCGGCGAGCCAGCAGCGAGGGCCCCGCGGCCAGCACCTCCACCAGCGCCAGCCGCGCCAACGACGGCTCACTGGCCATATAGCCCACGAGCGCGGCGATGCCCGCGTGCACCGCGCTCGGCCACTGCGGCTCGGCGGCGAACGCGACTGCGGTCGCGTTCAGGGCCTGTTCTGCGGCCAGTTCGAACGCCGCAGCGAACGCCTGGTCCTTGGTGGTGAAGTGCTCATAGAAGGTCTTGTGCGACACGCCGGCGGTGCGGGCGATCTCCGGCACGGTCAGCTCCGCGTACCCTTTGGAGGCGGATATGTCGGCCACCGCGTCGAGGATCCGCTCGCGCTGGTTGTGGATGATGAAGCTGCGCGGGAAGTTGTGCCGCCCGCGCGAGAGCTTCTGCGGCGGCTCCTCGCTCTCGCTCGTGGGGCTCGCCGGCTTCCTCGTCTTGCCCCGCGCGGACTGAAGCGGCACGGGGTGGCGGTAGCTGGCGGCCCAGGTCAAGAGGTCAGGAACCAGCGCCGGCAGTTCGATCGCGCGCCCCTGACGCAGGCGGCCGTAGATGATCTGGCGCACGCCGCCGACGATCGCCTTGACCGTCAGCTCGGAGATCTCTTCGTACGCGGCGTCGTGGCTGAAGCCGTCGCGGATCAGCTGCTCGAAGGCCTGCACTCCGTGATTGCGCCGCTCGATCGACGGCTCGCCGGCGCTGGCGGAGTGGATCAGCACCAGCTCCGCGGCCTCCGGCTCGGAAACGACCTCTTCCACAAAAGCTAGGAACGCGTCTTGGATTTTTTGTTCCCAGTCCTCGGTGGCGGCGTAAGCGCTAACCACGTGCGTCATCGTGCGTTCGAGGATCGCGTCGTACGCGGCCAGGAAGCACTCTTCCTTGTTCTCGAAGTGCTCGTAGAAGGTGCGCCGCGCCACGCCCGCTAGGGCGATGATCTCGGCGACGGTGGTGTTGTGGTAGCCGCGGTTGGATATCGCATGAATAACCGCTCCTTGCAGGCGTTCTAGCTGGTTTGCGGCGATGTCCTCAGAAGACCTTGAGCTGCGCCCCGAGGGCAGCTTCTGATACAGCGGCTGTATGCGCTTGGCGGGCGGTTGCTTTGACATCTCTGATGACGACGATATTTGAGCGCTGGGAAGGGAGATCGACCGAAGCCGAGGAAAAGCCCAGGATTAGCACTAATTTACACCCGTTCGGGCTCGAATCTGGGTACGGCCGGTGGTCCATGCTGCGGTTGGTTTTAGGAAGACGGACCATTCGCAGTTATGGACTAAGTCGAACAGTCGCAGGTACCTATTCGTGACCACGCGGCCACCTGGCGGCGCTAGGCGACAGCACTCTGCGCCTGGCGCGAAGAGCCCATGCGCTGGCTCAAAAGGCGCCTGGCTTCACGGCTGCCGGTGAACGGCGCCAGAGCGATGTAGGTCAGCTCTTCGCTGAGCTCAGCGAACGAGTGCGTGCGCCCAAGGCTCACGTGGTGATGAATGCTCTCCCACACCGCGCCGGCGACCGCCTCGCCGGCGATCGCCGAGCGCGGCGGCTCAGAAAGCTCGCGCCCGCGCTCGAGCAACGCCCTGAACTCGCCGAACAGCTCGTGTGTGCGGGCGCCGATTTCTGGCCCGGGTTTTGAGATTTCGGCGAAGCTCATACGCCCAAAGGAGGGGTTCACGGCGATGAAGCAGGCGAGCGCCCTGATGCTTTCGCCCAGTTCCGTCGGCCAGGCCGGAGCCTGCTCGGCGATCCAGTCGACCGACCTGCAGCCCCGTTCGGCGGCCTCGTGGAACCTGTCGATGACTACGTCGCGGGCGCCCGCCGGCCGCGCCTGGGACCCGCCCCCCTGCGCGCACTCGCGCGCCAGCGCGCGGGCCTGCGGCGAGCTCGGGTAGCCGCCGAGCAGCTCGCTGTTGCTGCGGCTCTGGGTCGAGCAGTGGTTGAGCTTGCGATCGGCTTCGGCCTCGGGCGCGTGGTAGGCCAGCGCCCACAGCGCGAGCTCGTAGGTCGCCGCGTCCAGCTCGGGGAGGTTCCCGGGGTACAGTCGCGGGTGCAGCACGCTGCGCACGCCGCCGGTGAGCGCCTTCACCAACGTGCAGGAGATCGCCGGCCCCGCCGGCGAGAGGCTCAGGATCTGCTGCAGCATGTGCTCGAAGACACCCCGCACCTTGCGCGAGCGCTGGATCGCGTCCGGACCGGCGGGAGGCGCCTCGAAGATGACCATGCGCGCGGCGCTCGTCTCGCACATCACTTCCGCGCGCAGCGCGTCGAAGGCGCTGTTGAGCGCCCGCAGCCAGTCTCCGCCGCAGGAGCGGCAGGAACCGTGGATGTTCTTGATCATGCGGTAGGACATCGTCTCGTAAGCCGCCAGGAAACAGTCGTGCTTGTTCGCGAACAGCTCATAGAAGGTCGTGCGCGAAACCCCTGCAAGGCGGATCACATCGGACACGCTGGTCGCTTGATAGCCACGAAGTGCCACTGAATGAGCCATCCCTCCATACAGCCGCGCGCGCTGGTTGGACGCCACCGTGGCCTTGTCCAGGCCGTGCGGGCCGCTCGGAAGCCGACCATATAGAGACGTCCCATTACTCCCCACGCCGCAAGACTAGCTCACCTGCGGAGTAAGAAATGAACCAAGAATTCGGCTCGCGTACGCCAAAATGTACTAAGAAGCCCCCGATTTAGGCCTCAGAATCCTAATAGCCAGAAACGAGCCCTTTCTACTCCAGCCCAAATTCCAATCGCTGCGCGCCTGCGAGGGCGCCTGTTCGCGCACCAGCGCCCCCGACCCACCGCAAGCGGATCGGAAGACACCGGCTTACCGTTCAGTGGCGTCGCCCAATAGTCTGCCGGGCGATGAGTGATTCCCCCAGCAGCGTCGCCACCGACCCAGGGCAGGCCCAGCCCCCTGAGCAAGCTCAGCGGCCCGAGAGCCCGCGCGCGCTGGATGGCGTGAGCGGCTTCATGGGCTTTCGCTGGGAGGATCCCCAGACCGTGCGCCTGCGCATAAGGCCCGAGTTGATCAACGCCGGTGGCTTGCTCTCGGGCGTGGTCACCTACGCCATGGTCGACTACTGCATGGGCTCGACGCTGTGGGCTCACATCTCGAGCGAGGAGCGCATCGCGACCGTGAACATCGCGATCAACTACATCCAGACGGCGCTCGAGGGGGAGATCGTCTGCCGCACCACGCTCGACCGGCGCAACCGCACAGCCGCCACCATGCGCAGCGAGGTGCGCCACGAGGACGGCCGCCTGCTGGTCACGGCGATCGGCAGCTATGCGATCTTTCCCGCGCGCCGCGCGCCGGGGACAGCCGAGCGCTCGCGCTGAGCGGGCCTCGCCCCCCGCGCCTCAGGCGAACCCGGGCTCCGCATAGCCGGGAAAGATGTCGGGCAGACCCTCGCTGACACGGTCGGTAAAGTGCGCCGAGCGCTTCTGGAGGAACGAGCTGACACCCTCGCGCGCGTCGTCCGACTGCCCGCGCGCGAACATCGCGCGCGAGTCGGCCTGGTGGGCGCGCATCGGGTGCTCCGAGCCCAGCATCCGCCACATCAGCTGACGCGCGAGCGCGACCGAGACAGGCGCCGTGTTCTCGACTATCTCTGCCGCCAATGCCCGCGCCGTGGCGAGCAGCTCGCCCTGCGGGTGCAGGCTGCGCACGAGCCCGCCCGCGAGCGCCTCTTGCGCGTCGAAGACCCGCCCCGTCGCGACCCACTCCATCGCCTGGCTGATTCCCACGACGCGCGGCAGAAACCAGCTCGAGCATGCCTCCGGCACGATCCCGCGGCGGGTGAAGACGAAGCCGATCCGGGCGTCGTCGGCCGCCAGGCGGATGTCCATCGGCAGGGTCATCGTGACGCCGATGCCGACCGCCGGGCCGTTGATCGCGGCGATCACAGGCTTCTTCGAGGCGAAGATGCGCAGCGTCACCGTCCCGCCGCTATCGCGCGGAAGCTCATCCTCGCTGGCCAGCTCGCGCCAGTCGAAGGTGTCTGCGCCAGCGCCGAGGTCGGCACCCGCGCAGAACGCCCGCCCCTCGCCGGTGACGATGATCGCCCGCACCTCATCGTCGGCATCGGCACGGTCGAACGCCTCGATCAGCTCCCTTGCCATCGTTGCGGTGAACGCGTTCAGCCGCTGCGGCCGGTTCAGGGTGATCGTCAACACATGACCGTCGAGCTCATAGCGAATCTCCTGAAACTCCATGGCTGCTTCCTCCCGCTCGCGCTTAAGTAAGTAGCTACGGCGGCGCATCCTATGCGGCCGCCTGGCTCCTCGGCGTCGAGGGGCAAGGAGGCGGCCACCTCGCGCCGACCGGACGCCTCATTTACGCGCGCGCGTGTATGACCGGCGGTGAGCTACGCGAGCAGGGCAGCCCGTTCGCAGAGGAAGTCCTCGATCTGCTGGGCGGCCAGGGGCTTTGCGTAGAGGAAGCCCTGGCCGCTGTCGCAGTCGCTGTCGCGGAGCAGCGCGAGCTCGTGCTGGCGCTCGATGCCCTCGCCGAGCGTTTCGATCGAGAGCGCTTTGCCGAGCTGCACGAGCGTCTGCACGAGCGTCCCGCTCTCGCGCTCGTGCGTCAGCCGCGAGACGAACGACCGGTCGATCTTCAACGCGTCGACCGGGAACTTCTGCAGGTGAGCGAACGACGAGTAGCCGGTGCCGAAATCGTCGATCGCGATCCGCACGCCGAGCCGCTTGACTGCGGTCAGGCGCAGCGCGGTCTCCTCGACGTTGCGCATTAGCGTCGTCTCGGTTATCTCGAGCGTCAGCGCGTCCGCCTGCAGGCCGCTGTGCGAGAGGGCGTCCCTGACATCCTCGATCAGCTGGTCGGTGTCGAGCTGGCGCGCGGACACGTTGACCGCGACGCCGATCTGGTGCCCGGCGCGCCGCCACTGCTGGCACTGGCCGCAGGCCTCCCTCAATGCCCATCTGCCGGCCTCGACGATCAGCCCGGTCTCCTCCAGCAGCGGGATGAAGTCGTTGGGCGCCACCAGCCCGCGCGTCGGGCTGTGCCAGCGCATCAACGCCTCGACGCCCGTCGGGCGCATGTCTTTGAGGCTGAACGTCGGCTGGTAGACGAGTGAGAACTCGCTCTTGGAGAGCGCTTCGCGGAGGTCCATCTCAAGCTCCATGCGGCTCTGGATCGCGTCTTGCATGCCGGACTCGAACACGACGTAGCGGTTGCGTCCCGCCCACTTGGCGCGATACACGGCGATGTCCGCGTCCCGCAGGAGCTCCTCGGCCGAGGCGCGTTCGCCTGCGGCTATGCCGATGCTCGCGCTCACCGTCACCCGCGTCTGCCCGCTGAGCTCAAACGGCTCTTTGAACGCCTCGAGCAGGCGCTCGGCGATCAGCTCGGGACCGGCTATCAGCGAGACCTCCTCGGCGAGCACCACGAACTCGTCGCCGCCGAGGCGGCCGAGCGCGTCCATGTCGCGCAGCGACGCCTTCAGGCGCGTGGCGACGGCCTGCAGCAGCTGATCGCCGGCGCTGTGGCCGAGCGTGTCGTTGACGCTCTTGAAGTTGTCGAGGTCGATGAACAGGGCCGCGACCGGCGTGCGGTGCCGCCGCGAGCGCACCAGCATCTGCTCCATGCGGTCCTGGATCAGGGTCCTGTTGGGCAGCCCGGTCAACGCGTCGTGGGTCGCCAGGTAGGCGAGCTCCTCCTGGCGGCGGTGAAGCTCCGCGTCGGCGCGCTGACGCTCGGACTCAAATGACTCGCACATCCTCACCAGCGTCACATCGAGGCTGCGCTGCAGCATGCTGAGCGCCTCGCTGACGGTCTGGCCGTCCAGCTCGAGCTCAACGGCGCAGCGACGCACGACTTCCTCCGCCGCGTCACGCCAGCGCAGGCACTGCTTGGTCACCTCGTTGAGGGACACCGCGCGTTGGGCGGCGAGTTGACCGAAGATCTGCCATGACTCATAGCCCAGCTCGCGCGCGACGGCGGTTCCCTCTCCGGCCATCCAGCGCGCGACCGCCATGGTTGATACCTCACCCACGCGGCAGAAGCGGTCTTCGACGAGGCTCTCTAGCGTGTTGCCGGATTCGCGGGTGCGGTGCGTCATCGCCTCCACGACATCCTCGACGCGCTCGCTCAGCGCGATCCCCAGGCGCAGGATCCCGTCACTTTGCGCCTCGTCTCCGGGCGTACTCGACCCACGCGCTTTCTGCGCACTAAGCTCAGCCCCCTCATTCACGCGCGGCTAATCGGCAACCCGGTCTTGAGCCTTTAGACACAAACGCGGTTTTAGACCACTGTCTGCTGGAGGGTTAGGGCGCACCATCCGGCGCTCGAAGGCGTCGGGCCTTCGAGATCACTGCTGCTCGCGCGCTGGAGCGTGTGAGCGCCTCACCAGCGTGGTTTCCGCTTTCAGCCGCTCGTGTGGGTTTCCATCTGATCGCCTTGCCATCCTCGAAGAAGTGAACGGTAAGGACATTTCAATGAACAGTCTTGGCAGTACCGCTAATGGACGTTTGTATCTCTATCGGCACCGAGCGGTGAAACCTGTTACACGCAGCTCCCGAAGGGCCGGCGCACAGGGGGTGGCGAGTGCTCACGCTTAGGACGCTCACCACGCCGGCGCACGGCGCGCCGATGCGCTACACGCAGCTCAGGCACGCCGCCAGGTTGCGCAATGCCCACGACCCGCGGGCCCTGCTCTCTCTGGTCGATGCCCATAGCGCGGGGCGCCTGTTGAGCGTCTCGCCCGCCTGGCTGCTGGCGCTCGCCCGGGCGGGGAAGATCCCCCACTACCAGCTCGGCGCTTACGTGCGCTTCGACGCGTATGAGCTAGGCAGTTGGCTTGACGGCTGCAGGCGGCTGCCGGCGCGTGAGGATCACCGGGCGGGGCCGAGCGGGACCGGAGGCTGAGCCAGGCAAGCGGTGCGCAACCAGGCGTCGTGCGCTCGCGAGAACGCAGCCCCGGCGACGGTAGTATGGATTCACCGTGCCACTGGGCTCCATCAAAATCAGTGACGAAGTCCGCGACCAGCGGATCGACCAGGTCATACCGCTGCGTGCGCCCACTCGGGTGCTGAGCGAGCTGCCGCTCGCCAGCGAGTCAGCCGAGGTGGTTCGTCGTGGGCGCGGCGAAATCGCACGCATCCTCAACCGCGAAGACGACCGGGTGCTCGCTGTGGTCGGGCCCTGCAGCGTCCACGACCCCGACGGCGCGCTGGAGTATGCGACACGCCTGAGCGCGAGCGCACGCGAGCTGCAGAGCGAGCTGTGCATCGCGATGCGCGTCTACTTCGAGAAGCCGCGCACCACCACCGGCTGGAAGGGTTTCATAAACGACCCGCATCTCGACGGGTCGGCCGACGTGAACGCGGGCCTTGCGCTGGCGCGCAAGCTGATGCTGGAAGTGGTGGATTTGGGTCTGCCGGTCGCGTGTGAGTTTCTCGACCCGATCACTCCTCAGTACATCGCTGACGCGGTCGCGTGGGGGGCGATCGGCGCCCGCACGACCGAGAGCCAGATCCACCGGCAGCTGGCCTCCGGCCTATCGATGCCGGTCGGGTTCAAGAATCGCACCGACGGCAACATCCAAGTCGCCGTCGACGCCGTGCGCGCGGCCGCCGTACCGCACGCGTTCGCCGGCATAGACCTGGACGGCACACCCGCGGTCCTCCACACCCGCGGCAACACCGACTGCCACATAATCCTGCGCGGCGGCCGGGGCGCCCCCAACTACGACGCCGAGTCCGTGCGGGGCGCGCTGGACAGCCTGCGAGCGGCCGGCCTGCCCGAGCGCGTGGTCATCGACGCCTCCCACGACAACAGCGGCAAGGATCCCGCGCGTCAGGCGGCGGTGATCGCCGGCGTCTCAGAGCAGGTGGCGGGTGGCGATAGGGCGATCGTCGGGGTCATGCTCGAGTCGTTTCTGCTCGCCGGCCGCCAGGACCTGGGCGACGGGCAGCCGTTGACTTACGGTCAGTCGATAACCGACGCCTGCATGTCGTGGGAGCAGACGCTAACCGTGCTGGCGGAGCTGGTGGACGCGGTCAGGGCACGCCGCGCTGCTGGCTGATCCTCGCGGCCCGCCTGTCCATCGCGCCCGCTCAAAGCGGCGCTCGCGGGCTCAGCTTGAGGCTTGGCTCTCGAGTTCGTGAAGCTTTCGCTCGACAAAGCGATTGGCTGCCTCATAGCCGAGAAATGGAGCAAGGGTGAAGTAGGTCGCGAAGGGCAGCTGCGCGGCGAACTGCGAACTGCGATCGGCGCGCAGGACCTGGTAGCCCAGCTCAAAGATCACGGCCGCGATCAGCTGGGCGGTCCAGTACATGGCTGGCTGGGCGCCAGAGCGGTCGGACGGGTCGAGGAAGGCCATGAACGCGGTCATGTAGCTGTCGAGCTGGTGCTTTGCGCTCGCGGGGCCGCTGGTGAGCGAGTCGACGAACGTGAAGCGGGCGAGGGTCGGGTGGCTGGCGAAATAGCTGGCGAACACGTGCCCGCTTCTCCACACCTGCTCGGGCCACTCGGCGGCTTGCGCGAAAGCCCTCATGCACAGCGCCATCACGTCGCCGAACACGATTTCGTGGATGGCCCTGAAGGCGGCGACCTTGTCGGTGTAGTGGATGTAGAAGACCTCGCGTGAGACACCCGCGGCGGCCGCGATCTCGCGCACGGTCGTGTGCTCGTATCCGCGCTGCTCGACGGTGTGGATGACGGCCCGCAAGATCGCCAGTTTGCGCGCCTGGAATGTGCGCCTGCTGCGCAGGCGCTTGTCGTCCGGTGCTTCAAGGGCGGTGGAGTCCGAAGGCCAGTCCATCTCGAGCGTCGTGATCGAATCGTGGAATCTCAGCTCTTGCCAGCGCGTGCTGGCCTGCTCGACGGTGTAACACGCAAGCCACTGCTCGATGTGCTTGGAGAGGACGGCCGGGTTGGTGACGTGCTGGCGGCCCTGGCGCGCGAGCACGCGCATCACCGTGCCGACAAGTAGGCCCGGCGGCAGGTCCGGTCTCGGCCTGGCTTTGGCGTCCTCGCGCAAGACGGCCGCCAGCCGGTCGCGGATCTCGTCGTGCTGGTCGAGCGAGGCCTCCTCGCCGGCGACCTGCACCTCGGCGAGGATCGCTAGCGCGTGCGGATTTCGGCTCGCGAAGGTCGCGAGCGTGCTCCACAGGTTCCCGGGACGCTCCTCGAGTTCCTCCAACAGCACCTGCGCGTAGTGACGCTGGGCCTTCAGTAGGCAGTCCTTCATGTCACGAAAATGCTTGTAAAAGGTGGCCCGGGCGATGTCCGCCTCGGCGATGAGGTCGGCCAGCGTCACATCCGCGAATCCGCGGGTGCCCGTCAGCATCGCGATCGCCTCGATGGTCCTCAATGGCGCCCCGGAGAGACACTCGCCCTGGCGGTACGGCCCTCGCGACGGATCTTTACTGTCCGACACGGGCGGGGTCAAATCTGGCATGCAGTCATCTGATCGTAGGGGCCGGGAGGCCCAACCGGGAGGCTAGCCCACAAGCTTGCGTGGCCCGTTGGCCTGCCGTTTCTTGGTTCGCGCTGTAGATGAAATACGCTAATTTGCGGCATGCCTCCTAATATTTCATACAGACGGTGCTGTTTCTCAACCGGATCTGTGACTTTCGGGTATTGCGTTTCGAGCGTGGCGACGGACCGCCACCGCCAACGTGGATCAAGCGTTAATGAGGGCGCGCCGCACACCTCGTCTTCTCGCCGAAATTCACTTCCTCGCCTCATGCGCACGCGCAGCTTGCCCGGCGAGGGCTGGATGTGCAAGCCCCGTTCTTAGCTACGCGCGGCCTGCTCGGCGATAAAGCTGGCGGCCGCGTCGGTCCCCATGAACGGGGTGAGGATGATTGACGCATAGCTCGGCAGCCACAGGGGAAGCTCGTGGCCGTCGTGCAGGCGCAAGTGCTGGTTGAGGAGGTGCCCCACGGTGGCCGCAATCAGCTCAGACGCTCGTGGGGGCGTCTCCTCGGTGACCTCGAGGTGGTAGCCCTCCTCGAGCAGCAGCATCAGCGCCCGCCCGGTCGCGTGAACTGATCGTTTGACAGCTTCTGAGGCGGCGAAGCTCTCGACCACCATTAGGTGCGCGACCGCCGGATAGGTGCTCATGAACTCGAGCACGGCTAGGCTCGCTCGCCAGATACGCTCGGGCCAGCTGCCCAGGCCAAAGAACGCCTTGGCGGCGGTGGCCAGCAGCGGCTGCCCGAAGAACTCGGTGGCGGCGACGTAAGCGTCGTCCTTGTCGCTGAAATGCTCGTAGAAGACACGCCTGGCGATCTGCGCCTCGGCGACGATGTGGTCGACGGTCATCGCCAAATAGCCTTGGCTTGCCGCGACCGACGCGGTCGCGTGAAGGATGCGCTCCCGCCGGTTGCTGTTGACGTCCCCGGTAGGCAGCGAGCGGCGCCCGGGTCGCAGGGGCGCGGGAGCTCGCAGCGGAGGGTCGGGCAGAAAGCGCGGCTCTTGCGGGCGGGCGGGCAGGCACGGCTCGGGCGCCCGGACGCCGGGCGCGCAGCGGTAGCTGTCGATCCACCTGTCGATGTCGTCGATGAGCCTGTGGACCGAGGTTTCACCGTTGTGCAGCGGCGGCCACAGTGCCTGGCAGACGCCGCCCAGCAGCGTTCGCAGCGGCAGGATGAGCCTTTGCTCGGCGCCGTGCTCGCGCTCGGCCCGCGCGATGATCTCCGCCGTATCTTCGAGCAGCTGGTCGTAGATGTGTGCGGAGTCTTCTCCGCCCGCCAGCGCCTCGTGGATGAGCAGCTGCATGGCGTCCGGGTCCCGCCGCGCGAAGCCGAGCAGCACGCGGATAGCCGCGTGCGAGATCTCGCCATCGGCGTGGTGGCTCACGTCGTCCTGGACCTGGCTCAGCAGCTGCGCGTGGTAGTGCTCGAGCGCCGCCGTGAAGCAGTGCTCCTTGTCGGCGAAGTACTCGTAGAAGCTCGCCCGGGACACGCCGGCGCGGGCGACCGCGTCGGCGACCGTGCTTTGGCTGTAGCCACGCCGCGCGCAAGTCTCGGTCATGGCGTTCAGTAGGCGTCTGCGCTGGGAGGACTTCTCGCCCTTGTTCAACACTCCGTCTGCTCCCTCAGCCCGGCTCATTCTGGTCGGGACGGTAACCGAACTGGCCGCGGCCTATGCGGCTGCTCTCCTGGGAATATCCACATCGCCGGCCCCAATGTGAGGGCCGCTCATGGCGCGGCGGTTGGCGCTCCTGCGCACCCCTCGCCAGCAGAATGGGACACGCCACCGTACTTTAAATCCCGCCCGTGTCAGCGGGGCCGCCAGCCCTTGGCGCGCACGTGGTGGCAAAGCGCTCAGTTCTCTTGACAGGACGACCAATTCATCGGGCTCTGTTGACAAGAGGCGAGCATCTATGCTTTGATCACGATGCTGTTCATAGGTCGCCTGGG
>JANWLE010000115.1 GCA_025451035.1 Solirubrobacteraceae bacterium
CGGCGCCGTCGGACGCGCGGCGCAGCTTGGTGCGCACGAACGCTCCGCCCTTGCCTGGCTTGACGTGTTGGAACTCGAGGATCTTGTAGATCGTCCCATCGACGTCGATGTGGTTTCCGTTCTTGAACTGGTTGGTTGTGATCACGGTGTCTCAGAGTATCGGGCGCGCCATCGCAGGCGCCGGTTGACCCGCACAAGTGCTTACGTAGGACCTTCTGAAAGTCCGAAGATCTGACCCGACTGTTAGCCAAGGGGCCCTAGCTCAGCCGGCGGGTAGGCGCACAGATAGTGTCGCTCCCTGGGTACTCACGCGAGCCTCGACATCCCCACCGGCAGCGCGCGCGAGACGACGAGCGAGCGGTAGGCCAAGCCCTGCCCCTACATGTGTTTCTACGTGCGGTTCGGCACCGCGGAAGCCTGGCTCGAAGATCCGCTCAAGCTCAACGGGGTCCACGCCCGGCCCGTCGTCGCCGACCTCGAAGACCACCTCACCGTCGGCCGCGGCGATCTCGACTGTGATGCGTCGTTGCGCATACCGGGCCGCGTTCTCCAGCAGCGGCGAGAGGATGCGCTCCACGACGCCGGCCTCGACGGCCACCCTCAAGGGACGCGCGGAGGAGACCTCGATCGACTTGCCCTGCTTGGCCAGGGCCTCCCGCAGGGGCTCGACCGCCCGTTCGGCAGGCTCTCGGGCATCGCTGACGGCGGCCTTGCCGGCAAGCCCGGCTCGCGCGGACGCGAGCAGAGTCTCGAGCACGCGCTGCATCTCCTGGGCATGGCGCGTGATCAGCTCCAGGGTTGCCCGGTACTGCGCTGGCGAGCGTTCACGACTGGCCGAGAGCTCGGCCTGCGCCAGGATCTTGGCCAGCGGTGTGCGCAACTCGTGCGAGACCTCGGCTGTGAGCCGTTGCTCATGTCGCAGGCTCTGGGCTAGGCGACCGAGCAGCCTGTCGAACACCGACGCCAGCGAGGTCAGCTCGTCGTGGGGCTCGCCGGGGAAGAACCGCCGAGAGAGGTCATGTTCTCCCCAGTCGGCCGCGGCGGCGGTCATCTGGGCGACAGGACGCAGAGCGCGGCTGATGAGCCGGCGGGAGAGCGCTGCCACCGCTGCGAGCATGAGCAGACCCAGGATCATCGAGCCGAGCAGTGCGGAGGAGGCAGTGCTCTCATACGGCGCCAGAGAGGCGCCGACGACGACCGTGCCCAACAGCCGGCCGTCTCGGCGCGCCGGGACCGCTTGCAGGCGGGTGTCCGTCGCGTCCACAGTCCTGAACCCCCGTCCCGTTACCGCCAGCCGGCGGGCCGCGAGTTGATTGCGTGGATCGGCGCCGGCCGGTTGCTCGAGGGTGCTCTGCCCGGCGAATATCCACGTCTGCGCGTCGATCGCGCCCTGGTCGGGAGCCTCGATCACCGACAGGCGTCCGTCCACCGTGGCCAGTCCGCGCAGCACCGTGGCCGCTCGCTCGCGCAGGACGTTGTCCGCGTCCGTGCGCAGGCGCGCATCGAGCACCAGGTTGAACGCGGTTATGAGTGTGGCGAGCGTGATCGCCGCACCGGCGACGGCACTCGCGGTGAGCCTCGTGCGGAGGCTTGAGCGGCGGAGCTTCATTGCAGGCGGTAGCCGATCCCGTGCATTGTCGCGATCGCCGGGGCTCCCGGAAGTGCTCGTAGCTTGCGACGCAAGCGCGCGAGGTAGACGTCGATCGTGTTGTCGTGCACAACGGCGCCATCCGGCCAGGCCGTGCGCACCAGGTCACGGCGTCTGACCGGCCGTCCGGCTTGCGCAGCCAGCGCACCCAGCAACCGGAACTCCGTGGGGGTGAGCCGCACACTATGCTCCCCGCACGCAGCCTCGTGGCTCGTCGGGTCGAGTCTCAGGCCGGCGGCGCTCACCTTGCCGTCCGCTCCGGCGCGGTTGAGTGTGGCGCGCAGGCGAGCGGCGAGCTCGGCAAAGGAGAAGGGCTTGGTCAGATAGTCGTCTCCGCCCGCGCCGAAGCCGGCGAGCCGGTCGGTCAAGGCGTCGCGCGCGGTGAGAAAGATGACCGGGGACTGCATCCCCTGCGCGCGCAGCGCCTGACAGAGATCGCGCCCGTCGGCGTCGGGCAAGCCTACGTCGATGACCAGCGCATCCGGCGCCTGCTCGGAGATCCGCTTCATCGCCTCACGGCCTGTACCGACGCCACTGACCGCGAAGCCCTCCTCCTCCAAGCCGCGCCTGACGACCGCGCGCAACTCGTGATCGTCCTCGACTACCAAGATCAGCGCATCGGACACACACTAAGTATCGCGAACGGCGCCGCCCAACATCGCGGGCTTTCATCTTGCTGTCACGTGCGCATCCCTAGCTTCGCGGTTGCTCATGACCCCAATCGAAGGAGCAACTCTCATGCGCAAGCGACTGAAGACAGGAATACTCGCGGTCACCTCATTGGGCGCCCTCGCCCTCGGCGGCTCGGCCATCGCTGTGGCCACGCAGAGCGGCTCGAGCGCCCAGACCAAGGCCGCCGTTTCGACGGCTGTGCAGGATCAAGCGGGCGAATCCGGCGCCGACAACGTCCAGCAGGGCGACCAGACCACGCCGGACAACAGCGCCAGCGGACCGTCTGAATCGGCGGGCGGCCAGGCCGACACAACGTCCGCGAGCGACCAGTCCACAACAGGCACCAACGAGCAAGCGGACACAGGCTCGGCGACCGAGCAGCAGTCATCCGAGAGCGATGGTCCCGGCGGTCATGAAGATCCCTCGGGCGACGTCGAATTCCAGAGCGAAAGCCAGGAATAGCTCCCGGTGGTGACGCGTGATCTCGCATGGCTGCTTGGGGGCGGATCGCGCAGGCGGTCTGCCCCCAAGCGTCGTTCAGGAGACGTTCAGGTTCCGTTGACATCCTCGATGTCATGCGCGTTCTGATCGTCGAGGACCAGGCCAAGATGGCTGCGCTGCTGCGCAGCGGATTTCAAAAGCACGGCGTGGTGGCCGACGTGACCTCCCGTGGCGAGGATGCCCTGTGGATGGCCGGCTCCACGCGCTTTGACGTGCTGATCCTCGACGTGATGCTGCCGGGCATCGACGGGTTTGAGACGTGTCGACGTCTGCGAGCCGATGGCGTCGGCTCCCCGATCCTGATGCTCACCGCGCGCGATGGGATCGGCGACCGTGTCGCCGGCCTCAACGAAGGCGCGGACGACTATCTGACCAAGCCCTTCTCCTTTGCCGAGCTCCTGGCCCGTGTGCGTGCTTTGGCGCGCCGTCCCCCGGTCCAGCGGCCGACGATGCTGCGGGTCGACGACCTGCGTCTGGACCCAGCCGGCCGCAGGGTGTGGCGGGGAAAGACCGAGCTTGCGCTGTCCGCCAAGGAGCTGCTGCTGCTGGAAGCGTTCATGACGCGGCCGGACGAGGTGCTTTCGCGCCTAGACCTCCTGGAGTCTGCCTGGGATCAGGCATACGACAACCGCTCGAACGTGGTCGACGCCTACATCCGGCGCCTGCGCGAGAAGGTCGACCGTCCGTTCGGTCGGCGATCGCTGGAGACGGTGCGCGGCAGCGGCTACCGCCTACGCGCCCACGCCTGATGTCTCGGTTCGGGCGCCTTGCGCACCCTTCGCTGCGCGTCAAGGTCACCCTCACGTTCGCAGCGGCGCTGGGGCTGCTCCTGACTGGACTCGGGCTCTTCGTCTACGCCCGTTTTCAAGCCAACCTGGACGAATCTCTGAACCAGGGCCTGCGCGCACGTGCCAATGACGTGCGAGCCTTGGTCCAGCAGTCCGATACGGGACTGGCGGAAGCGGGGGCCGGAGGCCTGAATCGCGCCGGGGCGGGCTTTGCTCAGGTTTTGGCGCCAGGGCGTCGAGTGGTCGACGAGACTCGCGGTCTCCCTCCCACACCGATTCTCGGCGCCCGCGACATCGCCCGGGCAGGCCGCAAGCCCATCCTGCTCACAACCCGGATCGCTGGTGTTGCTGGCACGTTCCGCCTGCTTGCTACGCCGGTGCGCGCTCAGAGTGAGTCCCTGCTCGTGATCGTCGGGGTGTCCCTGCAAGCTCGCACGGCCACGCTTAACGATCTTCGGTCGCTGATGCTGCTCGGGGGCCCGGTGGCCCTCCTGCTGGCGTCGCTGCTCGGATACGGTGTCTCGGCGCTGTCGCTGCGCAGCGTCGAGGCGATGCGCCGCCAGGCGACACGGCTATCGGTGACCGAGCCCGGCCGGCGCCTACCGGTGCCGGCGGCCCGAGACGAGCTGCAGCGCCTTGCTCTGACGCTCAACGAGATGCTCGACCGCAACGAGTCGGCCTTCGCTCGTGAGCGGCGCTTCGTCGCCGACGCCAGCCACGAGTTGCGCTCTCCCCTGGCGGTCCTGAAGACCGAGCTGGAGGTCGCCCTCACCGGGGACAGCTCCGAGCGCGAGCTCCGCGCCGCCCTCGCCTCGGCCAACATCGAGGCCGACCGGGTCGCGCACCTGGCGCGCGATCTGCTTACGCTCGCCCAGGCCGATCATGGAGAGCTGCCGATCGAGCCCACCCCGGTTCACGTCCGTGAGGTAGCTGAGCACGTCGGCCAGCGCTTTGCCCACCGGGCTCGCAGGGAAGGACGGATGGTCGTGGTCAGCGTACCTGACGAGGTCACCATCCAGGCCGATCCGCTGCGCGTGGAGCAGGCGCTCTCGAATCTCGTCGATAACGCTCTGCGTCATGGGGCGGACACGGTGGTGCTCTTCGTAGACCGCCACGATGGGACCGTGGACCTCCATGTCGCAGACGATGGCCCTGGCTTTCCCGAAGACTTCCTCACCGTCGCCTTTGAGCGTTTCAGTCGCCCCGACCTGGGACGCACGGTCCAGGGAACGGGGCTGGGCCTGTCGATCGTGCGTAGCATCGCACGCGCCCATGGCGGCGAGGCCCACATCGCCAACCGGATCAGCGGCGGGGCGGACGCGTGGATCTCCCTTCCCGAGACGGCTGTTCGCCCGCAAGCGTCAGGACCGCCCGTGCCAACCGAGCCGCGCTCGGTGACGTGTGGTTGCTCGAGGGCAACTCGACGACAAAGGCGGTGGTGTGCGGCAGGCGATGGTTCTGCCACCCCACGGCGCTGCCTGGGTAGCGCGTTAGCCGCAGCAGGGGCAGGCCGCTCAGAGCGGCGAAACGACGCTCGACGCGCGGGTCTCCGCCGGATTCGTCGACGAGCCCGAGTGGCTGATGGAAGTAGATCGTGATTTGCGGACGCAGGCGCAGGACGAGCCGGTAGGCGATGCGTGCCTCCGGCTCGGACAGCGGGCGCGGGCCGGGGTATTGCTGATCGCCCGGCCGTCCCGCCGCAAGCCAGCCGTAGGGGAAGTTGCGATTGAGGTCGACCCGGTGTGCGTTCTGGCGCGTGTCTGCCGCGGCCCCATCGGGGTTGAGATCGTCGATGACCCACAGGTCGACGCCCTGTGGAGCGCTCGTCGTCTCCAGGCGCCGCGCCACTGAGATGCCGGCGCGCTCGTTGCCGTGTATGCAGCCAACGACCAGCACGCGAATGCCTGCGGTGGGGTCACCCAGCTCCTGGGCGCCGATCGGCCGATGCTCGACGGAATACCCCAAGAGCAGCCGGCGATGCACCGCCGGAGCGGAGGTGGATCCCAGAGAGTTGCTAGCGAGACGTGCGCCGGCCGGCCGGCCCGAGCTCGCGCTGCAGCCGGCCGCCACAAATCCCGCAAGCGCGGCCGATATGAGGACTTGTGGGAATGAGCGCGCCACTGACAATGACGCTACTCACTGCTCGCGCAAGATCTGCCCGAGCGGCAGGCGGTGGATCCTGCGGGCGGCGAGCGCGGTGGCCAAGAGCGTGGCAAGGATCGCTGTGCCTGCCAGTCCGGCCAGGAACCCCCAGGGCACCGCGAGAGCGTCTGGCGGCGGGTCGAAGACGTGTTGGAGAATCGCGACGAGCATCTCCGATAGGAGCCAGCCGAGGCCGACCGCGAGGGCGAGTCCCACCGTCAGCACGATCGCTGCCTCGGTCCACAGGAACTCCGAGACTCGGGATAGAGGCGCGCCGATAGCGGCCATCGTGGCGAACTCCTGCCGTCGCTCAGAGATCCCGAGCGCCACGAACAGCGCCATCGCCCCGGCGGCCAAGATGATCGCGAAGGCCTGCTCGATGTGACTGATCCCGGCCAGGTCGACCGTCGTGATCGAGCTGCTCGTGCGCGCGCTCTGGTCGGAGATGTTGTCCACCATGGTACCCGCCGAGGCGGTGGCAGCGGCCACGCGGCGGGCCACGGCCGGAGGATCGCCGGTGACCTTGGCAAAGACGACGTTGGGGCCGCCGGCGTGCGTCACGGACTCCAGGTAGCTCTGGTTGGCCACCATGAAGGAGTCCTTGGGCGCCGAGGGGAACTCCTGCACGATTCCGGCCACGTGGAAGGGCACGATCTGGAAGTGGCCGGTCTGCTGATTCAGCACGCGCAGACGCAAAAGGTCGCCGTTTTTCAATGAGAAGTCGGTGATTGTCTCCTTGCTGACGAGGACGCCGTCCGGGTTGGAGCGCAGGCGGGCGAGCACCTGCTGGGCGCTGGAGCCGACGAAGTAGGAGTCGCGCAGCGAGGTGGCTCTGGTGAACGAGGCGGCATCGATCCCGTAGGTGTCCTGGAGGTCGGGTCCGACATACGCGTATGAGTGCTCGACGCCCGTTGTAGCCGCGACGCCAGGGACGCCGGCGATCCGCCTGACGAGATCGCGCCGGGCGGCTACTCCGGGCGCCGCCGTCGCGGTCACGTCTGCCCCCAGTGTGAGCTGGGCGTCGACCTTGGCCTGCTGGTCATAGGTCGCGGAGAAGATCCCGAGATTCACGCCGAAGGCGAGCAACAGCCCGACCACGACCAGGCCGCGATTGATGGCGGCGCCGCGGCGCCCGGCGCTGACGAGCAGCAGCGAGCCGCGCGTTTGCGCCCGCCCCCGCACGGCCCGAGCGGCGATCCAGTTCAGGGCCCGTCCGCGCAGGCGGACGAGCAGCAGCGTGGCCCCGATCCACAACAGCGCCGGGGCGAAGAACATGTACACGGACAGGGACAGCGTCGGATTGGAGTCGGGGTTGACGACCGCGGAGAAGCCGGTGCTGGCGGTCAGCCAGTAGATCAGCCCGCTGATCGCCAGAGCAAGAAGATCGAGGTAGAGACGCTGCCACAGCGGTCTGCCCTCGCGACGCGTTCCGCGACGGCCCGCCGCGACGCTCATCCGCAGCGAGGCGAGACTGGCGCCGATACGCGCTGCGGCGGCGCCGGCGACGGCCAGCGCCACGCAGATCGCGGCGGTGCTGAGAACCCGTCCGAGCGTGGCATGCGCCCCGCCGGTGACAAGCGCCGAGACGGCGGCAAACGCCGCGCCGGCGCCGGCCAGCCCGGCCACGTGGCCGAGGATCAGGCTCTCGGTCCCGGCCAGTGCCAGCAGATCCCGCCGTCGCGCGCCGCGTGCGCGCAGCAGGGCGAGGTCGCGGCGATCGCGCTCGACGGTGCCCAGCGCGGCCAGGTAGGCGAGTCCGAGCGCGATCAGCGCGCCGGGCACGGCGAGCATGATGTAGAGCGTCTGCGCGTACAGCGCATCGCCGGCCGCGGTGTTGAGCGATTCTGAGAGGTTGTCGACGAACTGGACCTGGCCGGGCAGGCTGCGCTCGATGCGGTTACGCGTCTGAGTGGCCAGAGCCAGCGCTGTGGTAGGGCTGCCCGTGCTCAGCGCGAGCGGGTCGAGCTGAGTGTGTACCTGCCACTGCACGCCTGTCTGGGCGCCCGGCTGGGCGCTGACGCCCAGGTTCGCCGCGTTGATCGTCGGGAGCTGGGGTGCGAGCGTCGAGGCGAAGGTGGCGAGCGGCAGGATGGCCACGTTCGCCGGCGGCTGCGCGGGCGCTGGACCGAGCTGGGGATTGAGCGGTTGGAAGAGCTCGTCGGGCGCCGTGACAAGCGCCACTCCCGAGACCACGTATGTGTGGGGCCGCCCGCGGCCGGGCGGCTTGAGCGTTACCCGATCGCCGATCTGGGCCTGCAGCGTGGCGGCCATCTGCTGGTCGAGCACCACCGCGCCGGGACGCAGTGAGCCGCGCAGGAAGCGGAAGCTGTGGATGTGGCCCAGGTAGTCGCCGGGTACGGCGAGCACGGCGCCTACGCCGGCACTGGTGAGGCCGTTCGGGCCCTGGTGCGCGGCCCCGGCCAGCGGCGCGGTTGCGACCGGCGATGCCTGCAGCACGCCGCTCTGGCGTGCAACCGCGGAAGCCACCGAGCGTGCCTGCTCGTAGGAGGACATCGGCCCCTGGAGATCGAGCGGCACGCTGCGTACCGAGCTACCCGCTACCGTCCGCAGCGAGTTGCCCACGAACAGCAGCATCCCGCCAAGCAGCGCCACGGACGCCGCCAGGATCAGCACACGGATCGCAGACCGCCCGGGCGTGCGCAGCAGCCCTGAGACCGCCATGCGCAGAGCGCTCGTCATGGGCTGCTCTCGCCGATCACACGACCGTCGCTCAGCTCGATCACACGCTCAGCGCGGGCGGCCACGCCCGCGTCGTGGGTGGCCGTCACCAGCGCGAAAGAGAGCTCTCGGTGGAGCCCGTCGAGCAGATCGAGCACGCGCTCGGCGGTATCTGAGTCCAGATGGCCGGTGGGCTCGTCGCACAGCAGCAGCTCCGGACTCTGGGCCAGCGCGCGAGCGATTGCCACACGCTGGGCCTCGCCGCCCGAGAGCTCGCCGGGCAGCGCATCCAGCTTGCTTGAGAGTCCAACCAGCTCCAACAGGTCCTCAGGGGAGTGGGTGCGCGGCCGGGGCGCTCGACCACCATCTCGTTTGACGCCGAGAAGGGTGGCGAATGCGACATTCTCGAAGGCTGTGAAGTGACTCAGGAGGTTGGAGCCCTGAAATACGTAGGCGATGCCCTCAGCCCTCCTCCTGCCGCGGGCAGCCGCGTCCAGCGACGAAAGCTCGCTGGTCTTCCACATGACGCGACCCTCATTGGGAACGACAAGCCCACCAAGGACGTGCAGCAGGGTTGTCTTGCCCGAGCCAGAGCGTCCCCACAGCGCGAGCCGCTCGCCGGGCTCGACGAGCAACTCCACAGCGTGCAGCGCCGTGACGAGCGAAGGGCCGTGACCATAGGACACACTCACACCGTCACAACCGATCAACGAGGTGCGCGGCGCAGTAATGTCGACGTTGCTCACGCCGCCAGCCTCCCGTCGTGCAGCTCGATGACGCGCTGAGCGCGAGCGGCCACAGGCTCGGAGTGCGTGACGATTACAACCGTGCTGTCGTAGTCGGCGCGCAGTTGTTCGAGCGCGTCGAGGACGATCTCCTCGTTGCGCCGATCGAGCTCGCCGGTGGGCTCGTCGGCGAGAACCAGACGGGCCCGGCGTGCCGCCGCGGCGGCGATGGCCACGCGCTGCTGCTCACCGCCGGAGAGCGCCGCCGCACGGTGGGAGCGTCGCTCACGCAGCCCGAACGCGCTCAAGCTCTCCCTCGCGGCCGCCTCAGCATCGGTGTGGCCGGCGAAACGCAGCGACACCGCGACATTCTCCTGGGCCGACAGGTTGGCCCACAGGTTCTCGCTCTGAAAGACGATCGCCAGGTCCCGCGCCCGGTAGGCGGCGAGCTCCGCCTCATCCAGACGCCCGAGCGAGCGGCCCCAGACGCGCAGCTCGCCGGCTGAGGGCTCATCCAGACCCGCCGCGAGGGCGAGCAGAGTGCTCTTGCCGCAGCCCGACGGGCCGAGGATCGCAATCGATTCTCCCCGCTCGATCCGCAGATCCAGACCGCGCAGCGCGACGGTCTCCACCGGTCCCGAGCGGTAGATCTTGAACACGTCGTGGCACTCAAGAGCGCTCCAGTGGACCTCCTGTACGCTCTCATCAGGCTCCACATAGAGGCTCTTTACAGCCATTTGAAGCTTTCGGCCATGCGCTTGTAGGCATCGACGTTGTCGACGCCCACGGGGGTCCCGACATCAAGGATCGCCAATCGGCCCGCGTGCGAGAGCTCATAGCGGTCAACCGTGAGGGTGACGCGCTTGCCCGTCACCGGGTTGGGAGCGCTCTCAGTGGTATAGGTGGCCTTCACGGCCGGGCCGCTTTTGAGCGCGACAATCCGTGGGGCGCTGGTTGTCATGGCGGGATTCGCACGCTTGAGCTCCGCCAGCTGGGTCGTCAGTGCAGCCACAGTCGGCGCCGGGCCATGCGAAACGGCGATCCGCACAAGGTTGTTCTTTTCCTGGAAGGTCACTCCTGTCGCGGTGCTCTTGACGGCCCAGCCCTCCGGATAGAGCATCGTGACGCCCAGGTGCATGTCGCTGAACGTCAGGAAGTTCTGGTTGTCGGGGATGTCCCCGGTCGCCGCGGAGCGGGCGTCGGCTGCCAGGGCGGCACTGCCCGAGGATTCGGTCTGGCCCCCTCCGGAGGACTGCGACCCGGCGGTCTGGCTCTTGGAGCTGCCGCCGCATCCGCCGGCCAGGAGCAGAGCAGCGACGAGGAGAAGCGATGGCGTTCTTTTGAGCATGCGCGTGAGCGTGCCAGACGCAACCTGAAAATCTCCTGAACGCGTCGCAACGGCGGCAATCCAGGTCGAGGGGACGTCGAAGGGCGCCTGCTCGGCCTCGCAACGTTGTGCGAATCGCCGGCAACAAGAGATCGGTCTGCCCGCCAGGATGTAGCAAGTAGAAAGACAGGTGCTGCACCCCGACCTATAGGTGCTACACCTATTCAAAGCGAACGGCTCACCCCCGCTACACCATCACCGACGCCGGTCCGGTCAGCGACCCGCTTGATGATGCTCAGAGCAAATGGTCGGGCGTAACCGATCGCGCGGAGCGGCTGTTGCGCTTGGCGCGAGCCGGAGACGATCCAGGCCGTCGTGACAGCTCACTGTGAACTCGGACAAAAGGGCCGCCACTGGCTTTCGGTTCCGGGCCCACTCGTCGCAGCGGGCCACGCTCGAGCACGCTGGGCCGCCAGCATGCCCTGACGCCGACCGTGAAGGCTGACCCGTGATCGGAAACCTAGCAGCGTCAGGAATAAAGAGCCATCGGCTGCCCTCACCCATTGAGTGTTCTGAAGCTGCTCATGCTACAGTATGAGCATGTCGCTTGAGCATCGCCTGCAAATACTGATCGATGACGATCGCCACCAGCGGATCACAGCAGCGGCGCGCGAACGTGGCGTCTCGGTAGCGACGGTGGTGCGAGAGGCCATCGATCGTGGACTGACAAATCCGGACGCAAAGCGGCGCGCCGCTGGTGTGCGACTTCTCGAGGCTCCAGACATGCCCGTCCCCGTGCCCGAGCAGCTACGTGCCGAGCTCGATGGCGCCCATGAACGCAGCGCATGATTGTCCTCGATACAACGGTTCTGGTCTACGCCAAGGGAGACGCGCATCCACTGCGAGACCCGTGTCGCCAGTTGATATCGGCGATTGCCAGTCGGGATCTCGAAGCGACCACCACAGTGGAGGCGATTCAGGAGTTCGTGCACGTACGCGCGCGGCGGCGAGACCGCGCCGATGCTGTGAAATTGGCAAGCGACTACGTCGAGTTGCTCTCACCCTTGCTAATAGTCAGCGGTGAGCACCTTCGCCAGGGACTTTCGATCTATGAGCGCTCCGAGCGGCTGGGTGCCTTCGACGCGGTACTCGCTGCAGCCGCGCTGGGCACCGGCGCACGAGCGCTCATCTCAGCGGACACAGCCTTTGCTGTTGTTCCCGGCCTTCGTCACGTCGTCCCCGACGCGGCGGGTGTGGCGGGTCTCTTCGGGCAAGAATCCGCTAGTTGAGGTCAGTTCAGACGTGGTTCTTTGAACGAATCTGAATTGGTTGGTTGTGATGATGGTCGATCAGACCCTTCTAGAGCCAAGTCTCAACATGGTTCGATGCGCCTTGGCGCGTGGCGCCACCCCACGATAGCGATCACCGCGCTGTGCTAGACCGCAGCA
>JANWLE010000116.1 GCA_025451035.1 Solirubrobacteraceae bacterium
GGCTGGGTGACTATCCCGATCGCCAACACGCAATAGAGCAGCGATACGGCGAGCGCGCCGGCTGTCTCGGTGTAACGCCGCTGGACCAGGGCCTTCCACATCGCCCAGCACCCGGCGAGCACGATCGCGGCGACGAGCCACGGCGCACCAAACGTGTTGGTGTAGAGGTTGTGGATCGCCGAGGCGACCGGTGTCAGCGCCCCCGAGCCGGTGGTGCCGTTCCCGTTGACCAGGTCGAGGTTGAACGCGAACGCGAAAAGCGTGATGACCGCGTTCGCCAGGAAGGCGGTGATGAGCCAGATGACCTGCGCGATAAAGAACGCGATCATCGGCGGCACACCGGAGACGTCCACGCCTTCGAGCAGCCCGGCGCTGATCGCGGGGAAGTACTGGTCGAGCTGGTAGTTGGTGAGCGGGTAGCGATTCACCAGCCCGCCCGATGGGAGCTGCGGTGCGGGGCCGATGTTGCTGTAGACATCGTTCGCTCCGGCGGTCGGTCCGGCGAGCAGCACGAGCCCCACCGTCAACGCGAGCACGAGCGCCAGCCGGCGCCGTCTCGTGCGTGTAAGAGAACGCAGGATGGTGAGGACGGTGGGTTTCATGCCGCGCTCCTTCCGGGCTGGTCAGGTGTGGTCTGCAATGCGGCGAGGAGATGCGGGTAGACGAGGTCGATCTGCACCTCGCCGACGCGGCCGTGCAGGTCGCGCATCAGGCAGCGCCCGGCGCGGAATTCACGGACCCGGCCGACAAGCTCACGGGTCGGCTCAAGGCCGATGAACCGCAGCGCGGCGCTCGCGGCGTCGTCGGAGTCCTGGCCGAAGACGAACACGACCCCGATCAGGTCCGAGAGGTCCCCGAGATCACCGATCCGGTGAGTGCCGAGCAACAGCGTCGCGTTGAACGCCCGGCCCAAACGGACGAGCCGGTTGATGGTCTGCCGTCCCTGTGGGGAGGCGAGCAGGAACCAAATCTCGTCGAGGCCGACGACCTTGTGCCGCGAGCGATCCTGCGAGATCAACTGGAGCGCGTAAGCGGCGACCAGTGAGAGCGTGGCGACCGACACCCGCTCCGCGCGTGTATATGTGTCCCGGGCCGCTGACGGTTCCGGCAGCGACAGGCCCGGCATACGGATCGTCGTGACGGGCCGGTCGGCCTGAATGTCCGTCCCCTGGCCGTTGCCGAACCCGAGCCGTGCGAGGCCAAAGTCGCGGATCACCTCCAACGCTTCGCCGGCCTCGCGGGCGGTGACGCGCTCGCTGGCATGCAGCAGCTCGACTACGCGGGAGAGGCTGCGCGAGCCCTCACTTACGGTGTCCTTGACCGCGAGCGAGACGGCGTTCTCCCACGCGCTTGTGTTGCCCGGCAAAAGCTCAAGCAGGTACGAGCAGGCAAGCTCCTCGCGCAAGTCCTCGAGGCCGATCGCGAGCGGGTCGAGCTTGCCCTGCTGCGCAGGGTCGCCGGACAGCTCCAGTACCTGCACGCGGTCCTGTAGCTCGGGCAGTAGGTGAAGGCCGTGGTCGGGCTTCGGGTCGAAGTCGACCACGAGCGAACCTCTGCGCTCGGCGGCGTACTCGATCGTCTGTGATGCAACCGTCTTGCCGCTGCCGAGCGTCCCGATCAAGAGGACGGCTGAGGCGCGGTCTTCCCTGGGTGCCTGCGTCGGATCGAACCGCACCGGCAAGGGTGCGCCGGTCGGGGTGTAGCCGAGGTATGGGCCGCGTTGGGAGCCGACCATCCGGCTCCCTGTCGGGATCAGTCCGCCGAACTGCTCGACGGTGAGCTGTTGGGTGTAGTCGCGCACGTCAGACCCACCCGTCCGGTCGCGGTAGGTGGTCGAGCCAGAGCTGGTGCTGCAATCCGGCGGGGCGGTGCAGGGTGATGTCGCCGTACTGCTCTTTGAGCACGGCGACGCGGCGCTCTAGCTCCTCCTCGGTGGGGGCGCCGACGGCGAGCCCGATCTGCGCGTAGAGCATCGGCGGGTGCCCGCCTGCCTGCAGTTGTGCCTCGTACTCGCGGGCGAGAACACGGTCGGCGCCGGCCATGAGGCTCGGGCCGTGCGCGGCACCCTCGACCTGCTCGTTGTAGGCGTGCTCGACATCGGCGATCCGCTTACGGACCTGCGCGAGCGCTTGCCTGTTACCAAGCCAGCGCGCGTGAAGCGCAGCGTCTACCGGGAACCCGACGCCCTCAAGTGGGGCGAACAGCGCCTCGGCGGTCGCACCGGGGAACTCGGGTGCGTCAGCGAGCGCGCCGAGCGCGAGCATCGCCTGATAGCAACGCCCCTGCTCACCATCCACGACGAGCGTTTGCTGCTGCTCGGTGATCGCGGCGTTCGCGCACCGCTCAAGGTCATGGCCGAGCGGCTGAAACGCTGGAGCGCCGTCCGGGGTGGAGATGATGAGCGCGTCGGGCTGCCAGTTACGGTCGAGCTCCGGCTCCGCGACGCCCCGGCAGGAGGCGCGGCGCAGCAGCCATTGAAGCTCGGCGGTCCGCGCGCGCCGCGCTCCGATCACGCCGTTCACGCGCTCGTAGATGCGCTGCTCGCGGGTCGCGAGTTCCGCGAGCTCTGAGGCGGGTATAGGTGAGGCGGCACCGATCCCGGCAAGCTCCTCGACACGGCGCCGGACACGATCGACGTTGCGCACGAGCCCCGAGCCGACACCCGTGGGGGTGTTGCCGGCGAGCGAGACGGCGAGGTACACCTCGGGGATGTGCGAGCCGAGCTGGTGTAGGCGCTGCTCGTGCCCCTCAAGGAACGCCTGCCATGCTCGGCGGTCCTGGTGGCGGTCGTCGAGTAGCCGTTCGGTGTGGCGTACGTAGCGCTCGGCGGGGTAGGCGCGGTTCACCCGCCACAGAGAGAAGTCGGCGGCGATCGTGTGCGCCAATCGTTGGAGGCGGCGCTGTAGGGACCACTTCTCCCCGGTAGGGAGATACGGGTAGGTGCTCATCGCCAGCCGGTACAGGCCGGCGGGCTCGCCACCACGCCCCAACAGCACGTTGCCGTGCGCGTAACGCAACGGAAAGGTCATGGCCGGACCTCCACGACCTGGCCGTCTCCAAGCTCGATCACTTCGGCAAGCCGCTCGCCGTTGCGCAGCCGGTGTCCCTCGGAGTGCCTGACGATCAGTCGGCCACGACCAGGGATCGCGACGACAGGGCGCGCGAATACGAGCCGAGCCGGGCCGCGCACCTTCCCGTGATGCAAGACGGGCGCGTGCTCGTCCGGTGCGACCCAGACCTGCGGCGCCCACAATTGTGCCTGCCCGTCCACGCCGACAGCACGGTCAAGCGAGCGGCGCGCGGCGCGTGACCGCAAAGACATAAGCGAGGTCAGGTAGCGGTGTGCGGGCCGTCCGTCCGGGGAGGCCTGCCTGGCGAGCGTTGCGACCGCACCGGGCGCGACCAAGAGCCGTAGCGGCCAATCGAGCCACCCCAACACCACGCCCGCGAGCAGCGTCACCGCGAATCCCGCGAGCGCGCCGATGATGGCGCCCGGCCATCCGTGTGAGCCTGCGCCCAGCACCCCTCCGATCGCGCCGAGCACGACGGCGAGCAGGATCGAGTGCTGGCTCAGCGCGAGGATCGCGACCAGAGCGGCGAACGCCCAGCCAAGCCACTCAAGTGGCACGCCGCCTGGGACGGGCAGGCGCCGACCGTCGATCTGGTAGATACGGCGGTCGGGCCTGAATATCCGCTGGTAGGAGCGGATCGTGTGCGGGGAGTCACTCATCTCAAATCAGCTCCCCGTCTCACCCGAAGACCTGTTTGCCGATGCCTTCGGCGGCTTTCGATATGTCAGACGGCGAGAACACCATCCACGCGACCACGATCGCCGCGAACAGGAAAACCGCCAACTCGGTGTAACGGCGGTTTAGGAGAAACATCAGGCTGATGACGCCGACGATCCCGCCGTACACCTCTCCCGCGTAATGCTTCAAGAGATCCCCAACGTTCTTGCCGACATCGTTGCCCGCAGCGAGCGCGGTCGCCGGGAACAGCACAACCGCATAGACCGCCACGAGACATACCTGCCAGATACGACGTATGTGTGACATACCGATCACTTCCCTTGCGCCTGCGACGTTTCGGTGCCGACGGGCTGCGTCACAGTCACCGTCACACCGCGAGTAGTCCTGGGGACCCGCGAGCTCGTGTCGAAGTAAGAGGCGATGCCGCGAACCAACAGCAGCAGCACGCATCCCCACAACAACACACGCCCCGCGAGCCGGACCAGCCGATTAACACGCTCGGCTGGTCTGCTCCCACTTGTTGTCGTCCTGCGAATAACAGTCATAGGGCGACGGTAGGCGGCGCTCGGCCAAAACACCACAAGCGCACATCATGTGAAAGTAATTGCTTACATCAAATATGAAAGCAAGCGCTTTCATAAGCCACACAAAAAAGGCCCGGCGCTCACCATCCCGATGAGCACCGGGCCATAAACGTCTTCCAGAGCTGTTAGGCGGCGAGCTTTACAACGTCCGCCAGCTCGTCAATCTGACCAGTGATGCACTCCAACACCTTGTCCAGCAGAAGGCACGTCGAGTAGTCAGCAAGAGAGTAGTAGACCGACGTGCCCTCACGGCGGCGGGCGACAATCCCCGCCCGGTGCAGGATGCCGAGATGGCGGGACACGTTCTGCGGTGTGCTTGCGACCTTGTCGGACAGGTCCTGCACAGTCCCCTCGTGCTCCTGAAGCAGCGCGAGGAGATGCACACGAGTCGGGTCGGCCAGAAGCGCCATGCGACTCGTCACAAGATCGACCACAGACTCAGACCACGAGGGACCCATCTCCGCTTTTCCCTAACGACCTAGATAACCGAACTGTTCTGTATTACCGACCGAGTTCGGTCTATTGGGACGATCGGCACCGACGACCCGGACGACAGCGGGACGCTCGCGTGCCTGAGTGGGCCGGATAACGACAGTGCTCAGGCTCCTCGGGGCGCCTGACACTGGCATCCCTACACGAGCATGGGCGACCTTCGCGGACCGGCGCTTCGCTTGCCGGTGTCTGCGCCCGTGATGGTGATGCTTCGGGCGCGTCTCGCTCGCTTCCAGATGCGACCCTGCACCATTCATCCCGGAGATGAGGCCAAAGCCGACGGCCACTGTCGCAAGCACCACCAGACACGCTCGCCAGTGCCCGACCAGCCAAGCGACCAAGACCGGCGGACTATCCTCCGGCGAAAGCGTCAGTCGCTCTGAGTGCTCATCGCCGCTCGACTCGGAGACGACGGGAGGTGGATCGTCAAACAGTTCGCTGTCGGAAAACGGGTCCACGCTTGTTAATGCAGACACGGCCTTGAAAGCGACAGCGAATTACGGGGCCAGCGACGTCGCGGTGTGCGGCTCGACATCCAGGATCGACCGCAACGAGGTTCGTGGTTCGTGTTAGTCGGCGAGGAGTAGATCGAGCGCTCGTCCTGGATGGGCACTGAGGTCGCGCTTTCCGACGCACCCATTGGCCCAGCGCGGACAACGCAGCCACCAACCGTGCTTGGACCGGTCAAGCAGCATTGGCGTTGCACAGATCGGGCACGGCTCGCTGGCACGCACATTCTCTATCCGGCGCACGAGCTCCTCGTTGTCAACCAACGCGATCCCGACTTTGGACGCCTCGGCAATCGCCGGCTCAGTGAAGTGCGACAACGTTACGAAGACGCCATCCTCGCCACAGAGTCCTTCGCGCATGAGCGTGCCCGCGAGCTTGCGTATCTCGTCCACGCCAACGGGCCAAGACTGCCAGCGCTTGCACTGTACGAGCAGTTCCTTGTCGCTGCGGCGAATACGGAGATCCACGTTGCCGTCAGCCTCCGCCTCGCGGCCGGTCTCCTCGACATCCCAGCCCTCGCGGCGCATGACCTCGCCAACGATCCACTCGAACTCCTGCGCAGAGAGCAGGCGGAGGTTCGTCGTCCACTCAAGGAGATGTCGCCGATGAGCGGCTTGAACCTGAGAAAACAACCAAACGACGGTGACGAACCAGCCGAGTATTACGCCGAGGGCGTTCCACCCGATGAGCGCGACGTGGTGAGCCCCCATGCTCAGCGGCAGCACCAGACCGACGGCGGCGTAGATGGCGGCGCCAAGCAGGAGGGCGACGCTCATCCCGAGTCGACCAACAGTTCTTGTCAGGGCATCGTCTAGCGCCGTGATCGTACGACCCTCACTGCGCTGCATGGGTTCCTGCTCGCCGACAAGCATCTCAGCGAGTATCGGCAGGAGCGCGCCTCGTCTATAGGCGTAAACACACCGCTATGACAGTATTTGCGCCCCGAGCTTGCCGACTCGCGCAGGAGTCGTCCTTAAACGAGCTTGAACCTAGCGCCTGGCTGGGGAACGGAGATTGCGCCATCTGCGTCGAGTCTTTCCACAGCGGCAACGACCTCGCGTCGGTTCCCGCCAATGGCTCTGACCAACTCAAGCGCGTATAGCGGCTGGCGCCGCAACTGCCAGATTACGGCAGCCTCCGTATGTCTCTCTCGGCTGAGTTCATCATCCATTTTGGCGATAGTCGCATAGATACAGGACGGATCGGTTTGGCGGCCAGTCCATCGTGAGTGCTCATCGCAGGACGGTCACATCTACTGGCTTGCTGGCCGCCGACATGAACGGGTAAACACCGTTCGGGACCGTTACGGCTCTGAATCGGTAGGACGCGCCGGCACCGAGCGTGAACACGTACTTGTAGGTCCACCTGCCCTGGCTGTTGGTGGGGAGCACTTCGATCGTGCGCCACCGGCCGCTGTAGAAGATCTCCATCTGGACGGACTCGCCGCGAGGCGGCACGTATCCCCCGGCGAGCTGGCCGCTGAAAACGACCGTATGGCCCAGCCTCGTGCGGTGGGGTGCGTGCATCGACACGACTGCTGGGACGCGCTCGTGGAAGTCGAGTGTCGCGGCGGGCGTCGTATCGAGCGTGTGCGAGAAGTAGGCCACGCGGAGCAGGCGGGACGGTCCCTTCGGCGCCTTGATCGTCCAGGTGCCGTCGGCGCGGGTCGTCGTGGTGGCGATCTGCGTGGGTGCTGATGCCGACGTGGGCTGCTGCAGGAGCTGTATCTGTGCGCCGGTGATCGGCGTGTGGCTTGGGTCGGTCAGCCGTCCGGTGAGCGTCAGCGCTGAGTGAGATAGACCGCGCGTATAGGTTCTGGCGTCTCGTGGCGAGGCGGTGAGGGTCGCGTTGTCTGAGGTGGGGGTGCCGTTCGTGGCCCCGCGGTTCGGTGGCGGGATCGTGGCGACCGGGTGGTTCAGGGTCGTCAGCGTGCCGGCGTAGACGGTCGTGGTGTCTCCGGCGGCGTCTTCTACTTCGACGGTGAGGGCGTGTGCGCCATCGGCGAGGCCAGCCGTGTCGATTTCTGCGTGTACGGCTGTTTCGGTGGGGCATGGCTGGGTGTAGTTGAACGCACGGACGCCTTCGGTGGTGCCCGTGGAGACGCACTTGCCTTCGTTGAGGTTTGGGGTTGCGGCCCATGCCTGTTCGCCGTCGATCTTTACCCGTGTCTGGTAGACGCCTGGTCCGGGGTCCTTGGCTGTGAAGCTGAGTGTGCCCTTGCCGGTGACCGTGTTGTTGAGCAGCGTCCCGGTGAATCCGGAGCCTGTTGGTGTCGCGTTGGTGGAGAGGATGATTTGGGCGCTTGAGATCGTGGCTTCCGCTGCGAAGATGCCGTTGGCTTCGCTGGTGTTGAAGTTTTCGGCGGGGCAGACTCCTTCCCCGTTGGGGAAGCAGAACGCTGTCTCGTGCAGTTCGGTCGCTCCGACGGCCGTGATAGGCACCATCCGGTCGAGACTGTGACAGCCCGGACTTTCACAGCTCGCGAGCGAGACGGGTTGTTCTTTGACTTCGGAGGCGACTATCGCGCCACCGTGGCGGGCTGTCATTGCGACCGCCAGCACCCCGCCCGCGATCGTCGCGTAGGACGGCGCCTTGTACTGCCAGGTTTGACCCGAGAGTGCCTGGGTGCCATCGAAGCCGCTGGCCAGGGTCTCCAGGCCGCCCCCGTTGGCGAATCGTTCGCAGTTGTTGTAGGGCATCTTGTCGTAGCCGTAGTTCTCTTTGCCTTCCCACCCTTCGGGGGCGATGTATTCGGTGCCATATGAGCATGAGCGCTGTACCCACTCACCCGCCCGTGCGCTCGCGGCGAAGGACAACGTGACCGCGATAGCGAGCACGAGGGTCGTGAGCGCGAGCCCACGGTTGCGGATTACGGTGAGGGTCATCGTCTGGATTCCTTTCCAATCGTGTTTGCTTGTGCTCAGTGGCCGAGATAGCCGAGGCTGCTCCCGCCGCCTGTCCGTGTCGGCGCCGGAGCAGCACCTTCCGGGCTTTCGCCCGACGTGTTCGACGCCGCAGTCGCTTGAGGTTCAGTCCGTGGCTGGCTCCCACCCGGTGCCTGGCCGATCGCGAGATACCCGAGATCACGACTCGGCGGCGGCGCCGAGCGACGTTTCGCAGGAGTCGTGCTCCCGCCGCGCGACGTGCTCCGGGTCGGCGTGGAGGTCAGCCCGCCGGCAACGGCGGTCGGCTCGACGCTCACGCCGGCTGTGCTCGCCGCCGGCCAGGTAGACACCTTGTGATGATGGTGGACGGGTGCGTGCGCTTCGAGCGAGTGGACGACCCTCGCGCCTACGCCAGCACCGGCGATCACGAGCGCGGACGTCGTGGCGGCTGCCTTGACCAGCCCGCCGCCACCGAGTACCCCGGCCGTCCGCTCCGCCGTCGCGGTCCCGCTCGGAGCGCGGCCTGTCGAGAGCAGTGAGACCACGCGTTCGATCCAGTGACCGTGCAGCTCGACGGCGAGCATCGGGGGCGGCAGGAACGCAGCGCTCGCCGCGCGCTGGAACTCCCGGCCGCTCATCTCTCGCAGCAACGTGGCGTAGGAGGAGCGGCAGCCGGCACAAGCCGCGAGGTGGGCTCTGGCGGCCGTCTCCTGCTCGGCATGCGCGGTCCGGTGCGCGTGCGCACGGATGGCCTGCTCGCGGTAGTCGCACATCCGGCCGGCGGCGGTGATCGCCGCGACCTGATCGAGCTTGCGCTGCGCGCTACGCGACGCCGCGAGCACGGTCTTGATCGGCTCGCCCAGCGCCTTCGCCGCCCGCTTGACGCCGAGGCCATGAACGGCCATCACCGCGAGTACCCGCTTCTCGAACGGGTCGAGGTGCGCTATGAGGTCGGCGGCCGTCGCGATCCGCTCACGAGCGGCAACGAGGTCGAACGGCTCGTCGTCATCGCCGGGGAGCACTTCGGCTACAGGCTCGAAGTCCACACGGCGACGCGAGCCAACGTGCAGGTCGCGGCGCCCGGAGCGGAACTCGGCGAGGAGGAACCCGATCGAGGTCCAGAACGCGCCCTGTAGATGCTGTTCATCACGGATCGGCTTGCTCGACATCACGACCAGTCCGATCGCCTCATCCACGATCTCATCGCGCATATGCACGGGCATACCGGCCACGTCCCGCCGCCAGTCAAGGCGTCTCCGTAGCTCCGCACGCTTCGCGTTCAGCGCGTGGGCGGCCTCCTCCGGCGACAGTGCTCCCCGCTGGCCCGGAGCCCGAACGAGCCAGCGCGCATGGTTGCGTCGCACCAGCGGCAAACCCGCTGGCCGGGCTATTGCGACGGATCGAGCAGAAGTGCCCATCACCCCCTGAATGCGAGCTGGACCCTCCGCGCGACAACCAATTTGCTCCTGCGGCACGGGTGCCGCCACCAACGACGGCTCCTCACCGGAGCTGCGACGACGATCCCAGCGCATACGCGCTCACGCGACTCTCAACGTCCCCTGGGTCACAGGGAATGTTCGGCAGGACGGACTTCGTCCTGTAGGGGCGCAAGGCGCCCGTCAGCAGAAAGGCCAGCCCCTTTTGGGCACCCTGTAGGCAGTCACACGCTCGTCAGCGGCTTTTCACGTGAACAGCAAATACGTCGTCCTCCCGCCGCGTCAGCCTCGGATCGAGCTGTTCGACAATGTCCGCAAGGCCGTCCGCGCCCGCACTCCACCACGGCAATGCATCGAAACGCCCATCTGGCTCGATGAGCAGGGCGGCGACGATCCGTCTCGACCCACCGAACGCACGGATTGCTTGAGCGTGGGTGCAGGCAGCGTCGAACACCCGAAGCGTGTAGTCCTCGACGCGATCACGACGTGGGCGCCAAAGCAGGCCCTTTCCGTAGCGGTCGTTCCCGGGCGCCCAGCCTGGCGGTTCCACGGGATGAAGTTAGCCGACTATCTGTCCGACGCTGGTAAATCCGCGGGCTAACTGCTATCGCGCACGTCTGCGAGGGCCCCGAAGGCACTCGTGAGGGTCGGAACCGGACCCGTGGAGTCCCACCATACGCCGAAACGGTTGTCGTTTGGCTGCGTTGCGTGCTCCGGCGGAACTGGCACACCAGAGCGTTCTGGTCCTTCTAGGTCGTAGCACGGCATGTCCGGATTGCTGTCTATGGCGAAAGCCGGATCAATGAACAGAGGGACTTCGTTGCCCCGAAGAACGACGTTTGCGGTATGGAGGTCGCGGTGGCATATCCCATGACTATGAAGCTGCTCGATGCGTAGATACAAGCTGCGCCCCATCTCCATTGTCTCATCAACTGGGCGCTCAATGCCCAACCAGTCGTAGAGAGTTGGGTACTCTCGCGTGACGATCTCGTGGGGCGTGACCGTGATGATCTCCGGCGCGAGGCCGTGGTCGGCCAACCGCTGGTAGTAATCGACGAAGCGCTCACCGGCGTCTCCTTGCGGGAGAGCCCGTGAGTGCGTTCGCGGGTCGTTCATGTCTTTACGGGCAGGCGCTGAGCCGTGTGTGCCACGGTCATTCTGAGTCCTCCGCTGTTGAGATTAGCTGCTCGACCTCAGGGTGCTGCTGAAAGAAACTGTCGACCTGCTCGCGGTGCTCATTGGAAACACGCGCGATCTCGGCGCGCCAGCGTGCGCTCTCATCAGCATCTCCGCGTAGATTCGCGCGGGCCGCGTTTCTGAGCGGAGAAGCAAGTGCCGGCACCTCTTGCGCCAGCGCGTGAGATAGCCGCTCCAGCTCGGCCGCAGCGAGCGCCTGCGGCAGGCGGGCGACGAGGTGCTGCAGGCCCTCGAGGAGCTCTGGGTCTTGGCGCAGGACAAGCCAGGCGAGCAGCATGAACGCCTGGGAGCGCGAGGAAAGCTGATTCAAAGCTCGCGCGATCGTCCTGTAGCCGGCCGCGTCGCCGCCCAACGCCCGCCCTACCATCGGAGCGAACCTTGAGATCAGGTCGAGGAAGTTCCGGATCTCGGTGCGTGCCGTGTCTAGCTCCGTATCAGAGGTTGTTTTCGCGAGCTGCCCAAGCTGACGCTCGCCGATCAGGTTCGACAGAAGCTTGAAGTGCGCCTCCGAGCTGCCGGTGAAGCGCGGTTCGTTGCCTGCTATGCGGTCGCTTCGCGCGCGATCCAAGCCCAGTGCGCGCTCCACGAGCGCTCCTGTTGTGCCCACCTGAGGGGCGCCGTCCTCGTTGGCGTCCTCGTGGTCCTGGTAGGACTCAAACCGCCCGGTCGCGACCTCGGCGAAGACCCGTGCCACACTTGCGAAGCCGTCACGTCCCGTATTGCGGCGAACAGTCCCGAGCGGTCCTTCAACACGACCCTGTTCGGCCTCTGTGTAGAGCGTGTCCATCTGTCGCTCGGCGTCGAGATCGCCTGCGTCCTCCCGCGCGAGCAGGTCGGACAGCTCGTCGCGCTGCCGATCCCAGCGCAGGGCAGTCCCAGCGAGTAGGTCGCGTGCCGGCTCCGGCAACTGGCCACCGTCCTCCCACCAAAGGTGCCAAGCGATCGTGCTGAACTTCTGTGTGCCCTCGGCCTTCTGGACTTCAAGGACGCGTAGAAGCCGAGCGGTGCTGCCGGGCGGAAACTCCGAAGCGGTGCCCTTGCCCCGACCCAGGCGACGTGTGCGAGGGCTCGGAACCAGCCCAGCCCGGTGCAGCCGTCCGAGCTGCGGATCGCTGAGCTTGAAGCCAGCAACCTGTGCTGCATCAAGCAACTGGGTCCGTAGCTCCCATGCTTCGGCCGGTTCATTCATCTCACTTACAGCCTACGCCAATTGCTGCACGAGCGGCAACATCAGATCGATACGATCTAGACCGTTTGCCAGTGCTTGTAAGGACAAGTCTGGCATCACGAACCACCGATACAGTGTACGACAAGAAAGGAGATATTCTCGTGGAAACTCCCCTCTATAGACAGCCAGTACCCGCATTGGGCCTGGCCGTGGCAGCCGGCCTAGCGACACACGTGGCCAACGTAAACGCAGCGAAGGCCTTTGGCACTTCGCCGGCAGCAATCGCAATCGCAGTCGGGCTGCTCCTCATGCTACTTGGCCTGATCGCCGCTCGACGGTAGCGGGCACAGGATGGCAACCCCGGGGCGGCAACATTCGGGCTGCCGCCCCGGTACGCCGGAACGCACGAGCCGCGCCCTGTCGCAGCACCAGACCACGAGGTGAGCACGCATCCGGGCAAGCCGATGCTGTAGCGGAACTTCAAGCGCGCAGGTTTCGATGTGGGTCGTGCGGGCGACAGTGTGCTGGGCGCTCTACGCTACATCGTGATCATGGCCTCTCAGAGACTCATGGGTGGAAAGCAAGGCGAGCGCGGCAAGCGCGGCGAGGACATTCCGGCATCCAACCCGGATACCCCGCCCGACTCGTCCGACCCTTCTGGCGTGTGTCCGCGCTGTGGCCGCGCGTCGAACTTCAAGGTCCTCGGGTCCTTGCCGGTCAGCTTTGGCGGCTCCTACATCCAAACCCGCGACGGCGAGATGATCCCCGACGCGATTGACCGCGTCTCGTCGTTTCTCTGCATGGGCTGCGGTCAGGCGACCGCAGTCGTCGAGGAGGAATGGATCGGTGACCAGCCTGCCCGGGAGGGCCGACGGGGCGGGGCGATCACGTGGCGTGGGATCCACTGGTGGCCGCCACCAAGCTCGGCGGACCTTGACGAGGCGATCCCCTCAGCTCTCAGAGACAACTACGCCGAAGCAATGCGGGCGCTGAGCGCGAGGGCACCACGCGCTGCGGCCGTCATGCTGCGGCGCACCATCGAGGGGATCGTCAAGGAGAGCGGCAGCGAGCAGGCACGGCGAGCGGTCAAGACGAACCTCGCGTCCGGACTCCGGACGATGGCGAATGAACATGCGCTTGACGCGAATCTCGCAAAGTGGGCTGAGGAGATTCGGTTGACCGGCAACGCGGGAGCACACTTCGACCCAATGGACGATGTAAGCCCCGCAGAGGCAGAGGACCTCGCGCGTCTGACCCGCCAGTTGCTTCACTATGTATATGAGTTGCCCGCGAAGCTACGGCGAGCACACAGTTAGTACTTCACCACGACTCGCAGTCTGTCCAGCGCGTATTCGGTAATCAACTTGCGGTCTGCCCCTCGCTGTGCTTCCTCACCGGAGGCTCTGCCGCGAGTTCATCGCGACCAAAAGGATCAGAGTGTCATTACGCGATCAAGGTTTTGCGCTACCTCTGAGGCAATAGATCGTCCGCCACGACGTTCGATGAGCCCCGCTCCGTCGAGTCGGTCAAGCGCGTCGGTGATCTCAAGCTGCCGCTTCTGATCTTTGGCATTGAACGCATCCCAAAGGTCTTGCTCGGTGAGTGGTCCTTGCCCGTCGCTGCCGCGGACGATCAGGCTCTCAAGCACGGCACTATCCCAACGGTGCTCGCCCTCGGAAGCGCGGTAGGCGGACTGGGTGATCTCGTGGTAGTAGACAGCGGCGTGCGAGGCGGTCGCCAGGTCGTTCCAGCGATGGATCAGCCCAGCGGTGCGGAGGCGTTTGAGGCTGGCGGGTACGTGGCCGGGAGTGCTGAGTATGCGGGCGATCTCCGCTTCGGACCACGGCCGCTGCCGGTCGCTGTCAAGCATGAGCTGCAGGACGGCTTGGTCGAGAAGGGCGTGCGCTTCGGATTCGGCTGAGCTACGGTTGTCGGGCATGGGAGCTGAAACCTCCTGTGTCACGGTCTCGGGCGGGGCTCCAATCCCCGCGCCGGGGCCATATGTCGAATGGGATCCCAGCTATACAGCGCGCCCTTGGCGTTGTGGGCGCGATACACGAAGCTGACACGAGGAGGTCTCGGTCATGCCACGCGCGCCTCCGTCCGGGCACCGAGAGCGTCCGGGGCGAGGCGGTAGCCGACACCGCGCGTGGCGCGCACCCAGCCCTCGGCGCCCGCGCGGGCAAGCGCGCGTCGCAGCCGCGAGGCGTGAGAGTCGAGGGTCCGTGTGGAGCCGGCGGAGCGGAAGCCCCAAACCTCACGTAGCAGTTCGTCCTTGGTGTAGACACGGCCGGGGTCGCGTGCGAGATGCACGAGCAGCGCGTACTCCAGACGGCGCAGACCAACGGGTGTCGTGCCGAACGTGACCTCGTGGGCTGCGGTGTCGATCCGAAGCGCCCCGTACTCGATCACGCCGGGCGTGTCGGTAATGCTCCGGCGCACGAGCGCCTGCACGCGGGCGCGAAGCTCGGGGTAGGCGAAGGGCGCACGGAGTACATCGTCTGCTCCGGCCTCGAATCCGCGCAGCACGTCGCCCAGGTCGCCGTTTGGGCTCATCCAGAGTGCGCGCAGCCCGGGCTTGACCTCCGGTGCGAACGCTCCCGCGCGCAGCCGGCGGAGCACGTCGAGCCCTGAGCCACGGCGTGACGCGCGGCCGAAGATGACGAGCTCGACCTCGCAGCCGCCGCATACGGTGCGTAGCATCGCGGGGTCGCTGGCACGGCGGACCTCGTAGCCATCGAGCGCCAGCTCGTCGGCCAGCGCCAGGTTCACGTGCTCCTCTCCGTACAGGACCAGAACGGCCGCACTCCCGATCACAGTCGATGTCGCGCCCAGAGCATCGGGAAAGCGCGTGGACGGAGCGGGGTTCACGTGCAGGGCGCCTGGTGCTCTGACGATCTCGGTGGATGTTGCGCTCATTCGGCCTCCTTTCGAGCACCGAAAACGCACCAGCGAGTGCACCCGATCATCCGCAGATAGCTCTACGGTAGGCCGTGGCATCGAAGGCTGCTTCGGTGCTACAGGCCGGGCGGGTGGACAAGACCCGTCCGGCCGAATCGGTTTTTGGGCTTGTCGGCGATCAGAGCAGAGCTTCCGGCGGAACTTTTCGACGCCGCGCTAGCCCCTGCTATACAAGGCTGCGTTTGGATAGCTGGGGCACGTGGCAGGTCGGGGTGCGCCACGATCCACGGGACCCCGCCATGACCAAGCTCATGCGGTCGATGGGGTGTCCAAGGGCTCCCACTCGACCTTCATGGCTGCCAGTACGTCGTCGATCGTCGCTTGCCCGCGTTGATACTCGGCATGCAACGCACGCCACTCATCGACGGTCCAGCATTCCCTACGCAGCGTCAGGCGTACAGTTGGCCACGCGTTGAGCGCACTCCAAGGTGCGAGCAACTGTTTACTCACCTGGGCAAACACGTAGTCGCGAACTTCGCATGCAGCGATCCGACTGCGCACGAGCCGATCGACGTAGAAATACTCTGTGACATCTTCGTCCGGCGGCTGAAAGAGGCGATCTCCGACGACGGCGTCCTGAACCTTCTCGTGGTCGAGCGCACCGGCGTATGCGCCAGCGCGACCTCTGGCGACGGGTAGAAACGTCTCCTCCGGTTCGGCCCCTGCGCGCGCGCCCGCGAGAAGGCGATCTGCGTAGCGGTCGAGCGAGCGGCCTACTCGCCGAGCAGCGGCTTCGGGGGCACGTGTACGGCTGGGCTCGTGGAGCGGCCAGCGCAAATGCACGATTTCATCGGCGGAGAATACCTCCAAGAACTCGCGTGGGCCACCGATCACAGAAATGCCGCCGCCCTCGGGCCAGTGTTTGCTCACGAACTGCTCGTAGCGTCTGTGCTTATCTTGCCCGCGAACGACGATCGTCTCTGGCGGCAGCCAGCCAACGAAGATGAGTTTCCACGGTTCGTCCTCTCCGACACGCTCCAACTCGAAATGAATGTAGACGTCGCGAAACGTGAGCATCCCCGTGACCCACGAGCGCAACTCCATCGCCATATTCGGCTGGTCCCACAGGTCATGTCGGATCGACCAATCGAACAGCGTCTCTCGCACCGTCTCCGCAACATCGCTGTCCGAACATTCCACTACGAGCGAATCCTCATCGATGTCAGGAATCACAAGATACGAGAACGTCTCCGATGCGTTGTGAATCCGCGCGTCCGCCATCGAGCTGCCGATCGGCGGGCGCATGTCAAGCGCGAAGCTGGCGTAGTGATCCATCGTGTAGAAACCACGGACGCTGCGAGAACGCCGTCTCATTTCTCGGCCTCGCGCATAGCGGCAAGCGCGCGTAGCCAAGCAACAATGCGTTGGCGTTCTGCTTGTCGCAATGCGACGCCAGCATGAACGAGATGCACCAGAACCTCATCGTAGTTCCCCACCATGCCCCAGCTAGCAAACAACGATGATGTGTGGAGCTTGCCGCGTTCGATGGCGATGTGCTGCGGCCCAACGGGTTCGTAACGTGGTGGCAGATTGTTCGCGGCGATCAACAGCGTTTGGAACCAGCGCTGGTACTTGATGCCGGTGACGAACTGGAGCGTGAACGTCGTCGTAAAGTGTTCTTCGTTACTAACCATTGTGTTGAGCGCATCAAGATCCTGCCAGGGTCGTTGCAGATAGATCACCAATCGACGGACATGGTTCGGCTCGCCCGTTAGCTCCGCCCATCCGTAAACGTGCGCCAGGGTAAAAAGCAGGTCGAATACAAGCTCGACCTGTTTCTGCTGGTCGGCCTCACGTGGTCGTTCGAGCATGTTAAGCACCGATGCTGCATGTACCACACGCCAACACTCTTTCCAGTGACCGGCCTCTGCGAGGTTGCGTGCCAACAACGCAGTGTCTTCGCGAACGTCTGCTCTCAGCGTGGCGTCTTCCGTGTCATTAAAGGCTTTAGCGAGCAGTTGTGACAGGTCGTTGGCGATGCGGATCGGCAACTCCCTGTAGACGGCTCGAAGCAAGGCCCGCACCACCTGCTTTGCCACCACACCTGCGGTCGGCGCCGATCCATCCACAGCCTGCTTGAGGCGATCGTGCAGCCACCTATATGCCTCGTCCGTGAGGTGGCTACGAATCTCCGCCTCCTTCGGCGCGAAGTTGACACTGACTTCACTGATCTGCGTCTCGCGCGGCGTCAAGACTTTGCCGGTGATCGCGCGCTCGCGGCCTATCTTGCCTGCGATGTTGGCGGCCTCCTCGCGCTCCAGCCAAGCCAATCCAAGCCGATCGATGTCGTGACGCCACGGCTGCGCATCGACGACGCGTCTGGCACTGAACCCGATGCCGGTGTCGAGCAGGTTGAACAACAGCCACGTCACCTGCGTTAGTTGCTCTGCCAAGATGCTGTCCGAGAGTGCGACATCGGTTGCAGAGAGGCGCTGCAACTCGTTGAGAACTCCGAGGCAGACATCGAACTCCTGCATGTGAAATGCGAGCTGCACGTTGCTGATCAACAAGCCTGCGACCGCCTCGCGCACGTCACTCTCGGCGAGTAGCCCGGACTCCACGACTTCAGCGACGAGCGCGAGAATGCGCCGCTCAAGCCACTGACGATTGGGCTGCTGTGATGTCGGATCCATCAAGCCCTTAGTTGCGAGCTGCTCGGTCATGCGCGTTAGTGGCGAATCCGCTCGCACGGCTTCGCGTTCCCACCACTCGCTTTGCTCGCCGATGTACCGCTTGACGACGAGGTAGTGGGAGAGAAGTCGTGATGCAGCGCGCGTCACGCTAGCGACGCCGATAACGTCGCGGTCGGGCGAGATCAGGCGTCGCAGCAGGTCCACCATCGTGTGCATGTCTTCGATGACGAGCTGTTGCGCGTGGTGCTGCACGCTCCGTCCTGCATGACGATGGCGAGCGTGTGTGATCGCTTGCATCATCTCACGCGTGAGCGCGTCGGCGATCGAGGAAGGCAGATAGCCGAGCAACGCATGTGTGCGGTACGTGATGAGCGCGAGGACGCCGGCGGTACTCATCGCGAGCGCGAGCGCCGACGAGAAGTAGAGGGGCCCCGCTTTGGGCGCGACTTCGAGCAGCACGAGCACGGCCAGCGAGTAAGCGAAGCTCAGGGCGAGCAACCGAATCACGGCTGAGCCGACACGCTCACGCAGCAGAAACGAGACGACGCGCGCGCTCCCATACCGCTCGGCCGTCGTCTGGAAGACGATCAGCGTAATCGAGAGGACAATGCCCAGGATCGTCCCCGTGGCACCGGCCGTGGCCGCGAGCAGGACGCGTAGCGCCTCGGTGCTCGGTAGCGAGATGTTGTGCGTCAGCCAGTAGCGAATGCCGAGCGCGTTCTCGATGTCGCGTGCGTATTCGTGCGCGAGCAAGTCCACGGCCATGCCAAGAACGACCAGCAACACCAAGGTCACGAGCAACCCCCGTTGCCGACGCACCAGTACAGCGACGACGCGGCCGGGCTCGACACGCTCCGGGAGCCTCGCGCGCTGGATGCGAATATGCTCGCCAACCTTCAAGGCGCCGAGGTATCCACGGCCCAACAACCGTCCGAGGCGAAGCTGTGGCCCGGCGGCGATGGGGCTCGTGTCCTCGGGCGCACGAATCAGCCGCAAGCGACGGATGCGCGGGCTATAGCGGAAGGCCCGCAGGCGATAACGCCACCACAGACGCCAGCGGCGCCACCACGCCCGAGGCCCCGACGGCAGCGGAGGCCCCTGCTGCTGCGTGGAGGAATCGCCGTGTTCTGGCTGGTTGATCACCCGCGCACGGTAACTCTAGTCGCGCCTGCCCGTCTATAGGATCAGCGAATCGCAGGCGATGCCGTCGTCAGTCGACCTTGCGCCCGTCACATGGGCCATATGTCGGCTGCCGGCGAGAGGACCTAGCATCGGGGTACCCCCGTAGGCTCCAGGTAGACGATCAACGATGGCACGAACTCCAGACGCACTCATCAGGCCCGAGCTGCTTGTTTGGGCGCGCCAATCGGCGGGCTTTAGCCTCGACGCGGCCGCTGCAAAGCTGCGGGTGAGCGAGGACCGCCTGCGCGCCTGGGAGGCGGGTGAGGCCCGCCTCACTATCGCTCAGCTTCGCACGGCGGCGAGACTCTATAAGCGCCCTCTGGCAATCTTCTATCTGCCGGAGCCACCGCACGACTTCCAGCCTCTCAAGGACTATCGACGCCTACCGGATGCCCAGCTTGGGCAGCTATCGCCCGGCCTGCTAGCGGTCATTCGCCGGGCCCACGCCGTGCGCGAAGCCGCGGTCGAGTTGCGCGAGCTTGCTGATGAACCAATACATCCGGCACCCAAGCTCGATCGGCCGACTACTGACCCCGAGCGATTCGGGGCTGCCGGTAGGGCGCTACTTGGCGTGACTCTTGCGCAGCAGGCGGCTTGGCGCGATCCGCGTCGCGCGCTCAATGCATGGCTTGACGCAGTTTCCGGACTGGATGTTCTGGTTCTGCAGGCGCAGTCGATCCCCGTTCGAGAGATGCGTGGGTTCTCGATTTCCACGGATCGCCTGCCAGTTGTCGTGCTTAACGGCGGCGACTTTCCGCGTGGTCGGATCTTCACGCTGCTCCATGAGTTCGCGCATGTGCTGCTCCACGCCGACGGAGTGTGCGATGTCCTGCCCCGACGTCAGGCACGCGGACCGACCGACGAGGTTGAGATCTTCTGTAATCAGGTCGCAGCCGCAACATTGATGCCTCTTAGCACGTTCAAGTCGGAGCCGGCGCTTAGGAGTCCGCCTGCCAATTTGCGCTGGAGTGAGGACACTATCGGGAGTCTCTCAGACAAGTACTCGGTGAGCCGAGAAGCTGTAGTGCGCAGGCTGTATTCAGTCGGCCTCGCAGACTGGGACTACCTGCAAGAGAAGGAGGCGGAATACCGCGCGGCCTACCAGGCGTTTCTTGATGAGCAGAAGCGCAAACGGCGCGAGAATGAGCGATCGGGAGGCCCGAGCTACTACCGAATGAAGGTCCGTGACCTCGGCCGTGGATTCATCGAGTCAGCGCTCGATGCTTACTACCGCCGTGCCATCACAGGGTCTGACCTCTCGGAGTACCTTGAGATCAAGCTCAACGGGCTCCCAAAGCTCGAAGCTGAGCTGGCGGTAACCGGCGGTGCACGCGACTGATGGCCTACTGCTTCGACACGAGCGTTCTCATCGAGTGCTGGTCACGCTCATACCCGCCCGATATTTTCCCGGGCCTATGGCTAAAGCTGGACGAACTCATCACACAGCAGGAGGTGCTCTGTCCCGACGAGGTGCGCGTGGAGTTGGCGAGACAGGAGGACGACCTCGCCAACTGGATTAACACGCGTCCGCACTTGTTCGTGCCGCTCGACGACGCCATTCAGCGCGCTACAAGTGAAGTGCTCGCTCAGCATCCGCTTCTCATGAAGGCCACAAAGAATCGCAACGGGGCAGACCCGTTCGTCATTGCAACTGCCCACGTAAGGAAGCTAACTGTCGTGACCGAGGAGAAGGGGGGGACCGACACAAAGCCAAAGATCCCTTCGGTGTGCGAAGCGCTGAACGTGCCTTGTGTCAACGTGCTGAGCTTCCTCCGTGACCAGGGATGGAGCTTCGTTTAGGCCGTGTAATGGTTATAGAGTTGTCTCGTGTCACTAGGTGAATACAGGCCGGCGGCCGTGTGTCGTCGCGGCCATGTTCAAACGAGCGATATTCAGTTCGGTGACTACGGCAAGCGCTGCCCTCGGTGTGGCGCCGAGATTGTCCTTGTCTGCGACTCGTGCGGGACCCGCATTCGCGGTGACTACTACGTGCCAGGCGCCGTCGGGCTGAGCAACTACAAACCGCCCGACTTCTGCGACGACTGCGGCAACGCCCACCCGTGGGTCGGACGTCAAGGCCGCATCTACGAGCTACAGAACCGTCTCGATACCGAGCAGCTTGACCCGGCCGACCAACTCACAGTCCGTGAGCAGTTGGAGGCCCTGCTCAGCGCAGATCTGGACGAGGACGAGCAGCGCAGACGTTGGGGGCGTGTCAAGAAGCTAGCGCCGCAGCTCTGGGAGTCATCGCAACCCCTCATCAACACCTTGATCAGCGCGGCGATCCAGGGCCAGCTCTGACCGGCGCGATCGTCGATCTGGTAGAGCATCAGATCGACCGGCGTTCCGGGTGCTAGCGGTTCGCTGACGGACGGATTGCGCTAGATCGCGAGGGCTACGGCAACCCCACATGCTGTCCCAAACGCGGAGTGCTCTCTAGGGGAGCGTGGCGATGGGATAGAAACACCCTTCGCGGGCGATGCCAATACTGCCCTCATAAATCGTGGGCGCCCAGTCACCGCACGCCGCACGCCTTAGCGCCGTGTTCACCGCATGCGCAGCTTGCGCAAGGCGCTCGTCAAGATGCTCTCGCCAATCATTGAGCGTCCACATCAAGCCCATTACCGAGTGCGCTACGACTCCTGGCGTTCCGTCGAGCGTAAGTCCCAGTGAGGAGGCCGCCCACACGGCTCCCTCGAACTCGATCATTGGACTGGAGATCCCGTTCTCGCGCAGTTGCTTCCGATCGCGGTCCGTCCAGTCGCTGGTAAGGCCGATAGCGCCCGTCTTGATCAAGATGCCGGCGTCCGGCCAGTTGCGGATCACGGTCTCAAGCACGCTCCGACGTGCCCAATCCCGATGCCCGTATAGGTCGATTAGATATGCACTGTCATCCGTGAAAGCCACGAACAGCAGATCCGGCCCGTGGTTAGGCGTCAGATGAAGATGATGGATGCCCCACTCCGCAAGCAGAAGATCCCGGTCATCGCGACCCGAAAGCGACCGCTCTACCTGCCGATCATCGCGACCCTTCCAAACCCTGTCGCTCAGGTACGATGCAAGATCGTCCCCCGACTCGATCTTGGCGACAAGCGCGTCCAGCTCACGCCTTAGCTTCGCCGCTCTTGGATTAGTCGTCAGCTCCCGCGAGACATGCGCACGACGCGGCACCGCCCGCAGCACACGGCCCATCCAAGTCCCGTACTCCGTCAACAGATCCACGAGCGACAAAGACGACAGCGCGTCGGCTGGATCAGGCACCGCCGCGAGTGCATGTTCACGGAGCACCCCATCAACCCGATCCATCAAGTCGCTATCCACCGGCGCCATAGCGGCCAAGCGTACCCGCCCCCAATCCAGACGCACAGAACCCATCGTGTAGTCGCGGACCCGTTGGACGCGACGGCTTGCCCGCTGCGTGGCACACTTTCCGCTAGATGGGCTTCGATCTCAATCGGCTCTTCGTTTCCACGGAGTGCCCGGCCTGCTCGTACGCACTCGACGTGCAGCTAATCGACGTTCGGCTCCAACGCATAATCTTCTGCCCCAACTGCAAGGCCAGCGTGCAGTTGGTGGATCACGAGGCCAGCATGGCTGGCGCACACCGCAAGATTGAGAATGAGATCAATCGCATCTTGGGAGGCTTGGCCTGATGGCTCGCTTTGAGCACGACTTGAGGGTCCAACTGCGCGAGCACCGTAATCGGCTCTACAAGTCGGACTGGACAATCTGGCCGAACCAGGCCGGGATGATGCTTCGATGGATGGAGGCGGAGCCGTACATTGCTGCCCTCCTCAGTGAAATTGAAGATGCCCCAATCGACCCGGCGGCGTGGCGGCAAGCGGGCCATGGCTCCCACGGGATTCAGTATCCCGACGATGAAACTCACCGCGCGAAGGTCTGCCTGGATCTACTCCGTGAGCGCAACTACCAAGTGGCACGATCGAACGCCACGGACTTCTCATCGATGGCGAGGGAGTTCGTTGAGCTCGTGGTCGACCCGCTCGTCTACTACCTCGAAGACCGGATCGATGATGGAAATACGATCCTTGGAATCTTGGAGCGCTACAAGCGCCGCACAGAGTGGTTCCACCAGGGCGACCTCTATGAGCGCTATCAGGTCGATAAGACTCGCGGTGAGACGACGCTCGATGCCCATCTCCGCGAGTACCTCGTCGATCAGGGCGTCACGTTCCCGTTTTCTCAGCCACGATCTCCGTCAGGCGAAGCGGACGTGGTCTCGATGGGGGATGAGCCCCTCGCGCTCGAGATCAAGCTCTTTCTTCCCGACGATGGGAAGGGCAAGCCTCATCTCCGCCAAGGGTTCGTGCAGGCGGCACGCTACGCGCAAGACTACGGGCTGCCCGCGGGATACCTGGTCGTCTTCAACCTGACGGAGCAGGCTCTCGTGCTCCCCAGCGACCGAGAGGATCGTTGGCCCGCATCGCTGACTATCGGTGATCGAACGATCTACTGCGTCGTCATCGATGCTAACTCAAACCGGCCCTCCGCCAGCAAGGATCGACAAGGGCGCCACGAGCTGTCCAGGACCGACCTCCTGGGTGACAGCCAGTCGCTCTCGGCATAGGAGACGCAACCGAAGTCGATGGCGAACCGCTCCGTGCGGTCCTGGAGGCACATCTCCCTACGCGTGTGGCCGCTGGGTGTTGGGCGCCGCTTTGCCGATTCGACTTGAGATCCGGCCCTGAGCTCCGATCCGGGCAGCCGGGGACGGCTCGCTTGACGGATGCCGAGAGGTCGCAGATAAGAAGCGGATCGTCCCCTGGCTCCGAGCAGAGTTGGGTCAGGGGACCGCGTAAACCAAGCTGCCACGCTCCGACAGGGGCACCAGAACGGCGAGCGCTCCCGTGTTCCTAAAAGCGGTGCTTGATCTCTGCTTGATCTCTGCCGTGGCCCGTCGCTGCCGCGAGTCCCAAAACCTGCCAATTAGCAGGCATTTCTCCAGTGGAGCCAACCGGGATCGAACCGGTGACCTCCTGCTTGCAAAGCAGGCGCTCTCCCAGCTGAGCTATGGCCCCAGATCGTCCTTAGTCTAGGGAAGGCAGCTAACGAGGGCTACTCGTCGAAATCGAAGTCCCGTGGCGGTCGCTGCTCAAA
>JANWLE010000117.1 GCA_025451035.1 Solirubrobacteraceae bacterium
CCTGGGTGCTCGACTACTTTCCCTGCGCGCGCGGCTGGATGCGCGAGACGCACATGGAGCTGCACCAGCTGCTCGACCTGCTGCCGGGCGCTGCACGCCTAGATGTCCTCTACGAGGACCTCGAGGACGCTTCGCTCGCTGCGTTGCTCAGCTACCCGCGGCTCCTGCTCGAGGAGAGCTGGCGCGCACAGACGAGCTTCTTTGAGCGCCTTGCGCGCGACCATCCCGGCGAGCTCGCGCGGGGACTTGCGCGCCTGCACGCCGATATCGAGGCGGGCGAAGGCCCGGTTCGACCGGGGCGCGCAAGCGTCATCGCTTGGCGCAAGCCCTAGGCGCTGGCTACCAGCGATAGTGGGCGAAGGCCTTGTTGGCCTGCGCCATACGGTAGATGTCGTCCTTGCGCTTGTACGCGGCGCCCTGCTGGGACTGCGCGTCGAGCAGCTCGTTGGCGAGGCGCTGGGCCATCGTCTTCTCGCGGCGATTACGCGCGAACTGCACCAGCCAGCGCACCGCGAGCGTACGCGCCCGGCGGGTGGGCACCTCGACCGGCACCTGATAAGTGGCACCGCCGACGCGGCGGGAGCGGACCTCGAGCGCCGGAGTGAGCACCTTGATCGAGAGCTCGAGCTGCTCGATCGGGTCCTTGCCGCTGCGCTCGCCGAGGATCGCCAGCGCGTCGTAGACGATCCGCTCAGCGACGGACTTCTTGCCGTCGAGCATCACCTTGTTGATGACCTGCTGAACGAGCTTGGAGCGGTGGATCGGGTCGCCCTCGATGGGGCGAATCTGGGCGGCTGCACGTCGGGGCATGGTTACTTCTTCTTGGCCCCGTACTGCGAGCGCGCCTTCTTGCGGTCAGACACGCCGGCCGCGTCGAGCGTTCCGCGCACGACCTTGTAGCGGACGCCGGGGAGGTCCTTGACGCGGCCGCCGCGCACCAGCACGACCGAGTGCTCCTGAAGGTTGTGGCCCTCGCCGGGGATGTAGGCGGTGACCTCCATCGAACCGGAGATGCGCACGCGCGCGACCTTGCGCAGCGCGGAGTTCGGCTTCTTCGGTGTGGTTGTGTACACGCGGGTGCACACGCCGCGACGCTGGGGGGCGGCGGTCTTCTTCTTGCGCCCCTTGCCGGACTTCAGGCCAGGGGTCGCGAGCTTCTTCTTTGGGGCCACGCGGCCCTTGCGTACGAGCTGTGAGGTGGTCGGCATCGGCCGTGATCCTAGCAGTGTGCGCGCGAAGCGGCGCTCACGCGCTAGCGGTGGCGACGGCGCCGGCGGAGCGGACGGGTGCCGGCATCAGCGCGGAGGCCACGACCACCAGCACGAAAGCGAAGGCTTGCAGGGCAACTCCAAGGGGGCTGCCGGCCATCGGGTCGCCGAAAACGATGATGCCGCCGGCGATACCGGTGATGTTGGCCGCGGTGCCGGTGACGGCGATGACGGGTACCGCCTCGCCGTCCTGCAGACCGCGTGCGGAGGCGTAGAAGGCGACAATCGAAGCGCTCACGGCAACCGCAAGCCACGGGCTGAGCGCGAGTCCGAGCAGGCCGTGCGCGCCGCCGATCCCCGTCAGCGCCTTGATCGCGGTGTCCGAGACACCGAACAGGATGCCGGCCGCAGCGCCCAGCATGACGCCGTGGTGCTCGACGGGACCGCCGATGCGCGGGCCCATTATCAACAGGCCACCGACGCCGAACAGGCCGGCCTCGAACGCGATCATCGCCGCCTGGGAGAAGTGCGAGTGCGCGCCGTGCATCTCCGGCAGCGTGAGGCCAAGCAGCACCAACCCACAGGCGGTCAGCACCAGCCCGATCCACTGGCGGCGGCCGACCTCGTAACCGAACAGCCGGTCGGCCATCACGGCGATGAAGACGACGCCCGCCGCGAGCGATACCTGCACGACCGACATCGGCGCGAGCGTGAGTGCCGCGACGTGCAGCCCCCAGCTGACAGTGGCGGTGAGCATGCCCAGGGCGAACCACTTCGATGAGTACAGCGCCCGGGCGGAGCGCAGCGGATGGCGGACCTGCACCTTGGGCACCTCGTTGGCGCCGCGATACTTGTAGAAGAAGCCGAGGTTCGCTACGAAGGCGCAGGCGAGCGCGAGGAGTATGCCTAGATCAAGTGTCATTGGTGATTAGTTGGAGCCGGTTGGGCGGATCGGTGGCCGTCTCTGGCCCGGCATCGCCCCATTGAGGACGACTTCGGCACAAGCGCTCACTTGCTTTACTGACCGACTCCGACACAGACAGATTACCGGGACTTACCTGAGCGGGGCCTAAAGGCGACATGCTTAATGGCCCCGTAACAACTATGCGGCAGATGCCTCTAACACCACCGGCTGTGCAGGCCAGCGACCGCGGGCAGCCTTTGGCGGCGCGGGAGGCTGGTGCGCTCAAGCCCCTGCTGATGGTCGATATCGACGGGGTGATCTCGCTGTTCGGCTTTGAGCGGCCGTCTAGCGTGGCCGGCCGCATCCACTCAATCGACGGCATCCCCCACTTTCTTTCAAGCTCCGCCGGCGAGCACCTGCTCGCGCTGTCTGGCCTGTTCGAGCTGGTGTGGTGTAGCGGCTGGGAGGAGAAGGCCAACGAGTACCTCCCCCACCTGCTGGGCGTGCCCGTCTTGCCGTACCTGCGCTTCGACCGCGACACGCGAGCCGGCAGCTCGCTGCGGGCGCACTGGAAGCTCGACGCGATCGAGCGCTACGCCACCGGTCGTCCGCTGGCGTGGATCGATGACGCGTTCAACGATGCCTGCCACGAGTGGGCCAGCGACAGGACGGCGCCGACGCTGCTCGTCGCGACGACACCGGCGCTTGGGCTCACGCGGCGGGAGGCGCGACTGCTTGGGGACTGGGCTGTGGGCTTGCCGGCGGCGCGGCGGGGGTGAGCGCGACCGCGCCCGCTAGGTGCAGCGGTTCGGAGACGGTGACCGGCAGCCCCGCGCCGCCGGGACAGAGCACACGCAGCGTCACGCCGCCGCCTTTTGCCGCCGGCGTGACGCTCACGGACAGCGACCAATCGCCGTTCGCGTCGGTGAGGAGCTGCGCCAGCGTGCGCTCATGCACGATCTGGCCACGGTCGGCGACGCTGCGGGCCTGGATCAGGATCGGCGCGCCGGCGACCGGGAGCGGCATGGGTTCTGCCCGGTAGGAGAGCGACCCGCTGAGCAGCACCGTTTCGCCACTCGGCGCCTGCGGTTCTTGCGTAGGCTGCGGCGACGGAGGCTGGCTGGCGGCGAGCGTCGCCACAGCGACCCTGCCGGCCATTTCGCTCACGCGCGCGCGGATCTTCTTGAGCTCGCCGTAGAGGACGTTGCCGGGGCAGTCGGTGGAGTCGCCGTCGCGGTGGCCGGCTACGCGCGGCAGCGAGACGTGGGCGTTCGCGGGGTAGCGGCTGTAGGAGGCGCCCGCCGGGTTGACGCTCACCTCCACGTGCCCGCTGGCTGGCACCCCGTGCAGCGAGAGCTTCCACGCGAGCAGCCGCTCCAGCGCGCCTTGCGCGGCGCGGGAGATCGGCACGCTCATGAACGTGCCGAGCACCGCCACGCCGGTCGAGACGAGGTTGTAGCCGCCCGCCTGCGCGCCGGTGACGGGCTCATCGATGCCGCCCGCACGCGCCTCCCAGATGCGCCCGTAGAGGTCGATCACGAAGTTGTAGCCGATGTCGTCCCAACCGTTGACATAGCGGTGAAAGGCGTAGATCGCGCGCAGCATCGCCGGCACCTCGCCGGGCGGGTAGCCGTTGGGGTTCTCGGTGTGGTGCACGAACGCTAGCTTCACCGCGCCGTATTCCGGCGCGACACTGGGATGACAGCCGCCGCGTGCCCAGACGTGCCGCGCGATGATCGGCGGCTGCCCTGGTCCTGCCTGAAGCAGCGGCCCGGCGTGCGCAAGCGCGCCGGCCGCGAGCGGCATCTCTAGCAGCGCCCGGCGGCGAGCGCCGAGGCCGGCACTGACGTCGACCGCGTGAAGCCGAACGTCGCTGGCGGCGGGTGTCGAGCGCAGCTGCACGACGGTTGCACCGCCCGTCCACACCGGCGCACCGACGCCACCTTCGCCGCCCTCGAGCGACCGTTCGCGGTGGGCCTGCAGGCAACCTGTGGCCGACACCCACCGAGTCCAGCGCCCGCTGCCGGTGCGGAATCGCAGCTGGATCGAGGGTCGCTCGGGCGAGCGCCACTGTACGCCGAGCAGGTCCGCGGCGCCGTCAAGCTCGAGCGTCACACCGTGCGGGGAGAGCGCCGCCAGGTAGCGCTCTGTGAGCACTGGCCGCGACGGCTTCGTCAGTGCGGCGAGCGCCGTGTAGGGGCGCGCTAGCTCAGCGGCCGCCGCCGCGGCGCCAGCGGCGAGCAGCGACCGGCGCGTGATACCACCGTGCTCGGGCATACCTCAAAGCAAAACACGCTCAGGGCGCCAGGTCTCGCCAGGCGGATGAGAACTATCTCATCGAAAGAGGTTCCCGCAGCCGGCCGTTGGCCGGCCGCGGGTGCCCCTTCTAGCTATTTCTCGTCGGTGTCCTCAGGGACTTCGAGTTCGGCGAGCTCCTCGACGAAGCCGGGGTCAGCGTCGCCGGCCCCGATCTTCTCGAGCGACGCGAGATCGGCGTCGAACTCACGTCCGTAGTCGCCGAAGCCATCGCCGTCGGCGAGCCCGAGCTCGGCGGCAATTTCGTCCTCGTCGAGCAGACCGACCTCGTCGATCGCGCGCGGCAGCGGTTCGGACGGTTCGATCTCGATCCGCCGGTAGCGCTTCAGGCCGGTGGCGGCCGGGATCAACTTGCCGATGATCACGTTCTCCTTCAGGCCGTTCAGCCGGTCGGTCTTGCCCTCGAGCGCCGCGTCGGTGAGCACCTTGGTCGTCTCCTGGAAGGACGCCGCCGACAGGAACGAGTCGGTGTTCAAGGACGCCTTGGTGATGCCGAGGATGATGTCCTCGTACTGGGCGGTCTCGCCGTCTTTGGCGGCGATGTCCTGGTTGACCTTCGCGAATTCGAAGCGGTCGACGAACTGCCCCGGCAGGTATGCAGTGTCGCCCTTCTGGTCGACGCGCACCTTCTTGAGCATCTGGCGGACGATCAGCTCGATGTGCTTGTCGTTGATGTCCACGCCTTGAGACTTGTAGACCTCCTGCACCTCCTTGACGAGGTACTGCTCGGTCTCGGTGCGCCCGCGGATCGCCAGCAGCTCGTGTGGGTACAGCGACCCCTCGTTGAGCTGCTTGCCCGCCTCGATCTTCTCGCCCTCGATCACATACAGGCGCGTGCGCCGCGGGAAGCTGTAGCGGTGCTCTTCTCCTGACTCGTCGGTGATCACGACCGTGAGCGCCTTCTCTGACTCTTCGATCGAGACGACGCCGTCCTGCTCTGCGATCTTCGCGAGACCCTTCGGCTTGCGAGCCTCGAAGAGCTCCACCACGCGCGGCAGGCCGTGCGTGATGTCCGCGCCGGCGACACCACCGGTGTGGAAGGTGCGCATCGTCAGCTGCGTGCCGGGCTCGCCGATCGACTGCGCCGCGATGATGCCGACGGCGTCGCCGATCTGCGCCAGCTGGCCGGTCGCCATCGCGCGGCCGTAGCAGGCCTGGCAGACCCCGGAGACGGCACGGCACTTCAGCACCGAGCGCACCGGCACGGTGACGCGCGTGCCCTTCTCGTGGTCGTCTGAGAACGCTCCCACTATGTCGGCGAATTCAACGCGCCCGATTTCGGCGCCCTGCTCCGCCAGCACGCGCCCGCGCTTGGTCTTGATCTGCTGCGCGGCGATTCGCCCGATCACGTTCTCGTTGGGCTCGCCGTCAGCCTTGAACAACGGCGAGTCGAGGTGCTCCTCGGTGCCGCAGTCGGCCTCGCGGATGATCACGTCCTGCGCGACGTCCACCAGACGACGGGTCAGGTAGCCGGAGTCGGCGGTGCGCAGCGCGGTGTCCGCCAAGCCCTTTCTGGCGCCGTGCGTGGAGATGAAGTACTCCAGCACCGACAGTCCCTCCATGAAGTTGGACTTGATCGGCCGCTCGATGATTTCACCCTTCGGGTTCGCCATCAGGCCTCGCATCCCGGCGAGCTGGCGGATCTGCTTGAACGACCCGCGCGCGCCGGAGCTAGCCATCATGAAGATCGGGTTGAGGATGTCGAGGTTCTCGATCATCGCCTCCGCGACCTCGTCGGTGGCGGCGTTCCACTTGTCCACGACCGCCTCGTGACGCTCTTCCTGGGTGATCAGACCCATGTCGTACTGGTCTGAGATCTCGGTCACCTCGTGCTGGTACTTGTCGAGGATCTCCTGCTTGTTCGGCGGGATCACGACGTCGTTCTTGGAGATCGTGATGCCGGCCTGCGTGGCGTACTTGAAGCCGAGGTCCTTGAACGCGTCCAGCACCAGCGAGATCGTGCTCGCGCCGTGGGTCTGCACGAGCGCCTCGATCACGCGTGTGGTGTCGCGCTTCTTCATCGACTGGTTGACGAACACGTACTTGGCGGCGTCGAACTCGTCGCCGACGGCCTCGACCAGCGCCCGCTCGATGCGGTCGTTGTAGATGATCCGCCCCACGGTGCTCAGCACGTGCCCACCCTCGCGCCCGAGCGGGCGGAACTCGGCGATGTCGTGCAGCTTCACGACACCCGCCTCGTAGGAGAGCTCGGCCTCCTGGGCGGTACGGAACACATGCGGGCGCGGATCGTGGGTAGCGCGGTCGATCTTGGCGAGCTCGTCCGCTTCCGGCCCGTAGGTGAGGTAGTAGGCCCCGAGGATCATGTCCTGCGTCGGGGTCGCCAGCGGCGCGCCGTGAGCGGGCGAGAGGATGTTGTTGGAGGACAGCATCAGGATGCGCGCCTCCGCCTGCGCCTCCGCGGAGAGCGGCAGGTGCACGGCCATCTGGTCGCCGTCGAAGTCGGCGTTGAAGGCGTGGCACACCAGCGGGTGCACCTGGATCGCCTTGCCCTCGACCAGTAGCGGTTCGAACGCCTGGATGCCCAGGCGGTGAAGCGTCGGCGCGCGGTTGAGCAGCACCGGGTGCTCGTGGATGACCTCCTCGAGCACGTCCCACACCTCGC
>JANWLE010000118.1 GCA_025451035.1 Solirubrobacteraceae bacterium
AATGCGACGAACGTGAGCATCATGCTGTTGACCGACCAGCGCTTCTGCATCACACCGCCGTAGAGCACCGCAAGTCCCGGGACGCTCATCAGACCGACGAGCGTCGCCGCCGTCATCTGCCAGGCGTTATCGCCCGGGTTGAGCCACGATGGGTATGCGAGCCATTCAGCTGTTGCCAAGATGGACATACGCCTCCATTCCTGTCTGTCTGTAGTTCTGCCTTTACGCCCGCGGCCGCGGGTGCGGACGCAAGCAACAACCCTGCGGCTGCATCAAATCCTGTGAGCCGGCGGGACGCCAGGGAGCCGTGGCCAACCATCGGCCGCCCCCTTTCGACATCTGTCTAACCGCTGGCGTAGGGCAGCCCCGCGCGCCGGCAGGCGTCGCGCAGTTTGCCGTGTTCGGCCAGTCCGGGATTATCCGCGGGCTTGGCGCAGACTTCGCGCGCGCGGGCGCCACAGGGATGCACGACTGCCGCGCCGAGCGTGCTGGCGAAGGTCACCTGGATGCAGCCGGGGGCAAGCGTTTCTTTGCCGGTCGAGGCGATCACCGCCACGACCGTGCCGAGCGCCAGCACAAGCACGGTGACGATCACCGCCAAGCGCCCTGCCCGCGTCCATTGCAGCGGCTGGGCCAGCCGCGTGGACTGTTCCTGCATCACCATTGCCGCGTCAGCTTACCCGGGTGGACCGCCCGGCTATTTGGAGTCTGTGGAGTCTGGCTGCGGCGCGAAGTCAAGCGCGGCCGAATTGATGCAGTAGCGCTGGCCAGTGGGCCCAGGCCCATCGTCGAAGACGTGCCCCAAGTGCCCGCCGCAGGCGCGGCAGAGCACCTCCGTGCGGCGCATCAGCAGCGAGTTGTCGGGCCGCAGCTCGACCGCCTCGGCGATGGCCGGCTCGGTGAAGCTCGGCCAGCCGGTGCCCGACTCGAACTTGGTGTCCGAGCCGAACAGGTCGGCGCCGCAGCCCGCGCAGCGGTACATACCGGAATCCTTGTTGTAGACGTACTCGCCCGTGAAGGGCGCCTCGGTCCCCGCACGGCGCAGGACCTCGTACTGCTCGGGCGTCAGCTCGGTGCGCCACTGCTCCTCCGTCTTCCCATCTGGGCGAGCCGCCTCGTCCTGCGTCGGCTTGCGTTTCGCGAGCATCACCCCTTTTAGCAGCGGGCACGCCAAACACAGGAGCCGGCAGGCTCCTGCTATCCTCATCCTTACGTTCACGTCAACTTCACATAGAGAGCGTATCGGCGTCCACTCCGACCATCGTAACTACAAGTGGTGGGCCCTCTCCTGCACCAGCTTGGGCATGCTGCTGGCCGCGACCAACTCGGGCACGCTGATCATCGCACTGCCCAACCTCGAGCGCTCGCTGCACGCGAGCCTGTTGGCGCTGGTGTGGGTGATCCTCGCCTACCTGATCGCCGCGACCGTGCTGGTGCTGACAGCGGGCCGCCTGAGCGACCTGTTCGGGCGCAAGCGCGCCTACGTCGGCGGCTTCGTCGTGTTCGCGCTGGCCTCGCTCGGGGCCGGCTTCTCGACCGACGCGACGATGCTGATCTGCTGGCGTGTGCTGCAGGGGATCGGCTCGGCGTTCCTGTTCGCCAACGCCGCGGCACTCGTCACCGACGCCTTCCCGCGCGAGCAGCTCGGGCTGGCGATGGGCGCGAACACGATGATCGCCGCCGTCGGCCTGGTGCTCGGCCCGGTGCTCGGCGGAGCGCTGGTGGAGATCTCCTGGCATTGGGTGTTTTGGTTCAACGTGCCGCTGGCCTTGGCGGGCGCCTTGTGGGGCGCGCTGGTGCTGCACGAGCTGGCCAAGCCAGACACGGTGCGCGGCCTGGACCTGTTCGGCACGATCACGTTCGTGGTCGGCCTGACCGGCCTCGTGCTCGGCGTCTCAAAGGGCGGGCTGTCCGGCTGGGACAACACGACCGTGATCGTCTCGCTGGCCCTGGCTGTGGTGCTCTTGCCGCTGTGGGTACTGATCGAGAAGCGCGCCACCGCGCCGATGCTCGACCTGACGATGTTCTCCAACCGCCTGTTCGCCGCCGCCACGGGCGCGGCGTTCATAAACGGGTTGGCGCGCTTCGCCCTGATGTTCCTGTTCGTCTTCTACTTCCAGGGCGCGCAATCCAACAGCGCGATCGAAGCCGGCATCAAGCTGATGCCGCTGGCGCTGGGCATGCTCGTCGCCTCTCCCCTGGCCGGTATCTACGCCGACCGTCACGGCTCGCGCGCGCTGGCCGCGATCGGGATGCTCGTCACCGCCGCCGGACTGGCCGGCATGACGACGCTTGCCGTGCATAGCCCTTACTGGCAGAGCATGATCTGGCTGGCGCTGGTCGGGATCGGTTCGGGCATGTTCAACTCGCCGAACACAGCGGCGATCATGGGCGTCGTGCCGGCCAACCGCCGCGGCGTGGCCGCCGGCGCGCGCACGCTGCTGCAGAACACCGGCGCCGTGCTCTCGATCGCCTTCGTGCTTGCGATCGTCACCTCCTCGATCCCCAAGTCGACGCTGTTCGCCGTCTTCTCCGGCGTCACCAGCGGCCTGGCTGCGCAGAAGCTCGATCCCTTCATCGCCAACATGCACACGGCGTTGTGGGTGCTGGTCGCGACCTCGATCCTCGGCGCGTTCGTGTGCCTGCTGCGTCCCTCCCACGCCACCGATGAGAGCCAGCCGATCTTGGATGGGGATGGGGGGCGCTTGCGCGCCCCGGTCGTGCGTGCTGGCCGGCAAGAACAAGCGGAACCGGTGTCCAGCCGATGAGCGGGCCCGGTAACGAAGCACTGCGGATCGGCGACGTCGCCAAGCTCGCCGGCACGACCCCGCGCACGATCCGCTACTACGAGGAGCTGGGTCTGTTGCCACAGGCGCCCGAGCGCCCATCCGGCGGCCATCGCCTGTACTCGCCCGAGGAGGTCGAGCGGCTGCGCGAGGTGATGCGGCTGAAGGAGCTGCTCGGCGTGAGCCTGCAGGAGCTGAAGGACCTGCTGGCGGCAGAGGAGGCGCGGGCGGCCGTGCGCGCCGAGCTGCAGCGCGAGGACGTGCATCCCGAGCGCCGTCGCGAGCTGCTGCTGCAGGCCCAGGGCCACATCGACCGCCAGCTCGAGCTAGTCGAACACCGCGCCGCCGAGCTCGCAAAGCTGCGCGAGGAGCTGCTGAGCACGCGCGGCCGCGTGCGCGAGCGGTTGCGCGAGCTGGATGCGTTGGCGCCCGCTTGAGCGTCTGTCCGATCTGGACGCCCTGGTGTGCCGGCGCGTGGGTGGAAACACTGGACGATCGCGTGATCGTCAACACCGGAAGATCGCGTGATCGTCGCTAGGGTCAGATGATGGAGCTGGAGCGCAAGTGGTGGACACTGATCGCCGTCAGCGTCGCGATCTTCATGCTGCTGCTGGACATCACGGTCGTCAACGTGGCGCTGCCCTCGATCCAGCACGCGCTGCACTCCGATTTCCAGGACCTGCAGTGGGTGGTCGACGCTTACTCGCTGACGCTGGCGGCGTTCCTGTTGACAGGCGGCGCGCTGGCCGACCTGTTCGGGCGCCGGCTGCTGTTCACGACCGGCCTAGTCGTGTTCACGGCTTCCTCGGCGGTGTGCGGCCTCTCGACCACGCCGCTGATGCTCAACCTCGCCCGCGGCGTGCAGGGCGTCGGCGGCGCGCTGATGTTCGCGACCTCGCTGGCCCTGATCGCGCAGGCCTTCCAGGGCCGCGAGCGCGGCACCGCCTTCGGGGTCTTCGGGGCGGTCACCGGTGCCGCCGTGGCGGCTGGGCCGCTGATCGGCGGGGTGCTCACCTCCGCCATCGGCTGGGAGTGGATCTTCTTCGTCAACATCCCGATCGGCGTGGCGGCGGTGGCGCTGACGCTCTCCAAGGTGCAGGAGTCGCGCGACCCGAACGCCACCGGCGTGGACTGGGCGGGCCTCGTGACCTTCTCCGGCGCGCTGTTCCTGCTGGTGTTCGCGCTCGTGCGCGGAAACGGTCTCGGCTGGGGCTCGACCGAGATCGTGGCGATGCTCACCGGCTCGGTCGTGCTGCTCGCGCTGTTCATCGTGGCCGAGCGACTGCAGGAGCGCCCGATGCTCGACCTGTCGCTGTTCAAAGTTCCGGCGTTCGTCGGCGCCAACCTCGTCGCCTTCACACTGTCCAGCTCGGCGTTCGCGATGTTCCTGTACCTGACGCTGTACATCCAGGACGTGCTGCACTACAGCCCGCTGCAGGCGGGCCTGCGCTTCCTACCGACGACGCTGTTGATGTTCTTCGTCGCGCCGATATCGGGCAAGCTCAGTGTGCGCGTGCCGATCCGCCTGCTGCTCGGGGTGGGACTGCTGTTCGTCTCCGGTGGCCTGCTGGCGATGACGCTGATCACCCCGACATCCGGTTGGACGGCGCTGATTCCCGGTTTCGTGCTGCAGGGCATCGGCGTCGGTCTGATCAACCCGCCGCTTGCCTCCGCCGCCGTCGGCGTCGTGCCGCCGGCGCGCAGCGGCATGGCCTCCGGCGCCAACTCCACCTTCCGCCAGGTCGGCATCGCAACCGGCATCGCGGCGCTCGGCGCGATCTTCCAGGCAGAACTCGGCGGCGGGGGCGGGGCCGCGGGGGAAGCCGCGGTGCAGCACGCCACCCATGCCCAGTTCGTGGACGCATTCACGAGCATCCTTCAGATCGGCTCCGGCATCGCGCTCCTTGGGGCGCTGGGCGCGTTTGCGCTGGTGCGCTCGCGAGACTTCGTCTCCTCTTATGCCCCCGAGGGCGCCACCGCGCCGGTCACGCCCGAGCAGGCCGACCAGTCAGGTCCGTCAGGGCGCGAGCCGCTCGTAGCCGGGGCAGGCGAGCACCGGTAGCCGCGGGTAGCGGGGATAGTCGGGATCCGTTCGCGAGCGCTCGCACAGCGAGAAGACCGACCCGCGCGTGTTGGGCACGAGCCGGCGGTGGCGGCAGCTCTCGCACAGCCCGGCGCCTGAGGCGGGCGGGCGCCGCGCGGAGGCGGATTCTGATGACTCTGACGGCACGCCAAGAGCGTAGTTGCAATAATCGTTGACTAAGCAACTATGACCACCTTCTACCGACTGCTTGGATTCCTGCGCCCCTACAAGCGCGGCTTGGCGATCTCGTGGATCCTGGCGAGCGCCGCGATGGTGATGACGGTGCTGCTGCCGGGTCTGACCGGCGCGGCGGTGGAAGCGATCAACAAAGGCGCAAGTCACGCCGCTCATCACCAGGCCGCACTGCGCAACGAAGACCGCGAAAAGCTGGCGCTGATCGCCGCCGCGATCCTCGGCGCCGCGCTCGTGCGCTGGGGGCTGACCTACTGGCGGCGGATGATCGCCGGCCGCGTCTCGCTCGGCATCGAGTACGACCTGCGCGACCGGCTCTACCGCCACATGCAGCGCCTGGAGCTCGGCTTCTTCGACCGCCAGCAGACAGGCCAGCTGATGTCGCGCGCCACCGTCGACTTGGCGGCGGTGCGCTTCTTCCTCGGCTATGGGCTCGTATTCATCCTGCAGTTCGCGCTGACGATCCTGCTGGCGGGCGTGGCGATGATGATCATCAACCCCTCGCTCGGCCTGATCGCGCTGATACCGGTGCCGTTCGTCGTGGTGATCTCCTATCGCTACGGCCGCAAGGCGCGTCCCGCCATACAGGAGGTGCAGCAGCGGATCGGCGAACTGACCGCCAACGCCGAGGAGAACATCTCCGGTGTGCGCGTCGTCAAGTCCTTCGCGCGCGAGCCTCGCCAGCTGCGGCGCTTCAGCGAGAGCACCACGCGCGTGTTCGAGCAGTCGATGGTGGCGACCCGCCAGGAGGCGCGCTACAACCCGATCATCGGCTTCCTGCCGCAGCTTGGTCTGACCGCGGTGTTGCTGATCGGCGGCGAGCGCGTGATCCACGCAAGCCTCACGCTCGGCCAGTTCAGCGCCTTCTACTTCTACCTGAACATGCTCGTCGGCCCGATGCGCTCGTTGGGCATGACGCTCAACCTTGCCCAGCGCGCCACCGCCTCGGGCGCGCGCATCTTCCAGTTGCTCGACCGCGAGCCGCGCATGAACGAGGCGCCTGATGCCCCCGGGCTTCCCGCGGGGAACGGGCATGTGCAGTTGCTGGGAGCGACCCTTCGCTATGACAGCGACCAGGAGCTGATCGCGCCGACGCTTGCAGCGGACGGGCAAACCGAGATAGCGAC
>JANWLE010000119.1 GCA_025451035.1 Solirubrobacteraceae bacterium
CGTAGAAGACTGCGGAGAGCTCAACATCTTTCACGGCCAGAGTGATGTGGTTCAGCCTCATTCCACCGACCATACATGCCTGTCTGCGCCGAAGGCTCATCTACCTTGAGCGGGAGGATCGCAATGGTCCACGACAGCTGACCGCTGGCCGCTCTCCACCCGTGTGAGAGGTTCGCCAGCTCGTTACCGGCGGGCCCTGCTTGCTGGCGCAGGTGGGCGGTACTCACTGCAGAGCTCAACGACATAGCCGGCGGCACATTCAGTGTGGGCTCTCAGCTTTGCCCTGATTTCTTGGTTGTATCTCTCGATCGCTTGTCCCTGGCTCTCGGATACCAGCAGCTGCTTGATCCTTTCCTTGGCCTGATCGAAGCTCGGCTGGCTGGCCGGCGTTATCGACTTGACTTCAACTAGATAGTAGGTCGACGCCATCTTGATTGGACCAGAGATGGTGTTGCTCTTGGCAGAACAGACCGCGCTGTAGAGCGAGGAGAGCCGTATGCCCGGAACACTTGAGTGTTCGCAGCCCAAGACATTCGGCATCGCCCTGGCCGAATGCTTGCTCGCGGCGCCCGTCAGCCCGCTCGAGCTGTGTTCTTTGACGATCGCTTCAGCGACGCTTTGGCTTTTGGTTTGTGCGATCACCACAGAGCGCTGTTCTGGTCGCGCGTATATCTGCTTGTGTTCGTTGAAGTATTTTTCGAGTTTGCCCTGGCTGACCGAGGCGACTTTGGCGAATCGTTCGCGGATCGTCTTGTAGACCTGCGTTTCAAGTAGCTGGCCCTTGATTGTTTCCGCCATGTCGGCTTCGCTGTAGTGGGGCATTTCCGAGGCGAACAGCCCTTCCGTTGAGCTGCGGTTCTTCGCGATCCTGGCTTGTTCTTCCTTGCGTGACTTCAGCCGCTGCATGACCTCGCTGTCGCTCGCTTTGACGCCCAGTTCGCTGGCCTGGGCCTGCGTCCACAGGCGCTGAATAAGTGTGCTCAGGGCCTCGTGCTTGACCTCCTTGAACAGCTCTTCGCACTGCTGCTTGCGCTGCGCATCGGTCGTTCGGGAGTGACTACGGGCTGGTAGCAGCTGCGAGTGCCCTTTGTGTAGCTTCGCGAGCTGTTCTTCTCTCGTTCTCATGAGTTGTTGGCTGCGTGCTTCCCTGCTCTTTACGGCAGCTGCGCAGGCAGAGTAATCAGAGGGGTTGGTGATCAGCGGCTTTACCGATGGCGGGGCGGCGATCCCCAGCCAGTGCTGGTAAGAGGCCGTCGTGATCGGGGTGTCATTCACGCGCGCGATCATCCCGTTTGGGAGCTGCGCGGGCTTGCCCGAGCCGGGGGTTTCCGCCCCAGGTCCGCGCGAGCCGCCAGCCGCGCCGCCGTTAGCCGCCGGGGCGCTTCCCGTCGGTTGGGTAGAGCTGCTTGATGAGCCACCTGAGCCGCCGCAGCCTGTGAGCAGGCTGACAGTCACCGCGACAAGCGCCACTGTTCCAACACGTGTCCGCATATCGAAGCTCCCTCTTCCCGCTGTCCCGTGGTTGCTCGCGCGAAGCTAATCAGCCTAGCTAAAGAACAGTGAAAATTGAGCCAGACACATCGCGCGGGCCGTGAAGGTCATGGTCTTGCCGCGCCGTTGATCCAAGGACAAGCGGAGCGCGCTCCGGGCGCCCCTGCGGCGAGGCGCTTGCCGCCTGCTTTGATTACGCTCTGCTCACTGAGATGAACCGCCTACGCGACGCGGCCTCTCTGCTGTGGGAGACTGCCGGGCGAAATGAGCTCCAGCCCCAACGCAGGGTCCACAGCCTCGCGCTCAGGGATGCGCGGATATCTCGCGCCATCGCCACTGAACGCAGATCAGGCGCATCTCGCCGAGCAGATCGCTCTTGTCGAGAATTACGCCGGGGCCATACATATCGACTTCATGGATGGCCACTTCGTGTCCGCGCTGGCCTTCTCGCCTGTGGTCGTCCGCGACCTCAAGCGCGTGAGCGCCCTGCCGTTGCGGTGCCACCTGATGGTGTCCGCCCCAGACCAGTTCGTAGACGCTCTAGCTGACTTCGGTGCCGACGTTCTGACGGTCCACTACGAGTGCGGTCAGCATGCGCAGCGCGCTCTTTCTCGTGCACGCGAACGGTCTCTCAAGACGGGACTCGCGCTCAAGCTGGACACGCCAGTGGCGGTAATCGAGGACCAGCTCGACGAGATCGACTCGGTGTTGATCATGAGCATCGTCCCCGGGCGTTCCGGGCAGCCCTTTCTGGATAAGGCGCTAGCACGGATCGAAGCAGCTCGGGCGATGATCGACGAGCGTGAGCTACCGGTCGAGATCGAAGTCGACGGAGGCGTCAACGAAGAGACCGGTCGACGCTGCATCGCCGCAGGAGCGACGGTCATAGCCGCGGACTCCGCGCTGTTCAAAGCGGATGACCCGACTGAGGCTGCCCGCAGGATGGCGGCTATCGCCGCCGGCGCGCGATAGCTGAACAAGCAGCTGTTGGTCTGGCTCAGACAGTCGGATTGGCTTGATTGAGAAGACGGATCTCGATGGCGTTGGCCGCGGTGGCGGCTCCGCCTGTGGCGGCGAATGCCGTCGCGATCCTTCGTGCTCCCTCTGTCTCGGTCATCGCCTGCTTGACCTTGGCCCGAAGGCGGTCGGCGCGCAGGCGACGGGCGGGGAGCCGGGTACCTGCTTTGGCGACTTCCACGCGGCGCGCCACCTCGAGCTGGTCACGTCCAAACGGCACCGCGCACACCGGGACGCCTCGCGCCAGCGCCTTCTGGGTTGAGCCCATGCCGCCATGCGTCACAGCGCATACCGCGCGCTCGAGCACGGGCCGGTGCGGGATAAAGCGCTCCAAGCGAGCGTTGGTCGGCACCTCGAACTGATCTAGATCACCTGTGGGTAGGGTCGCCACCACCGTGACTGGCTCCTCCGCGAGCGCCTCGAGAGCAACCGTGATTAGCCGCTCGTCGCCCTGGAACTCGGTGGAGGTGCCCACCAGCACGATCGGCTGGGTTACCTCGCTGAGCCACTGTGGAGGATCAGCTGGGGGATCCCAGTCGCAAGGCCCGATCATCACGACATTCTCCGGCCAGTCGCGTCGCGGATACTCAAATGGCTCGGCAGTCATGTATAGGAGCAGGGGCGCGTTGCTGAACCACTCCTCAACCGTCGTCAGTTGTGGAAGGCCCATTTGCTCACGCAGACGGCTAAGCGCGGGGCGCACGCGCCGTTCGACGGCCCCGAACACCAGGGGTCCAACGAGCCTGTCGCGCGTACGGCCGAGAGGACCACGGGCGGGAGTAAAACCTGGGCCGAACGGAGGCGCATCGACGGAGCGCAGTGCGAGTGGGTAGGGGCAAAACGTCGCCCATGGGCCATCCCATGCCTCGGCTGCCATCAGGCCACCCCAGGTGTTGATGTCGACGATCAGCGCGTCAGGCTGTGTTTTGGCTATTGCCTCGGCCAAGTCGGGTGCGTCGTGCTCGGCGCGTGCGCAGAACACCTTGGCGTTTCGGTGCACCGATCGCAGTGGGTTTCGCACCTGCCAGTCGTCGTGTTCCATCGCCTCTATCGCCGAGTCGATGGGGCTTGCGTCAAACCCGCGCGTGCGCATCAACTCGACCTGGGAAGCTAGCGTGCGCAGGACTATCTTGTGGCCTCGACGGTGAAGCTCATCGAGGATGGGGACGAGCGGGAAGAGATGGCTTCGCCCGGGCGATGTATACGCGAGTATGCGGGCCATCAGGATCTCTCGTGCCTAGAGCGAAACGGCCGCATGCTCACGCTTTCTGGTCAGACGGCAAACGATTCATCGTCGTTCGCACGGCACGATGGGGATGGGGTGATCGGCACTATAATTTCACTTTAGTCGATATCAAATGAATTTGTCAAACTCCCAAAAGCGTCCGTATCGGATGACCGCAAGAGCACAGGCTGCGGCCGCGACCCGCGAGCGTGTCCTCTCGGTGGCGTGGCGGCATTTCGCTACACGCCCATACGAGGCGGTGTTGTTGCGCGAGATAGCAGCAGACGCGAGGGTCAGCGCACAGACCCTGCACGATCGCTTCGGCGCTAAGGAAGAGCTCTTGACCGCCACGTATGAGTGGTTTGGACAGCAGGAGCTCGCGCACCGGCCCGCGGCACCCACGGCAAGCGTTGCGGAGGCCATCAAGGTGCTGTTTGATCGCTATGAGGCTCACGGAGATGCTGTCCTACGCATGCTCTCCCAGGAGGAGCGTATTCCCGCCATCCGCAAGATGACCGACGCGGGCCGTGCCTACCACCATTACTGGGCCGAGACGACTTTCGCGCCACTCTTGCACGGCCTGCGAGGGGTGCGGCGAGAGCGACGGCTAGCGGCGATCACGGTAGCGACTGACTTGCTCGTGTGGAAGCTGTTGCGCCACGACATGAAGCTCCCCCGCGGGAAGGCCGAACGCGTCGTCGGAGATATGGTCAAGGCTTCGCCACGGCCCAATGCGTGAAGCGCACATTGGGCGGTTGGTTGGTATGTGCGTCTTGTGTGGCCCGATCGTCTGGCCCGATCGTCTGGTGGTCTAGGACGCCGGGTTCTCAGTCCGCTAACACGGATTCGACTCCCGTTCGGGCTATTCGGGGTCGCCCCGCTGCTGGCCGCCATGCGCTTGTGCGGCCTGCGGGCTGCATCGATTCACCCAGTCGGCGATTTCTCGGGCGATGAGCCCGGGATCATCGACCATCGGCACATGCCCCAGGCCCGGTAGCACGCTCATCTCAGCGCCATGCACGCGCTTTTCGATCCGCGAGACGTAACGCTCAGGAGGGAAATAGCGATCGCGCTCGGCCAGTCGAACAGCCACCGGGCAATCCACCTCATAGAAAGATCGTGCTCCAGCACTTGGGGGGCCCTCGAGGAAATCAGGGTACGCGCGGCACTCCAGAACGCCAGCGGCTGCCTCCAGCACGGCCTCCCGCGAGAGGCGGTTGCCGTGACCCGCCACGTTGCGGAAGGCATAGCGCCGGACAGCGGGGATAGCGGAGGTGATGCCAAGCAGCGGACGGCTGAGCAGCGTCTGGCGTCGAGTGCGCACAAAGATCTTCCGCAGATGCGCCTGGTAGGGGTCGTCCGAGCCGTCCCAGAAGCCCGCAGGGCAGAGCGCGAAGACGGAGGCCGCCCGGCTGCGTACAGCGAGCTCGAGGGCGAGCCAGCCGCCCATCGAGTTGCCCACGATGTGAGGACGCTCGAGCCCGAGCGCGTCGAAGTCCTCGACCAGCGCGTCAGTGGTGGCCTCGATCGTGTAGGTCTCACCGTTGGGCAGCATCCGCCCGCCGCGGTGTCCGAGCGCCGCTGGCGCATGCACGTCGTAGGCGTCGCCAAGAGCCTCGACGACCTCGTCCCATATGCGGGACGTGCTTGTGAAGCCGTGCAGCAGCACGACCTGCTCCCGATCCTTTCCCACGCTAGGGATCCTAAACTGGTGTTGACCGCTGCGTCTAGGGGCCTCGCGGAAGAGTCGAGCTGGCATATGGAGGCTTGCTCGCAACTCTCTGTCGTATGGCGTGTTGAAGGCGCAAGCGTCGCAAGCGTAGGACCGCTCAGACGGCGCGCGAGCTCCCCTGCTCATGCGAGCCTGTTCCTCCCACGGGAGCCGGCCGACTATTGCTTTCGGCGCGCCGGCAGATAAGAAATTGACCACCGCAACGAGCAAGACAGAAGCATCAACATCAAACGGGATGAGACTTCGCGCTGCCGCCACAGCCCTACTCGCCGGTCTGGTCTTTGCGAGCGTCGGTGCCGCCGACGCTAGGGCGCACGGCCCGCTGCTGCTCGGTGTCCAGGACGACCCTGTGTTCGTTCACCTGCCCTACTACAACGGTAAGCGTGTCAGGCATGTGATGCCCGCCAAGCGCGGCTACCTGTGGGCGAAAAAGCTCGGTGCGGATGTGATCCGCATTGCCGTGCACTGGTCGACCGTCGTCCCCAGACGAGGCGTCGAAGGTTGGTCCTACTACGACAACGCCATCGCGCAAGCACGCAAGCAGGGCTTTTTTGTGCAGCTTGAGCTCACCGGGCCGGCGCCAGCGTTTGCGACACCAAATCACCATGGCGGCGTCTACCGTCCTAACGCCAGCGCCTTCGCCAGGTTCGCCGCCGGTGCCGCGAGTCGCTACCAGGGACAGATCCAGGCCTACTCGATCTGGAACGAGCCGAACTGGTGGGACCAGCTCGAGCCCATGCGATCATCCGCGCCGCTCTACCGGCAGCTCTACGAAGGTGCGTACGCGGCGATCAAGAGAGTCGACCCCAAAGCGCTCGTGCTGATTGGAGAGCTTGCGCCGATGGGTTTCGCGAGGAGCTCGATTCCGCCGTTGCGATTCCTGCGAGAGCTGACGTGCCGCACGAGGGCAATGAAACCCACCGGGCGATGCAAACCACTCCTAGCGGACGGGTTTGCTCTGCATCCCTACACGTTGAGCTCGCAGCCCAGGTTTCCTGGCAAAACTCGCGACGACGCGACGACAGGGTCGCTCTCACGACTCATCCACATGCTCGACCAGCTAGCCCGGGTGGGAGCGCTGAGAACACCGCAGGGGCATGCGCTGGATGTCTATTTGACCGAGTACGGTTGGCATGTCCAGACCAGGCGCATGTCTGAGTCGACGCGTGCCCGTTTCGCCCGCGAAGGCTTCGCCATCGCCTTTGCTCACCCGCAGGTGAAGGAGATCGTCTGGTATCAGCTGACGCCGCCGCCGCCAAACAGGCACGTCACCTGGAACACGGCGCTGCTCGGCGCCAACGGTCGGATCACGCGGACCTTCACGGCTCTGCGCGGTTGGATCGCGTCCATCAAACGCTGGGTCGTGCCGGGGTAGCGAGAACGGCCAAGCCGAGGCCGGATTCCAAGCCGGCTTGATCTACCTTCGACGATCGGCCGGATCGGCTCACACGCAGTAGCTGGTGATGTTTCTGATGCTGGCCAGCGAAGACTGCCGGACTCCGCCGGTGGCATAAGAGGTCGATCCGTTGCTGTCGAGTCTCCAGGCGCCGTGTTCGCGCTGGAAGGTGTCCTGTATCTGGATGTCGACGCCTAGGCTCGTCTTGACGCTGAACGAGACGGTGTTCTCGCTCGGTGCGGTGCTCGACGGCGTGCCTGGCGAGCCCTGCTGGACGTTGGTGACCCTGACCGAGGGGGAGGTGAGTTTCTCCTGCTTGGTGCGATTGCACATGCGCGAGAGGATCTCTCCACAGCTCTTGTGAGTACCCAGCGTGATCGACTGCTTGGCTTCTGCGGTGAGCAGTCCGCATGCTTTTTCGCCATCGTCGGCATGCACAGAAGCGTGATAGCTCTCTACCAGTTTGGTGATCGCCGCTGTCTCGACTCTGGGGACGAGCGGCGAGACATGGCCCCTCTGCTGAGGGGCGGAAGGGCTGCGGCTGCGCCCGCTCGTGGATCTCGGCGCGCCCGTTACGCGAGGTCTCGCCACGGAGGACGAGAAGGGATGTGAACGTGTGCTCGCGGCGGCGGAGCTGTGCCGCGCCCGGCCAGCCACGTTGTTGCTAGAGCTTTCCGAGGAGCCGCCGCAGCCTGACAGAACTGCCAGGGTGGTCGTGGCCGTACCCGCGACCAGAAGGCGAACGACTAACCCCACCACAGAGTGATCCTCACCTAGAAACGTCATTCCTCTCCCACTTAGGTACGTGCTCGATGACTAATGTCGAAAAGATCAGCGTGAACCTAGCCATGCTGCGTAAAGCGACGCTTAATCAGGCGCGGGCGAGCTCTCGCGCTAGGCCGTCTGGCCCACGTGATCCCCTGCTCGATTGAGCTTCGGGATCGCGACAGCCCGTGCACCGTTCGCCAGCTTGCTGGCAATAGGACAGAATGCGGCTATGCACGTCACCGCAAAGGCCGACTATGCAGTGCGGGCGGTAGTCGAGCTCGCCGCCGGCAGCCCAGATTCCCCACGCAAGGTAGACGAAGTAGCGCGAGCGCAGGCGATCCCGCTCTCCTTTCTGGAGAACATCCTCACCCAACTGCGAAGCGCGGGGATCGTGCGCAGCCAGCGCGGGCTAAAGGGCGGCTACTGGCTAGCGCGCCCGGC
>JANWLE010000120.1 GCA_025451035.1 Solirubrobacteraceae bacterium
ACGCAGAACCCTGCGGCGTTATCTGCACATCATGCAAATCCGCCCAGTAACCATTACCAGCCCTAACCTCCGCCACCCGCCGATAACTCGCGTCATACACCTCATCCACACCAAAACCAATCCCGAGTTTGGTGATTCCTCCCTGCCACCAGACGAGCGCCTGTTTGCCTTCGTAGCTCTGGAGCTGCAGGTCCATGGCGATATCTCCCTTTGGCACCGGCTTGAACCACACAAGGCTCCCGGAGCCGTCGGTGATCATCGCGCCGTTCTCGCCGTAGCCATGGTCGAACGTGAAGAACACATCGCCTGGCGCTGCGCGTGTGGAGTGCGCGGTGACCGCGACCGTAGTCGGGTAGATGGACGGTTCGGAGATGAATGCCTGGGTGGTCTTGGGCGGCGCGCCTGTGCTTGACGCGCTGGCGGACGCCTTGAAGCTGTAGGGAGCGTGGAGAGCCACGGAAAAGCTGCTCGAGACGTGGACGGGGCGAGCTGCCGCGCCGATCATCGCGCTGACGGTGACGCGCTCGCCTTCCTGGAATGGCTTGCTCGGCATAAAGCTCGCCCCTTGGGCGCTTTCGTAGGCCTCGAAGCGCCCTTCGTGGCGTCCGGTTCGAGACCCCACCACAGCTATGTCGTGAATCTCCTGCGCGGGGACGCCGAGGAAGCTGATCTGCGTTCTCGGGGACGCGTCGCGGGTGCCGCCGAGGGGCGAAATCGTCGGGTTCGCGGCTTGCGCCGCGTCGGCCTGTATTGAGGTGGTGACCGAGAGCAGAGACGCGAGCAGCACGAGGGCGGCGGTTCGCCTCATCGCGGACGCCGCTGCCGGTGCCTTTGGAGTGTTGCCATGACTGTCATTCGTTTAGCTCATCTGCTGCTTCGGCGTGTTATTCCTCGCCGAAGCAGACCTTCCTAGTTTGCGTCGTGTTCGCGGAACATTGATACACCCACACAAGGTTGCAGTTGCGGTTATCCCGCGGACGGTCCGCCCACGGCACCGCAGCTCAGCCTCTCACAGCGCGCGATGTGCTCAGCACGCGACCCGCGGCGTCGAGCGCCTCGACGGCCACATAGGCAGGCCTCGAGGACAGAGCGATGGTCGTCTCAAAGCCGCCCCGCGCCGCCTCTGCGAGAGGGCTGAGCTGTTGCGGGCCCGCGCCCCCCAGCACTCGCCATCTGGCGACGTTCGTCGCGCCGTTCCAGCTAGCGTAAACGTCCACCCCGCTGCTGGCAGCAGCGACGGCGATGGCTGGACGGTACGCGGGCGCCGCGCTCCACTGGAAACGGTAGCCGCGATAGGACTCCGTCAGGCCGGGCAGGCGCGCATCAAAGACCATGGCGCCCGCGGGCGTGAACTCCGAGAAGTAGGGTTCAGCGCCCCAGCCCAGGAAGTAGTCGCCATTGCCGAGCAGTTGCAGATTGCCCTGGCTGGCCGCCTTCAACGGCTGCGGATGCTCATATTGCTCAATCAGCGTATCGGTCTTGTGGTTCGGGTCGACCGCGATAACGATGCCCCGCGATTGGGAATGCACCATCGGCACCCCGCCGTTATCGAAGATGCTGATCTCTCCGTTAGGCAGTTCCTGCGCGTCATGCTGATAGGCGGTGCTTGAGCCGGCGCCGAGTTCGACGTCGCTGTGGGTGCCGCCTATCTGCAACGAGATCTGGCCGCTGGCTGGGTCGATGAAGTAGAGAGCTGAGGTGTTGCGGGCAGAGATGAGAAAGCTCCCGTCGCGGCGGCGTTCGATCGTATTGATGTGGAAGTAGTCAAACGGCCAGGCATCGCTGCTCGACTTTCCCGACGCCAGCGACTGTGAGAGTCCGACGTGATCCACGCTGTGCCACTCGCGCCGCACCAGCCCTGTCTTGACGTCGATTTCCTGGAAAACGCCGTCGGTGACCGCGCCGTGAGGCGTGCCGCCGACCGGAGCGAGGCTGCAGCGAACGGGATTGAACACCGTCAGCAGGGCCGTGTGGTCACCCGAGAGGTGAAAATCGTGCAGATCCGCGCGATAGCCGTTGCCGGCATGTATGCGAAGCAGTGTGCGGTAGGAGGAGTCAGCGACTATCTCTTCCCCCTCGCCGAAGCCCTGTGGCGGAATGTAGCCCTGCCACCAGCTCAGCACGGGCTTGCCCTCATAGCTTTGCACCTGCAGGTTCGCGGCCTCGGTGCCACTCGGCATCGGGTGAAACCACACAAGGTTGCCGGTGTCGTCGAAGATGATCGGGCCATCGGCGCTGGGGCCCGAGTAGGGCGCGGCAAATATGTAGCCGGCGGCCTGCTGACCAGAGGAGTCCACCACGCTGATCGCTGGCGCCAGCACCCCCGGCTGCGAGTGGAAGCTAACCACTTCCCCGGGATTGGCTTTGGGTTTAGCGCTCGGCGCCGAGTACGGCAGCTCGTCGGAAAACGAGACGGTGAACTGAAACGTGAAATGAGCCGGGACGCCGGCTCTTTGCTGGGTGCCCGTCACCGTCACTGTCTCCCCGGGGGCGAAGGGCGTTGATGGGAGGAAGCTGGCGCCATCGCCTTGGGAGTAGGCCTTCAGGTGCCCGTCGTGCTCGCCGGTTTGCGTGCCGCTGACGGTTATGCCCGAGATCGCCGACGGCGCCGCGCCGAGCAGACTGATCTGCGTGCGTGGTGAGGCGTCGTATGAGCCGGGTAGCGGCGACACCGTGAGGGTCGTCCCGGTGAGTAGCGCCGAGCCGTTCAGCTTCGTCGGCACGCAGCGCGGGATACCCGGCTTCGATGCAGAGACCCTGTTCGTGCGGTGGGCAAGCACATACTGTCCGCCAAAGCTCGCGAGCGCGAGAGTGCCCGCAGACGCGACAGCCATGCTCCACCGTCGCGGGCGCGTGGATAGGGATTTAGGTACAGCACTCATCTCTGATGACGTTCACTCTCGGGGTTGCTCGGATCGACCGCGCTAGAACCACGGAGCTCGCGGGCGTCCCTCCCGGCGATGACTCTTCCGCGGTTGGGTTAGCGTTCCTAACCTCCTCTCAACATATCCCAACATGGGAAGTTGCGCCTACAACGTAGGCCTGGGCCGACTGCGGAGATCCTCAGCGCATATGCTCCTGCCTCAGATGACGGTCGCGCTCTCGCCGATCCACGAGTCGTTCTTTGAGTCGGCGCCTATGCGCTTTCGGGACGTGATGAGCATTCCGCTTTCCGCGGAGGCGCTGTGGGCCAGGTTGACCGGGGAGAGCCCGTTCGCATGGTGCAGGCTCGTGAAGCTCACCGAATGGACGTCCCCACCGCCGTTTGGGGTTGGCACCACCCGCACAGCATGGGCGCTCGGTGGTGCCCTCGTGCTCTATGAGCAGTTCTTCCGCTGGGAGGAGGGCCGTCGGCAGTCCTTTGGCGTCGAACGAGCCAGCCTACCCGGGTACCGTAGGTTCGCAGAGGATTACCTGGTGGAGCCAGTGTCCGAGAGCTCCTGTCGATTCACTTGGACTATCGCCGCCGAGCTTGCACCGTTCGCTCGGGCGGCGGCGCCGGTCAACGCCATGGTTGCGCGCAGCCTTTTCCGCGATACGCGTAAGCACTTCGCGGCCGCCTGACTGAGCGCCTGAGCCGCCCTTCAGGCGCGATAAGGATCTCTGGCCGGGCATCGTCGCTCGCGAGCCGCGAGCAGACCCTCATCGGCTGCGTTCCCCTGCGCGCCTTCGGCCGAACAGTACGCCGGTCATGACGAAGTGCTTTATCGGACTGTCGAAATACGCGATATCCGGCGGCGGGAAGACCCCATTGCCAGCGCAGACCTCGAGGTATTGGTGGACGATGCTCGTAGCGAGCGAACCGCGTAGGAGCTCGTGGTCGGATCTCGCGCCGCCGCCCACGAGCTCTCCCAAGCGTCGTCTCAGCCGTTCCGGTAGGCCGCATCGATCTGGGCCGCTCTCCTCGGCCAGCCCTCGCGCTTGCGGCTCGAGCTCAAGCAGAGCAGGCTCGAGCTCGGCGAGCCTGCGAAACGCGCTTTCCAGTGGCATCCTGCCGAGCTCCTCTTCCTGCGCATAGAACTCGGCTCGCCCGGCTGGTGGCGGTTCGACTGCGGCATCGCTGACGGCGGCCTGCAGCAGCCGGTAGGAGCGATCGTCTATGTACTGGTCCTGCCTGTTGTAGTGGTCGAGGGCCTCCTTTAGGACCTCGAGGTCGATTTTCAGCCTGAGGAGCTCCTCACGCAACTTGGCCTTAGCCGCAGCGTCGTCGAGCCGGCCGTAAGCCGCGCTACGCACCGCGTGCACGACAGGCCTGGTCCGCTCTGAACGCGCCATCTGCTCCTGTATCGCGGGGATGGATTCAATGCGTTTCAGGACAGTTTTGCCCAGCCATCCGCCCAAACTCATGAGGCTCCACCTTTTCGAGTTAACGGGACAGAGATGGGCTTCATCACTTGCAGATCGTCCTCGTCGACCGAACCACCCGGAGGGTAACTTGCGCGCACGGAACCTGTCCGCAGGACGATTATCGTGTAGCCGTGCATTTCGCGAGGCGCGACATAGCCGGCCTCTCAAGGAGCCTCGGTGGCCTGCTCTTCGCTCTCGGCGCCGTTATCTTGTTCCTGCGCAAGGTCGGCCACCACGAATGGGGCGGCTTTTCGCGTCTGCTGGTGGTGCTCGTGCCGGCCGTCTCTCTTTATCTCCTAACGCTGCTTGGCGCGCGCAAGCGACAGCTCGGCGAGGCGGCCCGCTCCTCGCAGACGGTACTCGGCGTGACATCGATCCTGCTGTGGCCAGTCGTGTTCTTCCAGTTTCTGGGGTGGATTGGCGCGGCCGGCGATCCCCTCTATGCGGCCGCTGTCTTCGCGCTCACAGGTCTGCTCGCTACCTTCGTGACCGCGCGAGCCCGCGTCACCTATGGAGCTCTGCTTGCTGGGCTCTCGCTGCTCGTGGCCTGGCTATATCTCTGGCAGAAGATCCTCGGCCACCCCTCGGGGGACACCACTCGCTGGCTCCTCCTGGCTGGGGCCGTGCTGCTGCTATGTGCCTCGGCCTGGCTTGCGCGGGCCAAAGCGATCGGAGCGGGTGAGGTCGCCACGACTGGTGGAGTAGCGGCTGTCGCAGCCGGCGTGCTGGGCGTGATAGTTGGCGGTTTCGCCAGCTCGTTCGGCCGCCTGAACCGAACACTCACCGAAGCTCCACGTCCGATCGGTGCGCGTGCCCGAATCGTCCCTAGAGGAATGCCAAGCCACATACGCGCGCACATGCTTTCTCCTCATTCACCGGCTCATCCGTTGACCCCCCATGTGAGCGGTCTTCAACATTTCGGCTGGGACGTGTATCTGCTGATCGTCTCACTGATCTTGGTGTGGATCGGATCACGTGCGCGGATACGCGGCCTCGGCTACGTCGGTGGAGCTGGCCTATTGGCATTCATACTCAGCGTCGCAGCGCAGATAACGAGACTTGAGGCCGAACGGCAACCAACTGGCGACATGGTGGGCTGGCCACTCGTTCTCCTCGTCATCGGGCTAGCGGGGCTCGCTGTTTCGGCCGTGCCCCGGCGCGAAGCCTAGGTAAAGAGCAGAAACGGATACGGCGACCACCCGGCCTCTGTCAGCCCGGCAGGCGCCACACGATTCCGCCAGGCGCCTCGTGGGCCGTTAGCGACCGTCTGCTCCATGAAAGACTCTCGTCTCTCAAACCAACGGGACGGGCCGGACGCCAGCGCAAACCCGGCGTCCGCCGCGCCTGCGCTGGATACTCCTAGCTCTGACTACTTCCCTCAGATAAATAGCTAAAGACGGCAGCCTGTCGGCCTGCACGTCATCTCGACACGCTTGTCCGACGGCGGCGCTGAGACGGTCGGCCCGAACGGCGCGGAGCCTGCGCGTGATCGTGACCCTCGGCGCCGCCCAGCCCGTAGCTCAATCCCAGCCGACGAGCGAGTTGACGCATCTCGTGGCGCTCACCAGCCCCGACGAGGGTCACCCCAACACCACGCTCACCAGCGCGCCCCGTCCGCCCAATGCGGTGGATGTACGCCTGATGATCGGCAGGGGGATCGAAGTTGATCACGTGAGAGACCCCGTCGACATCGATCCCTCGGGCGGCGAGGTCGGTGGCGACAAGCGTGTTGACCCGGCCACGTTGGAAGCTGGACAGAGCCCGGTCTCGCTGACCCTGGGACTTGTTACCGTGAATCGCTACCGCGTTCAGCCCGTGGGCGTCAAGCCGCTTGACGAGGCGATCCGCGCCGCGCTTGGTGCGGACGAACACGATCGCCCTGTCGCGCTCGCCGTTCAGCTCCTCGACCAGGGCCGCGAAGCGATGCTCGTCACGCACGGCGACGAAGCGGTGCTCCACCCGGTCGGTTTCATACCGCCCGGGCTCTCCATGTTCGTGGGCGACCGCCCCAGACGTGTAGCGGCCCGCCAGCTCGCCGGCGATACCCTCGAGCGTAGCCGAGAAGAACAGCGTCTGGCGCCCTGACGGACACGCGCCGGCGATCCTGTCGATGGCGGGGCGGAATCCCATGTCGAGCATCCGGTCGGCCTCGTCGAGTACGAGGATCTGAATCTGCTCGAGCGTGAGCGCACCGCGCGCCAGCAGGTCCTCGAGACGGCCCGGTGTCGCGACGAGCAGATGCGCCCGCGCCGCCCGCTCAGCCTGCGCGGCGAGCCCGACGCCCCCGTAGACCGCCGCCGCCCGCAGCCCCTTCGCGGCGGCGAGGTCCTTCGTCTCGACGAGGATCTGGCATGCGAGCTCTCGTGTGGGAGCCAGCACCAGCGCAGCAGGCGTCGGCCCGCGAGCGTCGAGGCGCTCCGCCAGCGGGATAGCGAACGCGAGCGTCTTGCCCGAGCCGGTCGGCGACTTGACAAGGACATCCCGCCCAGCAAGCACATCCTCGAGGACGAGCCGCTGGACCGGGAACGGCGCCGTTACGCCACGGCGCGATAGGGCGCCGCACACGGCGCTTGAGACGCCGAGATCGGCGAAGGACTGCTTAGACATGTACTGCTCCTGACGGCGCCCGCTGGCGCCTGCGGTTTTGGGAGGCTGTTGCTGACCCGAACCGCACCTAGCGAAACTCAAGCGAGCTGACCTCGCGGCCGAATGTCGACCGCTGCCCGGCAACGTAGCAGAAACCCACCACTCGACCTCCCCGGGAGCCCCTTCTCTGGCTACCTCGCTTCGTAGCTCTCACTTCTAATAGTGGTAGCGGGCCTGTAGGACCACGAGGTCGGCATCGAGCACCTGGTACACCAGCCGGTGCTCCTCGGTAATCCGTCGCGACCAGGCCCCGGCGATCCCGTACTTGAGCGGCTCAGGCTTACCGATTCCGCCCGTCGGATCGCGTAGAGCGTCGTCGAGCAGGCGGTTGATGCGTCTCACTATCGCGCGATCTGCCCGCTGCCAGTATGTGTAGTCCTCCCAGCCCTGCGGCGTGAAGACCAGCCTCACGCGCGGTCGAGTGGGCGCTCGGCCGCCTCGCCGCGCTCGGCCGCCTCAGCAGCATCGAGCAGGCGCCGCGCGTTGGCCGGCGAGCGGAACAGGTACGCCGTCTCGTGCCACGCTGCGTACTCGTCGGCCGACATGAGCACGGCATTGCCGCGCTTGGACGTGATCTCGATCGCCGCCCGATCGTCGTTGACCTTCTCGATCAGCGGGAACAGCCCTCGGCGTGCCTCGCTAGCCGTGATCGCCACCGCCATCTCCTTTCACTGGTACCAAATATTGTACCATACTTGCGGGATCCGTCGATACCCCCCGACGTAGGCGGCATATTCCAAGCAACGCCCACGCGAATGCCGACGAGCGCCGCGAGCCCGGCGACGAGCAGCTCGAAGGAGTGATCGCACAAGGCGAGCCCGAGCAGGCATTGCGCACAGTGCTCGCCGATCGGCGGCAACGGTAAAGCCAACGGCGATCGGGCTTGTCTCGCTTTGATTGTGTTGTCGCCTAGCTAAGCTGTCCTTACTTGTATTTAAAAGGTAAGGAGAAGCCGTGGATACTCGCGCTAAGGTCACATCGAAGGGCCAGGTGACGATCCCGAAGAGCGTACGCGACGCGCTCGAACTGCGTGAGGGAGACGAGTTGCTGTTCCGCGTTCAGCGCTCGCGGGCGACTATCGCGAAGACGCCCGATTTCCTCGGCCTCGCCGGGTCGGTGACCGTCCCAGCCAGCAAGCGGGGAACGCCATGGGACGAGGTGCTGCGTCGCAGCCGCAGCGAGCGCGCTAGGCGGAGTCACTGACAGTCTTCCTGGACACCAATATCCTGGTTCGCCATCTAACGGGCGACCCGCCTGAGATGGCTTCCCGCGCGACGGCCGCGCTCGCCCGGGAAGACGAGGAGTACCTATTGACAGACCTGGTGCTCGCAGAGTGCGTTTACGTGCTGGAGTCTTTCTACGAAGTCGAGCGCTCACATGTAGCCGAACTGATGCGGTCTGCGATCTCACTGCCATCCATCAAGACACTTGACTCCTCCACGCTGTTGCGGGCGCTGGAGGTATACGAGACCAACCGACTGGACTTCGTCGAGGCCTACCTCGTAGCCCAAGCCGAGACGACCGGCGTACGTGAAGTGCTGTCTTTCGATCGATCAATCGACAGGATCGACACCGTCACGCGACGCGAACCCTGAAACAGAAGGCGCTGGTTGATTCTCCATCAACACCGCAACCGTAGCCGTCTCATTTGGTCCGATAAGCAGCCTCGCGTCGGCTTGCAGCCGTCATGCAAACCTCTTACATCTGAGCCAATGGAGCATCTGGGACGAAACTCGAATCCCGCCGGGGGTTCGAACGTTGAGCAGATAGTGGACGCTCGTGGGCGAAGACAAAACCGTCAAGCCCGAGTCGAGTGCTTGCGGCGGGCGCTTGCCACGTCCCGATGATTCGCTCCTCTACTCAGCAGCCGACGGCGTTTCTCAGCGTCCGACATACCTGCGCCATACGGGGAGTCGAGAGCAACGTGACGCGACGCCTGAAGGATGCACGGGGCACGGTATGGATGTTGTCGAAGTTTACGACGCATGAGGTAGGAACACCGTCGTCGCTCGGCGTCAGTTCGAGATCTGACACCACACCGCGATGGGTCCTCGTCAGAGCAGCCACCACAACAGATCCGATGCGGTCGGCCACCGGATCACGAGTCAATACCAGCACCGGTCGGTCTCCACCTGGAGTGGCGGCAAACCAGATCTCACCCCGCTGCATCGCCCCAGTCCGCCCAATCCTCCGCTGGCCCCCAATCGGCAATATCCTCGAGCGAGCGCTCGGAGTCCATTAGGGGGATTCGCTCCCACACCTCGGCATCGTGCTCCCCACTCAAACCGACGAGATGCCGGTGAAGAGCGTCGCGAAGAATCTCCGAGCGGTCTATCCCGAGCGCTTCCGCCCAGCGTTGAATCTCAGCAGCCTCGTCATCCGACACGCGAAAGCTGAGCATCGTCATACACAGAAGGATAGCATGTATGACGGACAGAAGGATCACATATCGTAGATGATTTTGGCTTTACAAAGCCAAAATCAGTGGACACTTGCGCCAAGCGCTGTCGGACGCCAAGCGAGGGCGAGCTTGAGGTCTGTTGGGCTGGCCTTTGCGGGCAGCTCCAACCAAAGCTTCCTAACGTCTAGTCGATGGTCCCATCGACTAGACAAGCTATATTGTCTAGATGCGTATCGGTGAGCCAGCGCGAAAGCACGGCGTTATCGATGCGGACATATGGCACGCCGTTCGCAACGCCATGCGACGCGTACTTTTCGATGATGACTTGGTGATGCTCATCGGACCGGCGTCCGACGGAGCACTACTTGAGATCGGCGTACTCGATCTCGAGGGCGATGATCCAGTCGTCATCCATGCCCAGTCCCTACGACCCAAGTTCCACAGATTCCTCGAATGAGGTGACCAATGACCCGACACACGGATAAGGAAATCGAGCAGGCCGCTCGACGGTTCGAGCGACTCGCCGACTCAATTGACCCGGCCACCGCCGAAGTCGAAGATACCAATGACCTTCGCGAGATAGCAGCGGCGGCTGAGGCGGCAAGGGCAGACGATGTCCGCTTGCGGGAGGCAGTCGTCCTCGCCCGGGCACACGGTAGATCGTGGAATCACATAGCGCTGGCGCTCGGGGTATCCCGACAAGCGGCCCGACAGCGGTATGCCGACAAGGCAAACGCTTGATTGACTGGCGCCAGCACTGAGGTTCCCAAGCAGCGGCCCGCAGGCGATCCGGACATCGCGCTAGTCCGATTCCCCCTGTCCTGACCCTTCTGGTGGGCCAGGGTTCACACGTCGGGTAGCAATGGAGACGGCGGGAATCGAACCCGCGTCCGCGATTGCGTGAGAATGGTGTCTACGAGCGTAGCCGGCTCTCTGGTCTCGTCTCCCGCTCGCCTAGCCGGCCGGGTTGCGGAAAACCAGCCTCCTTAGCTTTCCCCGGTTTGGCGGAGGCAGACCGCGCCGGGTGAGCCTGCTTTCTGATCCCGAGGATCCCCGCCGCAGGCGAACGGGGCTCAAGACCTCACGCCTGGTTTCTAATCAGGCAGCGAGGGCGTACTCGTGAGAGTCCGCACTTATTGTTTTCCCGGGTGTTTTACGAGGCCGCCCGGGACCTCGACTCGCAACCACCCACACGAGCCAACCGCGTCGAAGCCTGTCGTCCCCTGGGTGCTCTAATCATTTTAGCCCTAAGGACCTCAAAAGCCATAGCAACAGGCTATGGAACCACGAGGCGATCGATTTGGGCTTAGCAAAAAGTCGACGCGGTCCCGGGCCGCTTGAGGAACCTGGCCTTTGAGCCCGAGAGCTCTCCAGTTCAGGCGGCGCGGCCTTACACCTCTAGTGGCCTCGCTCTTTGCGGCTCGGTTCCGCGTCTAAGTTCAACGTACACGCGCCCTCGCGCGATTGCAATACCTGTCGCCGCCACAACCCGCTTCTTGCGGAAAAATCGCCCATCTCGTCCATGCCTCAGGAGCTGCCACAATGGGGACATGGACAGCGAGGTCCCCTGGCCACGGCCGGTTGGCGGTGGCTCAGACCACGAGGGTCGGGTTCCGGCGCCTGTGATCGCTACCTACCCGTCTGATGGTGGTAGCGACGGAGACCCTTTCGCGGAGCGACGCAGGACGTTGCTGCGGCGGATCGGAGGCGCACTCGCCGCGGTCGGCGCGGTGGCGGCCAAGTTTGCCTCTTACCTGAAGGCGGGCCTCTTGGTGCTGCCGAAGCTGAAGCTGCTGGCTACAGCGGGAACGGCGTTTGTGTCGATCGCCGGCTACTCGCTGCTTTGGGGATGGCGGTTTGCGGCTGGGCTCGTGGCCCTGCTGTTCGTGCACGAGATGGGGCATGTGTTCGCTCTGCGTCGCGAAGGGATCAAAGCGAGCGCGCCGATGTTCATCCCGTTCATGGGCGCCGCGATCTTCTCCAAGTCGCTCGGCGAGAACGCGCTTGCCGAGGCTCGGGTGGGGCTCGCCGGACCGCTGCTTGGCACGCTCGGCGCCGCGGTTGTCGCAGTTGCGGGAGCGCTCGTGCACAGCGATCTGCTGTTGGCGCTCGCCTACTTCGGGTTCTTCCTGAACCTGTTCAACCTGATCCCCGTCGTTCCGTTCGACGGAGGCCGCGCGATGGCCGCAGTGGCACCAATGATGTGGTTTGCTGGGATCGCCGGCCTGATCGCGCTGGCGGTCTGGTTTGGTAATCCCTTCCTGCTCCTGTTCATCGTGCTAGCGCTGGTGGACATGCCGCGACGCTGGCGTCAGCTGCGATCCCGCTCGCTCGAGTCGGCGGCGTATTACCGTGTTCCGCGGCGTAGCCGGATCGCGATAGGTGCGCTCTATCTGGCGCTTATAGTCGCACTCGTCATAGGCATGGACGCTACTCATATCCTCTCGAGCGCCGGGCACAGCTTCCGCTCGCTGTAGGTCACATCGTCGGATTCGCCCACTCGCGCCGAACCGATCACGAAGGCGATCTGATCTGCGAACTGGTCGATGACCAGTCAGGCCCTAACGACGGGATCAAAGCTCACGCGATGTCGCCCGCAAAGCGCCTGGTCAACGCGAGGCTTCCCGCAGTCCTCGTTCCATGTCGCGCTTGGTTTCGCGCTCGCGAATCGACTCACGCTTGTCGTAGAGGTTCTTGCCGCGCGCCAACGCGATCTCGACCTTGGCGCGAGGGCCAGAGAAGTAGATGCGTGTGGGCACGAGCGTCAGTCCACGCTCGTGCACTTGCGCGGCGATCCGCTCGAGCTCGCCCCGGTGCACCAGCAACTTGCGGTCGCGCTCCGGGTCGTGGTTTTCGCGTGAAGCGGGAAGATAGGGCGGAATGTGAACGGAGTGAAGCCACAACTCGCCGTCACGGATCGCCGCGTAGCCGTCCTTCAGCTGGGCGCCTGAAGCGCGCAGCGCCTTCACCTCGGTCCCGCTCAACACCACGCCGCACTCCAACCGATCACTCAGCTCATAGCGGTAGGACGCGTACCGGTTAGAGGCGACGTCGCCTGCGCCAATCTTGCGCTTCTTGGTCTTCGCCATCGCTTACTGAGCCTAACCGCCGGGCGCGAGATCCACACGCCCGCGGGCTGGCTCGACACCCACGACCTGAACCTCGATCGGATCGCCGAGCCGCAACGCCGCGCCCGAGCGGCTAGCGCGCAAGGTGGTCGAGTGCTCGTCGAGCTCCCACCACTCTCTGCCCGCATACGTCTGGGTGGGTGTTTGGAGATGTCGGTGGGAGCGCCCTGCCGAGACACCGGCCTTCTGCGCGGGGCCGCCGCCGGACGTACCCGATAGGCGCCTGACCGCCAGCATTCCCTCATAGACCCCGACTTGGGGCGCGCTCGTCAGCCCCTGGGCAGCGGGGGCGAATGCGATGAACGCACCAGCGGAGATCAGGCCCGTGATCTCACCCGCGAAAGTCTGCTCCCATCCCTCCCTGTAGAGCAATTGCTGCAGCGAGAAGCAGCGCGCAACGTCATCGGCGTCACGCTCGATCGTCATCGCGTAACGCTCCCGCTCAGAGGTCCACTCCCCCAGCTCCACCAGGCTCACGCTGCGCCGTAGCTCGCCGTCCTGGCCGATCGCCCGCAGCAACGCCCGGTGACAGACGAGATCGGGGTAGCGGCGGATGGGTGAGGTGAAGTGGCAGTAACAGGAGGAGGACAGGCCGGCGTGCCCGATGTTGCGAGGCGAGTAATAGGCCTGCTTCAGAGACCGCAGCACCAGCGAGGTGAGGGCGAGCCGCCCACCGCTCAAGGGAGCCTGCGAGCCAGCCGCGCTTGCGCGCGCGAGGACACGCTCGATGTGTCGCTCAACCTGCTGTGAGATCTCGCCGAGCAGCTCCGCCGCCTGCGAGGAGGACATGTGTTCCGGCAGCGGTGGCGTGGGCACCTCAAGCGCCGCCAGCTGCTCCACCAGGCGGGCGACCCGCTCAGGGTCGGGGCGCTCGTGCACCCGGTAAAGGCAGGGCGTTTTGTGCTGCTCTAGCATCCTCGCGACTGCTTCGTTGGCGGCGATCATGAGATGCTCGATAACCCTGTGAGACTCGGTCTGCTGACGGATCTGGATGTCGCCGACGTTTCCGTCCGGGTCGAAGCTGAATTCGGGCTCGGGCGAGTCGAGTGTCAAAGCGCCACGCCGAAGGCGCGCGTCTTGAAGCGCGGCCGCCACCTCGCGGGCTATGGCGAGCGCGCTACCCCACGGCTCGCCGGCGGCTTCGGCTCCAGCGAATATCGCATCGACCTGCTCGTAGGTGAGGCGTGCGTCGGAGCGGATGATCGAGCGATGAAACGCGACGCGCTTGACGGCCGCTCCATCGAGATCCATCTCCACCGTCAAAGCAAGGCGGTCGGCGCCCGGTATCAGCGAGCACGCCTCGTTTGAGAGCGCCGGCGGGAGCATCGGCTCGACCGCCCCCGGCACATACACGCTGGTGGCTCGCCGGTGGGCCTCCCTGTCGAGTGCCGACCCTTCGCGCACATAGGCGCTGACGTCGGCTATGTGCACCCACACGCGGGCGGTGCCGTCGCCAAGACGCTCGGCGGAGATCGCGTCGTCATAGTCACGTGCGCCGTGCGGGTCGATCGTGAATGTGGCTAGCCCGCGCAGGTCCCTGCGTGCCTGCGACACACCGCCGGCTTTGCTCACCTCTCTGGCTTCGCGCTCCACGGCGGGGTCAAAACCGCGGGTCAGCCCGCGCTCGAGCATGAGCGCCTCGATCACATCCCGTGCAACGTCGGGCCGCCCTATCAGGCGCAGGATCTGCGAACGCCCAGCGGAAGCAGACCGCCTCCCATGCGCGCGCTGGCGCTGCACGAGCACGAGATCGCCGACGGCTGCCGGAAGATCCCGCCCGCGCCGGGCCTGGGCTATGACCCTCGGCACGGTTTGCCCAGACGCACGGTCCCTCGAGCCGGGGGCGGAGAAGAACGGCTCGGCGACGAGGAAACGTCCGCGCCTCGAGATCACGGCAACGAGGGCGTCAGCGGGAGCGGGAGGGCTCATTTGAGCTCGCGCGCGAGCCTACCCAGGGCGACCCGCAAGCCCGCGGCGCCATCGACGCCTTTGGCGACATATACGTTGGGGGTGATACCGGCGCCCTCGCTCACTCCACCGCCCCCGAGATTGCGCCCGTCGGGAGTGAAGTACTCGCCGACCGTGATGACCAGCGCCCCGCCGTTTGGCAGTTCTTCGACCTCTTGAAAGACGCCCTTACCGAAGGTGTGGGTCCCGACGATTATCGCCCGGTGATTGTCTTGTAGGGCGGCGGAGACGATCTCCGACGCGGAGGCGGTGTCGCGGTCGACGAGGACCGCCAGCGCAAACGGTTTGGCGATTGACTCGCCTGTCGCGCGCAGTGTGATCGTGGGCTGCGAGCGCCCGCGGGTGGTGACGATCAACCCTTGCTTGATGAAAATGCTCGCGACCAGCTGCGCCTCATTGACGAGGCCGCCGCCGTTGTGGCGCAAATCCAGCACGATGCCGCGCGCGCCGGCCCGCAGCTCGTGTTCGACCGCAGCCCTGACCTCGAGATGGACGCCCGAGCTAAACGTCGACAGCGCCACCACCCCTAGCTTCTTGCCGTCCGCGGTCTCCATCTTGGAGGCGACAACCGGCGTCGAGATGGTGGCCCGCGTGATGGTGACCGTCCGCCTGTGCCGGCCGCGTAGCAACGTGAGCGAAACGTTCGTGCCGGGAGGCCCGGTGATCAACGAGGTGGCCGC
>JANWLE010000121.1 GCA_025451035.1 Solirubrobacteraceae bacterium
CGTGGTGCGTGTATGACGTGAGCCTGGCTAACGGCGGGGTGTTGTGGCGCCTCGGTGGTAAGAAGTCCAGTTTTCACATGGGGTCTGGGACGGGGACGGCGTGGCAGCACGACGCGCGCTTTCAGCCGGACGGCACGATCACGATCTTCGATGATGGTGCCGCGCCGAAGGAGCACTCCCAGTCACGCGTGATCCGCGAGCAGATAGACCTCGCTCGTCGTTCGGTGAGGCTCGTTGGGCGGGACGTGCACACCCCATCACTGTTGTCTGGTAGCCAGGGCAACGACCAGGTGCTCCCCAACGGCGACTCGTTCGTCGGCTGGGGCTCAGAGCCATATTTCACCGAGTACTCCCCCACAGGGCAGGTTCTCTTCGACGCGCTTCTGCCCTCTCCCGGCCAGTCTTACCGCGCCTATAAGTTCCCCTGGAACGCGACGCCCTACTACCCGCCAGCGATCACCGTGAAGAGCGCCGCCGACGGGCTGGTGAAGGTCTACGCGAGCTGGAACGGGGCGACCGCCGTAGCGAAGTGGCGGGTCCTGGGGGGCAGCGATCCGGCGCACCTCTCCTCGCTGCTGAGCGCCCCCAAGACGGGCTTTGAGACGACGATCTCCGTCAAGACCAACGTGGGCGTGTTCGCGGTGCAGGCGCTTGATGCGTCCGGCGAGGTGCTCGGGAGCTCCGCCGCCGCCAAGCCTGAAAGCGGGGCCCAAAAGACGTCGCCGCAAGCCAACAAACCAGAACCCACCGGGCTGTACTGACACCAGGCAAGCAGCGGCGCGCTGGCCTTGCCCTCATTCAGCGCGCGGCCATGGAAGCGATCGGGTTCCATGGCCGCAGTCGAGCGGCTAGGAACGGTGTTTGTGCCGATGCCGGCGGGCGTGCTTTTTGTCCCTGGCTACTGCGGCCTCCTGCGCCTTGTAAGCGGAGGAGGCGGCTCGATAAGCGTCCATCAGATCGGCCATCGCCTCGTGCGAAGTCTCGCCGAAGGCGGGCAGATAGACGGGGTTGCTCGCCGCCTTGGGGAGGATGCCTATCTCTAGATGCGGGGCGGAGGAGATACCGACGTCACCGCAACCGACCTCGGCAATCGGCTGGCCCGCGCTCACATGCGTGCCGACCGCCACCAGCGCGGGCGCGGCGTGACCGTAGTAGATGTAGCGCCCGGCATCGGGGCCGCTATCGACCAGCAGCACTGGCGCCCACTTGCCGAATCCGTCCAGGCCCTCACGCACGATCGTCCCGCTGGCCACCGCCAACTCCAGCAGTTGCGCGCCGCACTGGTTGTTATCGCCGCCCACGTCGACGCCCTGGTCCAACGACCACCAGCTCCGGGCGGCAACATGCGAGTACGGATACAGAGGGAAGACCCAGCCGCGCTTTCCCATCGGGTACGGGCTGTCGGCGAAAAGCGGCGCCGACACAGGCGAATCGGCCAGCGGAGCCGGTTCCGCCGGGAGGCCCGTGCCGCCGGTAGTTGCGCCGCTAGGTGCAGGCGCGTAAGCCGAAAAGACCAATAGCAGTGTGATTGCGTAGCCCGCTAGAAGTCGCTGCCTCAAGGGTCTGCCCTCATCGTCGGCCGACGGGGTTAGCTGACGGGCTAGCGACTTGCGCCTCCCGCGGATTACCGCGGAACTCGCCCCAACAAACTGGTTCCCCCGCTCCCGGGCACCCGCCCGGGATTAGGCGCCGCTAAGACTAACCAAAGACGGGGTCAGATCGCAATCCCGCCGGGCGGCGGCCCGAGGCGCGCGGCGTGGCTCACGCAACTAGACACTGATGCCCCAGGCCGCCGTGTGGCTCTCGCCTGGCTGCAGGATGAGGAGGTCCTCGCCGCTTGCCAGCGCGTTCGGCGGGCAGCTCATCGGCTCGACACCGAGCCCCTCGCGCCGGCGGGAGGGCAGATGGTCGCCTGTGAAGATCTCGATCCACCCGATCGAAGAGTCCACCCAGAGAGAGCTCGCGTGCCCGCTCTCGGGATCGCGCAGGGTGAGGGTGGCGCGCCCATGATCGTCCCTGCGCAAATCGCAGAACGCGAAGTCGATTTCGGTGCCGCCAAGCTGGCGAGGCGAACGGAAGTCGAACTCTGAGCCGAGCAGCGGCAGCGGAGATGATCGCGGTATCCCGCGATCATCTGTCGGCAGCCAGCGGTCGGCCGGCAGCTCCAGCTCACAGCTGTCGATGGTGCTCGTACCTGCCGTCAGATAGGGGTGCATGCCAAAGCCGAAGGGGGCGGGGTCAGCGCCCAGGTTGACGGCGCCGAGCTGCATCTCCAAGCCCGCGTCGGCATTGAGGCGATAGTCGATGCGGAGATCCAGGACATGGGGGTAGCCCGGGTGAGGGTGCAGGCGCGTCCCCAGGACGATGCGGGCTTGTTCGCGCTCCAGCACCGTCCACGGCACCCAGCGCACCAACCCGTGGATCGCGCAGTTGCGTTCGGGCTCTGAAATGGAGAGCTGGCGGTCAGAGCCTTCGAACCGGTAGCGGCCATCCTCGACACGATTGGGCCACGGGATAAGCAGCTGGCCGCGGGCGCCTTCACAGATCTCCTCGGCTCCGTAGCCGTCCAGCAGGGCGCGCTCTTGATATTCAAGGCAGCGCAGGCCGGCGCCGACCTCGACGACAACCGCACGGTAGTCGCCCGCAGCCAGCTCGAACTGGCCTCCGCTCGGGGGCACCCTGGGCGTCATCGCGTCGACGTCTCCCGAAGAGCTGCTCGCAGGATCATCAAAGCTCAAACCTACCCGCGCGAGAGGCGCGGCTCACGCGAGGTTGCCTAGCACGAGAGCAGGCCGGCTTGGCGGCTGGAGGGCAAACTAGACTTTGCGGCCCGAGAGGCCAGTGGACGCCGACGCGCCCGCGGGTCTACGGAATGCCCGGTTGTGACCGACGCCAGCGCCGCCCGATGAAGCTGCCCCTCAAGGACACCATCTTCCACGCTGAGAACATGGCCGTGCTACCGGCGCTTCCCGGGTCGAGCTTCCAGCTGATCTACATCGACCCGCCCTTCAACACCGGCAAGGTGCAGTCGCGCACCACGCTACAGACGCAGGCCGACGCAGACGGCGAGCGGATCGGCTTCGGCGGTCGGCGCTATCGCTCGCTGCAACTGGAGCGCCACGCGTACGTGGATCTGTTCGAGGACTATCTGTCCTTCCTGGAGCCGCGTTTGCGTCAGGCGCATCGTTTGCTCGACGAGACCGGGACGCTCTACTTTCACATCGACTATCGCGAGGCGCACTACTGCAAGCTGCTCTTGGACGAGGTCTTTGGGCGGGAGTGCTTCCTGAACGAGATCATCTGGGCCTATGACTACGGTGCTCGCTCGAAGCGGCGTTGGCCGGCCAAGCACGACACGATCCTCGTCTATGTCAAGGATCCGGCCGGCTACTACTACGACGCCGAGGCGGTCGATCGTGAGCCGTACATGGCGCCGGGGCTGGTGACCGCAGAGAAGGCGGCGCGGGGAAAGCTGCCGACTGATGTGTGGTGGCACACGATCGTCCCGACCAACGGCGCTGAGAAGACCGGCTACCCCACCCAAAAGCCGCAGGGGATAGTCAGGCGCATGGTGCAGGCTTCAAGCAGGTCGGGTGATCGGTGCCTTGACTTCTTCGCCGGGTCAGGCACGCTCGGCGCCGTCGCGTCCAGTCTCTGCCGCCGCTACGTGCTGATCGACTCAAACCCGCAGGCCGTCGCGGTGATGCGCAAGCGACTGCCAGATGCACGGGTGCTACAGGCTGAGGATTTCTCGAGCGAGGAGCCGCATGCGTACGCCGCCGATGGATCGTGAGCGCGATGCGCGGGCGGCTATAGGATCCCCCTTGTGAGCGAGTCCTCCGCCAACTATCGCGCCGCTGGCGTGGACTATCAGGTGCTCGACGGCGGCAAGCGGCTGGCGATCTCGAAGGCGCTCGCGACCTCCGGGCTGCTTGGTCGTCGCGGCGGGCGGGCGCTGGACGACTCGCGCGGTGAGCCGGCCTTTGTATTCGAGCTCGGGGACCAGACGCTGGCGTTCGTGCTCGAGGGGCTAGGTACGAAGTCGATCATCGCCCGGCAGGTGCACGAAGAGCTCGGGCTCAATCTGTTCGCCGATGTCGCCTACGACACGGTTGCCGCGATCCTCAACGACCTCTGCTGCGTGGGCGCGCTGCCGCTGGTCGTCAACGCCTACTTCGCCACTGGCGCCTCCGAGTGGTATGGGGATGCCAAGCGGGCCGAGGCCCTGGTCGAGGGTTGGGAGCGCGCTTGCTCGGACGCCGGGTGCGTCTGGGGGGGAGGCGAGTCGCCTTCGCTGTCTGGGCTGGTTGATGAGCGTGACATCGAGCTGGCCGGGGCCGCCGTCGGCGTAATCCCCGCCTCGCACAGGCCTCTGCTCGGTGAGGACCTCAGTGCAGGGGACGAGATCGTGCTGGTCGCATCCAATGGGCTGCATGCCAACGGGGCGTCGCTCGCGCGCCTTGTGGCTAAGGGTCTGGATGAGGGTTATGCTACGTCCCTGTCGGAGGGAGTCAGCCTGGGTGAGGCGCTGCTTCGCCCCTCGCTGATGTACGCGCCGCTGGTGGCGGGCCTGCTGGAGCGCGGTCTGCCGGTCACCTATCTCAGCCACATCACCGGGCACGGGCTGCTCAAGCTGATGCGCCCCCAACGTGAGCTCACCTACAGGATCGCTCAGCTACCGCCCGTGCCGGATGTCCTGCGCTTCCTGGTCGGAGAGACAGGTCTGGACACCCACTCGGCCTACTCCACGTTCAACATGGGCTGTGGTTTCGCGGTCTATTGCGGACACGGGTCCGGGGAGGAGGTGGCGCGTCTGGCCGCCAGCCTCGGCCTCAACGCGATCGTGGCTGGAGCCGTCGAGGAGGGGCCCAAGCAGGTGATCCTGGAGCCGGTCGGCGTCACCTACGGCGGAGAGGAACTCAAATTGTCAGCGGAAACATTAGCTGACCCTAAACCAGAGGCTTAGGGTAGATGTGGGAGTGTGGTGCCGAGAGACGTCTCTGGGCACCGCACTGCGGCCAGCGAGGCTTTCTGGTTGGCTATACAGCCAACGTGATATGCCGAAACTCCTCGATTCAGGCATGGTTGATACCGGTGGGGGGATTTAGCGATGTCTCCTCGACTTGCAGCCATCGTCCGCTACCGATATCGTTGCGCGAAACGCCATTATTTCCGGGTGTTTCAAGCTATCAAGGGAGAAGTTTGACGCCTGGGATCTCGATTGCCGCCGGACCTACCAGTTCTCGGCTACCCGGATCGAGGCGCGCCCGTTCATCAACAAGGGAGAGAGAACTCGATGCGTAGAGCATCCATTCGAATCGCCGCGCTCGGCATCGCCGCGCTGGCTCTGGGTCTGCCGGCTGTGGCTTCGGCCAAGCCCGAAGTCTCGGTCAAGGTGAAAATCCTGCCGATCCTCAAGAACCTATCCAACCCCAAAGGCGGCACCTGGCCGCACACCGGTGACTTCCTCGGCGCGCCAGCTGCCCTTGAAACAAAGTTCTTCGTCAAGGGCACTGAATACGGTGGTTTCCCGGCGCCGATCAGGCGAGTGGTGGTCTATTTGCCGAAGAACACTGGTATCCATACGGCTGGCTTCCCGACGTGTGCGATCAGCGTGCTCGATTCCCATCAGCCGGAAAAGTGCCCCAAGGGTTCCCTCGCGAGCCCCGCGGGTCACGCGCCGCAGAGCGCACCTGAAAACTGCCCCTCGCCGAAGCCGCTTGCTGGTGGCGCTGGTGAAGCGTGTGGTGTGGTGA
>JANWLE010000122.1 GCA_025451035.1 Solirubrobacteraceae bacterium
TCCGGCCCGGCCCTCCGGGCCGCGCCTCCACGGCTAGCACCGGGAAAGACGCTCAGCCCAAGGAGAGACCTATGACCCGACTCATGAGAGACCTACCACCTGAGACCTATGTCCTGAACCCAAACACCCCCCCTTCCGTCTTTGTTGTGTCTCGGGCACACTCCGCGCCATCGACGGACAAAGCTCCCGGCGTGCAAACCCGGACGGGTCTGTCACGCAAACCACAAGCGGCCCGTTTTCCGCTTCATAGTGGGCGAAAGCCGCGGGTCACGAGCGCGTTGACGACGCAAATGTGACCGGAACCAGCGTTTGAAGCGAGAGCGCCGGTCGTCGTAGCCTGCCACCTAGATGCGCCCGATGTCTATGAGGCCTCGGTCGGCATCGCAGCGCCGCCGGCCGACCCACGGACGCGCCTAGCTCTAGGCGTTTACCCTTCGCGGCTGCGCTACGGCCATCTCGACCTCAAGACCCCCCTCTGGGCTGACGAGAATCGCTCCCTCGCCGTGGGTGTACGCCTGCTCGCCGTGCTCGACGATGTCCATCCCTAGCGCCTCCTCGTGCTCGGTCACGCGCAGGGGCAAGAAGAGCCCGAGCGTCTTGAGGATCACAAAGGTCCCGACAAACGCGTAGGCGGGACCGGCGAGCGCGGCAATGACCTGCCATCCGAGCTGGCTGGGATGACCGTATAGCAAGCCGTTTGACACACCGTTCCAAGCGCGTTGAGCGAAAAAGCCAATGAAGAGGATGCCGGTGAGCCCCGCTATCCCGTGTGCCGCGAGAACGTCGAGCGTCTCGTCCAGCCTCGTCCGCGGACGCCACATGATCACCGCATAGCTCGGGAGCGCTGCGAGACCGCCTAGCGCCATCGCCCATGCCGGACTGATGTAGCCGGAGGCCGGCGTGATCCCGACACAACCGACGATTATCGCGGTGGCAGCGCCGATCGCGGTCACGCGGCCGTCGCGCAGCAGGTCAAGGATGAACCAGACCACCAGCGTACACGCCGGCGCTAGCAACGTGTTGGTGAACGCCAGCGTTCCGGGGTTGCCGATCCGGTAGCCGCTGCCCCCGTTGAAACCGAACCAGCCAAACCACAATAGCCCCGCGCCTAGTAGGGCATATACGGCGTTGTGCGGGAGGAGCGCCTGGCGGCCGTAATCCTTGCGAGCGCCCACTACCAGCGCGGCGGCAAAAGCCGAGAACCCCGAGGCCATCTCCACCGGGACCCCGCCGGCGAAGTCGAGCGTCCCGTGCTGCTCAAGCCAGCCGCCGCCCCACACCCAGTGCGCAAGCACCGGATAGACGAGCACAGACCAAAGCACCATGAACACGAGAAAGGTGCTGTAGCGCATGCGCTCAACGACTGCTCCGGACACGAGCGCCGCGGTGATGATGCAGAAGGTACCCTCGAAGGCGAAGAACACAAGCTGCGGGATGCTCATGCCCGCGCGGGGGCCGAAGCCGACATGGTGCAAGAACGCGTAGGTGACCCCGCCGATGAAGCCGTTGCCCTTGTCGAAGGCCAGCGAGTAACCGATGGCGGCCCAGGCGACAGTGACCACGCCCAGCGCACCTGCGCTCATCATGAACGTGTTCAGGGCGTTCTTGGAACGGACGAGCCCGACGTAGAAAATGCCCAGGGCGGGCGTCATCATCAGCACCAGCGCCGTGGCGACAAGCATCCATGCCGTATCCCCCGCGTTAATGTGGCTGCCCATAGCGGCGCCCATCAGCCGCCGAGCGGTGTGACGGCCTCGCGGTCGGTATCGCCGGTTCTGATCCGTACCGCGCGCTCCAGGGGCACGACAAAGATCTTGCCGTCGCCCACCTCGCCCGTACGAGCACCTTGGCAGAGCGCCTGCACCGTCGCCTCCACGAACCCGTCGGACACCGCGATCTCGAAGCGAACCTTCTCGGCCAGCTCCATCTTCACGGTAGTGCCACGGTAGGTCTCGACGCGGTCGAGCTCGCCGCCGTGGCCCTGAACACGACTGATTGATAGTCCCCGTACGTCAGCGCGATACAGCGCCTCCAGCACGTCGTTGGCCTTCTCGGGCCGAACGATGCCAATGATCAGCTTCACGTGATCTGCCTCCTACAGTCGTGCATAGTGAGACTTCGATGGACCCTGGCGTATGGCTAGCAGGCCAGGCACGGCAGGGGCGAAGCGGTCAAGCAATCAGACGGCCTGGCGCCGTTGGCCTACCACTCTCGCTGTGCGTGCCACACTCTATAGCGACCATCGCCGATCCCCCGCGGCAAGGGCACGCCTAGCTACGATCCGCGCCCTCGCAGTCCGCTTACCGCTCCGGCTCCGCCGAATGGCGATAATGCTCTCCTCTTGCAGAGCTTCATCGTCCGCAAAGCCACCACGACTGAGCTCGATGCCGTACTCGAGCTCTGGGCGGACGCTGGCGCACTGCCCTCGGTGACAGACACTCGTGACGGTCTGGCGGTACTGCTTGGGTACGACCCCGAAGCGTTGCTGGTCGCTGTCCGCCAGGAGCGCCTCGTCGGCTCCCTGGTCGCGGCGTTCGACGGCTGGCGCGCCAACCTCTACAGGCTGGCTGTGCATCCCGCTCACAGACGCGAGGGGATCGCTACCGCCATGCTCGCCGAGGCGGAGCGGCGTCTCGCCGCACGGGGCGCACGCCGCCTGACAGCGATAGTTGCCGAGCATGATCCTCGCGCGGGCGGGTTCTGGCGCGCAACGGGCTACGAACACCAGCGCGATCGCGCGAGGTACGTGAAGCACCCGCACACGCCTTGAGCGTTCGTGGCGGACTCGCGGCGACCCTAGCAACCTGGTGGAGTCAATAGCCGCGATTGCCCTGCAAATCTCCATGCATGGGTTTGTGAGCGAGGAACCTCAAGCTAGCTTGGCTGGCCTGCGCCACCTGCCCTGGCGGTGAAGCTGAAAGGCCGGGCCGGGCTGCTATGGCCCCAGCGGACGAGCAGGCGGGCCACGAATCCTCCAGCCAATGGATCGATCACAGCTATCTCACTTTCGCATCGGCCGCCTGGCCACAGCCCTGGTCCTCGCGGGCTTGATCGTCGGCGGTTCGGCCAGCGCGAACTCCCGCACCGGCCAGCTGGAAAGCCGGCTCGGCTCCGCGAATGCCCGCAGTGGCGAACTAGATGCCGGCATCCAGGCGGACAACCATAAGATCAACGGCTTCCAAGGCAGCATCAACGACCTGCAGACGCGTCTCAGCGCCCTGGAATCCAGCCTCGCCGTCGAGCGCAGTCTGCTGACTAAGCTGCGAGCCGAACTAAAGGACGCTCAGGCACGGCTGGCCTCGCTCAAGGTCCAGCTCGCACACGACAAGCAGGTGCTGATCTCCCAGCTGGTCGCGTCCTATGAGTCTCCGCCGCCGGACATCGTGACCGTCGTGCTCGAGTCCCACGGCTTCGCGGACATGCTCGAGCGAATCGAAGATTTGCGCTCGATCGCGCAGGCTAACGCGAAAGCGACGACCACCGTGCAGGTCGAGCAGAACGCTGTCGCTGCTCAAGCGAAGAGGCTCGCGACGCTCGAGGCCAGCCAGGCCGGCGAGACGGCGGCGGTGCAGGTGCAGCGCAACGAGGTCGCGCAACTGCATCTGGCGCTGGTCAATCATCAGCTTCTCTACATCCGCGCGCGCGATCGTAAGAGCGCCGAGCTCAGGGACCTGAACGCGCAGCGCCAAAGCCTGCAGGACGAACTATCCAAGCTCGCGGCCAGCGAACTGGCCGCCAGGGGCGTGCCTTACTCCTACACGGGCCCCATCGGCCCGTCGACCGCCACGCCACAGGGTGAATATGGCTTCTTCCAGGCGCCCGGCACTAACTACAGCGTGGGCGAGGAGCCGACCCTCGCCCAGCGCCTGAACACGCTCGGGATAGCTCTCCACTTGCACTTGATCGGGATCTCGGGCTACCGCACGCCCCAACACTCAGTCGAGGTCGGCGGCTTTGCCGATGACCCGCACACCCGTGGCGAAGCCTCCGACACTCCGGGCGTCGAGGGTGTGCCGGAGGCGACGCTCGAGCGCTTCGGCCTCACGCGCCCCTTCCCGGGGGCCGCCGAGGCCGATCACATCCAGCTGGCCTGAGAGCCCGCTCAGGCCCCGAGCGCAGCTGGCGCGCCATAGTCGGCCAGGACAGCAGGTAGCGCGACGGTGCCGTCCTCGCGCTGACCGTTCTCGAGCAAGGCGATGATCGTGCGGCCGACCGCTACCGCGGTGCCGTTGAGCGTGTGCAGGGTCTCGCTGCGCTTATCGCGTCGCAGGCGAATTCCCAGACGCCGCGCCTGGTAGTCGGTGGTGTTCGAGCAGGAGGTCAGCTCGCGGTAGCGGCCCTGGCTCGGAAGCCACCCCTCGCAGTCGTACTTCTTGGCTGCGGAGTTACCCAGGTCGGTGACCGCGATGTTCACCACGCGATAGGGGATCTCGAGCGAGGCGAGGATCTCCTCCTCGATCGCGAGGATGCGCTCGTGCTCCTGGGACGAGCGCTCCGGCTCGACGAAGCTGAACATCTCGACCTTGTCGAACTGGTGTACCCGGAAGATCCCGCGAGTGTCCTTGCCGGCGGCCCCCGCCTCCCGGCGAAAGCAGGGCGAGAACCCTGCGTAGCGCAGGGGCAGATTGGCGGCGTCGATGATCTCCTCGTCGTGCAGCGAGGCGAGGGCCACCTCCGAGGTTCCCACCAGGTAGAGCTCGTCATCGGCCAAGCGGTAGATCTGCTGCTCGGTGTCGGGCAGGAACCCCGTGCCGAAGAGAGCGCGCTCGCGCACCAGCACAGGCGGGATCACCGGTACAAAGCCATGCTCGCGGAGCTTCTCGAGCACCCACCGCACAAGCGCGAGCTCGAGCATCACTAGCTCGCCCTTGAGATAGGCGAAGCGGGAGCCCGACAGCCTCGCCGCACGCTCGGTGTCGATCAGGCCACCGGCGAGCTCCAGATGGTCGCGCGGCGTGAAGTCGAGCGCGCAAACCTCACCGACCTCACGAATGATCTCGTCCTCGGGGCCCGCAGCCGCCGTTGGGTCGGGCAGGTTGGGCAGCGCATGTAGCAGCGACTCGAGCTCGGCGCTGGCGAGCCGCACCTCCTCCTCGGCTGGCGCGAGCTGCGCCTTGAGCTCACTCGAGCGGCGTCTGGCCTCCTGGGGATCCTCCCCGCGGCGCATCAGCTCGCCGACCTCCTTACCGGCCGCGTTTTGCAAAGCCCTGAGACTCTCGACGTGGCTTACCAGCTCACGCCAGCGCTGATCGCATGCGAGCACCTGGTCCACGATGCTTGGGAGCTCCGCGCTACGGCGGGCAAGGGCGGCCTTTACGAGGTCGGGTTCCTGGCGAATCCGCCTGATGTCGAGCACGTGGGGTGCCTTCCGCGCGCCGGCGTCCTATTTGGCGGAAAGCTTGATTTCCACCGACGGCACCTTCGGCGCCTGCAGCCCGGAGTACTTCGCCAGGAATTCGGCGACGGCCTTGGCTTCGGGGCCGACGACGATGTTCTCCGGCATGATCGCGCCGGAGAAGCCGCCGTTGCGGATCGCGTAGAGGACCTGTTCGACGGTCTCCTTGCGCACGTTGAAGTTCGGACCATTTGTCTTCAGGCGGTCCTTGATGCTCGTCGCCGAGCCCTCGGCGCCAACCACGGCAAGCGTATGGCAGCCCGAGCAGTGGTCGCGGAACAGCACCGCGCCGTGGTAGTTGGGGTCGGATTTGGACAGCTGTATGCCCTGCGTACCGCACGAAGCGAGACCGGCGGCCACGCCGAACAGGCTCATCACCAGGATGGTGGCGCGACCGCGAGCACCGAGTCGCGCTAGCGCGAGAGCGGGGGAAGGCATCCGAGACCTGTGCGGGCGAGCATCCATGGAGGCGGAATATATAGCTCCGCAAGGAAAGCCAGCCGCCAGCAACACTCGCTTTTGATGAAATCCGTGTGCGGCGTGGCCGCTACCGTCGTGCTACCTGCCATTCTCACAGCCACTTTGCACACGCCATCTGGGGACTCATCGTGAGCCGGCCCGTAGCGGCGCCGGCGCTCGTTATCGGGGTCCTTGCGCTTGCGGCGGTGAGCCTTGCCCTCGCAGACCGGGGCGGCCCGGCTGCTGTGAGCACCCCATACAACAGCATCAGCGTGACGCTGAGCGAGTACTCGATCACGCCTCAGACGATCAGCGTCCCCGGCGGTACAGTGAGGATTCTCGTGCACAACAGCGGACTACTCGCGCACAATCTGACGATCGAGTACGAGCACCCCAACTCCAATGGCGAACCGACGGTGATCGCGTCCACCAAGACGGTGCTGCCGGGCAAGACCGCCAGCGTCTCGAGCCAGGCGCTCAGCGCCGGGCGCTACCGCATGCTCAGCACCATCTCAAACGAGGCGGACCTGGGGATGACCGGTACGCTGATCGTGCGGTGAGCGAGGCCTCCGCCCACACCACCACCCCGACGGCCGCCGTCGATCAGCGCCAGCGCTATCGCGAGGTGATCTCGCATTTCGCCACGGGCGTGGCTGTGGTCACCGGTCAGGGCACCGACGGGCCCGTCGGCATGACCGCGAACGCGCTCTGCTCGCTCTCGCTCGACCCGCTGCTGCTGCTCGTGTGCTTTGACAACTCTGCGCGGACGCTGCCTTCGATCCGGGCCAACCGGCGTTTCGCGGTGAACATCTTGCGCGAGGAGCAAAAGACGCTTGCTGACGCTTTCGCCTCAAAGCGCGCCAAGCCCGAGCAGTTCCGCAACGTTCCCTGGCGGGTGCATCAGGACGTTCCGGTACTCGAGGAGGCCCTTGCTTGGCTTGTCTGCGATCTGCACGAACTGCATCCCGGTGGCGATCACACGATCGGTATAGGCACCGTCACCGACATGGACTACGACACCAGCGGCCACCCGCTCGTGTGGTATCAGGGACGCTACGTCAGGCTGCTCGAGCCGCCGCGACCGAGCAGCGGGCGCTAAAACCCGTGCGCGGTGCTCGCGGCGCGCAACACAAGGAACACCACCACCAGCGCCGAGAGCGCCATGATGCCCATCTCCCGGCGCAGGATCGCGCCGACGATGGCCGCCTGCTCGCTCACGGGCAGTTGGCCGACAGCCCGCCCGTTTTCCAAGCCGTGCCCGTCGAGGATCGCCTGGGCGGCAGTGAGACGCAGCTGCTCGGCGATGAACGCAATCGCTAGCGGCAGCAGCGCATACAGGTAGAAGAGCTGTTCGGTCGCCTGCTTGCCCGCAACCGCCAGCGCGCCGACCACGACGGCGAGCAGCACTGCGCTGCCCTGACCGACGCGCAGGCAGACCCAGAATGCGCGACTCGGTTCTGCGCGATACCAGCCCCACCCCCCCAGCAGAGCGGGTACGGCGTTCACGGCGGCCACCGCTACCGCCAGCGCCACAACCGTCCCGCTCATGCGCAGCTCCCCGCGGGCGGGAGCTTGAGCTTCTGGCAGAACCCGCTTGATTTAGAGCCGATTGCCACTATGTAACACAATGCCACAAGGGTGATATAACAGCGCACGTGCTACGCACCTATCTGCCAGCGATCGTCTTTTTGGTGCTGGGCAGCGCTGTAGGCGGCATTTTCGCCGCCCTGAACTCGGTGCTCGGCCCAAGGCGCGCGGTCAAGCACAAGCAGGATCCGTACGAGTGCGGACTGCCGTCCGAGATCAAGCGTGGCATGCGCTTCGGGATCAGCTTCTACCTGATCGCGATGCTGTTCATCCTGTTCGACATCGAGGTCATCTTCCTCTACCCGATCGCCTTGGAGCTGCGCGCCTACGGTAGCTTCGCGCTAGTCGAGACGATCGTCTTCATCGTGCTCCTCTTTGTCGCCTTCGCCTATGTCTGGAGACGCGAGGCGCTGAGATGGAAGTGAGACGCACGCCGACAGGTCACGAGTCGTTGATCCACCGCCGCAGCGCGAGCGAGCTGCTTCGCGGCGGGGATATCAACGGCTTGACCGTGCCGGCACAGGAGCTGACCGGCGAGGAGCTGGAACGCCACGTCGCCGAACGCGTGCTCACCACCACGCTCGAGAAGGCCGTCGCGTGGGCGCGCTCGAACTCGTTCTTCCCGGCAACGTTCGGCCTGGCCTGCTGCGCGATCGAGATGATGTCGATCGTCGCCGCCCGCGTGGACGTGGCGCGTTTCGGCTTCGAGGCCTTCCGCGCATCCCCCCGTCAAGCCGATCTGCTGATCCTCTCGGGGCGCGTCTCGATCAAGATGGCGCCGGTCATCCGGCGCATCTACGACCAGATGCTCGAGCCGAAGTGGGCGATTTCGATGGGCGCGTGCTGCAGCTCGATGGGAGTCTTCAACAACTACGCGCTCGTCCCGGCCGACAAGTTCATGCCGATCGACGTTCATGTCCCCGGCTGCCCGCCTCGCCCCGAGGCGCTGATGCACGGCGTGTTGAAGCTGCGCAAGATGGTCCAGGATGACCCTGACGCTGGTTGGCGCGAACGCTATGGCGCGATCGGGACGGAGGAGGTCCTCACGGGCGAGGGCTACGCGCAAGATACGGCTGTCAACGTCCCGCGAGGGAGTGATACGACCGGTGCCTGACGCCACCGGTCTCGAGCTCATAGCCCGGGAGCTACGCGCCGCCGATGGGCTCGACAGCGGCGCGATTCTCGACACCCTCTTTTTCCGCAATCGAGCCACGCTGATCGTCGAGCCGCTGAGCATCCGCGCCGTGCTCGGGGCGCTGCGCGAACGCGGATTCAGCTTCATGGCAAGCCTGCACGGCGTCGACTACTACCCACAGGAGCCGCGGCTGGGAGTGCTGTATGAGCTGCTAGACATGAGCGGGGTAGACCGCATTACGGTCAAGCTGCGGGTCGGCAGCAGCTCGCCCGAAGTGGACTCGGTGACGCCTGACTGGCCTACCGCCAACCACCAGGAGCGCGAGGTGTACGACATGTTCGGCGTCGTCTTCCGCGGCCACCCCGACCTGCGCCGCATCCTCATGCCCGAGGACTACGAGGGGCATCCCCAGCGTCGTGACTTCCCGATCGGCGGCGAGCCGGTCATCTTCACCTTCAACGAGAGCGACTCGCTGGGGTCGGCGCAGTGAACTCCAACCTCTCTGACTACCGCCGCCGCGAGCAGAGCATCACGATGGCCCCACTGCAGGAGCAGCTATCCGACGTCGAGACCGTCGGGCAGGAGCTGTTCACGATCAACTTCGGCCCGCACCATCCCGCCACGCACGGCGTGCTGCGCCTGCTCGTGACGCTCGAAGGAGAGGTGGTCAGGGACATCAAGCCGATCATCGGCTACGTGCACACCGGGATCGAGAAGACCGCCGAGGACAAGGCCTACTGGAAGGTCATTCCTGTCATCGAGCGGATGGACTATCTCTCCTACTACTTCAACTCGATGGCCTTCATCGGCGCCGTGGAGACGCTGCTCGAGGTGGAGGTGCCTAAGCGAGCCCAATACCTGCGGGTGATCCATATGGAGCTCAACCGCATCATGAGCCACCTGGTGTGGCTCGGCACGAGCGCCCTGGACCTCGGAGCGATCTCGATGTTCTGGTACTGCTTTCGCGAGCGCGAGCGGATCCTGGACCTGTTCGAGTTCTCCTCGGGCCAGCGCATGCACACGCGCTACTTCCAGATCGGTGGCGTGATCGAGGACATCCCCACCGGCTTCGCCGAGAAGCTGCGCGCTTTCGTCGAGGAGATGCCGACGCGCATCGACCAGTACGGCGCGCTGTTGAGCCGCAACGAGATAGTCCTGCAGCGTCTGCGCGGAACCTGCCCGTTGAACGCCGAGACGCTGCTCACGCTCGGCGTGACAGGGCCGCTGCTGCGCGCGGCCGGCAACCCTTGGGATTTGCGCAAGGCGGCCCCCTACAGCTCCTACGAGGACTTCGACTTCAAGATCCCGATCGGCACCGTCGGCGACAATTACGACCGCTACGCGGTCAGGCGCGCGGAGATGTACGAGTCGGTGAAGATCATCGGCCAGGCGCTGGAAGGCCTCCCCGAAGGGCCTCACATCACCAGCGACCGCAAGGTCGCGCTGCCTCCCCGACACGAGCTCGCGACCTCGATGGAGGCGCTGATCCACCACTTCAAGCTCGTCACCGAGGGGATGCGCGTCCCGCCTGGCGAGATCTACTACCCGATCGAGGGGCCGCGCGGCGAGCTGGGCTGCTTCGTGCGCTCCGATGGCTCTTCAAAGCCGGCGCGCGTCCACATGCGCGACCCCTCCTTCGTGAACCTGCAGGCGCTGGCGCACATGGCCGAGGGCTCATACATCGCGGATTTGATCGCGACGCTCGCGATGCTCGACCCGATTCTCGGAGGCATCGACAGATGAGCGTCTCACCGAACTCGCCGGCCAGCGTACGCCGCTACGCACACGGCTCGCGCGTGCCGGGATGGGATCAGGCCGCCGACCTGACCAAGGAGCCGTCCTCGATCCCCGACCCAGCCACCACCACGATCCCGGCGCAGCTGCGCGAGGAGATCGAGGCGCACATGGAGAACTATCCCGACCGGCGCTCGGCGGCTCTGCCGGCGCTCGCAGCCGCACAGCGCCTCCACGGCTGGTGCTCGCCGGAAGCGATAGACCAAGTCGCCTGCGTAATGGGCCTGACGCCCGCCTACCTGGCGTCGGTGGCGAGCTTCTACGACATGCTCGAGACCACGCCTGTTGGACGCCACAACGTGTACGTGTGCACCAACATCTCGTGCTCGCTGCGCGGCGCTGACGAGCTGCACCAGGCCCTGTGCGACGCCGCCGCGACAGACCCGCAGCTCAACGTCCGCGCGTTCGAGTGCCTCGGGGCGTGCGACCTCGCGCCGATGGCATCCGTCGACGGCGTCTATGTCGGCCCGCTCACCACAGCCGACGTGCCCCAGCTGCTGGATGACATCCGCGCGGGGCACGCCGTGCTGGCAGACAAGCAGCTGGCTCGCCGTCTGGTCGCAGACCCGCACGCGAACTCGCAGAGCTTCCCTCTGCATCCGGCACAGCCGGGGGAGGGGACCCGCGGAGCGGAGCGCGACGGGATGGGCAGCTCGACAGGGGCCACGCCCGATATCGACCCGCGCCGCGCGAGCTTCGGCGCACCGATGAGCGAAGACCGCCCCGGCCCTCCCGCCGCCCACGAGGAGTCGCACACCCAGCCGCACAAGGAGGGCGAGACGCCCCACCAGGCCCGCACAGAGCAGGAGATCCCTCATCACCCGCATGAGCCTCCCCAACCCGGCGCCCCTGGCACACCCGGACGAGACGAGGAAGGCGAAGAGCGGTGAGTACCACGCTGCTGCTCACCAACATCGACGAGCCCGGGCTCTGCACGCTGCCCGTCTATCAGCGACGAGGAGGCTACGACTCGCTCAGACGGGCGCTTGCGATGACGCCCGAAGAGGTCTTGCATGAGCTGGAAGCTTCGGGCCTGCGCGGGCGCGGCGGCGCCGGCTTTCAAATGGGAAAGAAGGTCTCGTTCCTGCCGAAGGGATCGATGGACAAGTATCTTGTGTGCAACGCGGACGAGTCCGAGCCCGGGACGTTCAAGGACCGGGAGCTGATGCAGAAGACCCCGCACACGCTGATCGAGGGGATCATCATCGCCTCGTATGCCGCGGGCGCGAACCGCTCGTTCATCTACATCCGCGGCGAGTACCAGCTGCAGGCGGACATCCTCGATGCCGCCCTGCGAGAAGCGTACGACGCGGGCTTTGTGGGCGAGAACATCCTCGGTTCTGGGCACTCGCTGTCGCTGGTCGTGCACCGCGGCGCCGGCGCCTACATCTGCGGCGAGGAGACCGGGCTGCTGGACTCGCTCGAGGGCAAGCGCGGCAACCCGCGCTTGAAGCCGCCCTTCCCCGCAAACCAGGGCCTCTACCAGGGACCGACGCTGATCAACAACGTCGAGACACTGTCGACCGTCCCGACGATCATTCGCATGGGCGGCGAGGGCTACGCGAAGCTCGGCGTGCAGACCTCCACGGGTACGAAGCTGGTCAGCGTCTCCGGGCACGTGCAGAGACCAGGCAACTACGAGATCGAGCTGGGGATCCCCGCTCGCGAGATCATCTACGGCTTGGCCGGCGGGCCCACGCCGGGCCGCCAGATCAAGTGCTGGTTTCCCGGCGGCTCCTCCTCACCGGTCCTCACCGCCGCCGACCTGGATGTGCCGTACGACTTCGACTCGCTGGCGAAGGCGGGGACGATGCTGGGCTCCGGGGCGATCATCGTCGTCGACGACTCCACTCCGATCATCAACGTCGCGCTGAAGGTCGCGCGGTTCTACCGGCACGAGTCGTGCGGCAAGTGCACGCCGTGCCGCGAGGGGACCAACTGGACGGTGAAGATGCTCGAGCGGATCGACTCCGGCGAGGCCACGCCGATGGACATCGAGATCATGGCCAGCGTGCAGGAGCACATCATCGGCAACTGTCTGTGTGTGCTAGGCGACGCGATGGCCATGCCGATCGGCTCGATGATCGCGAAGTTCCGCGAGGAGTTCGAAGCGCACATCGCCGCTGCGCGCGCACGCCGCGGACTAGGAGCCGACGACGCTCAAGCGTATAGCTCGGCGCTGGCGGCGCAAGGCGCCGCGGCAGTCGGGGCCGGACCATACCCGGGGGGTTCATGATGGCTCGTCCCGAACCGAAGAGCATCACCTTCACGATCGACGGCCTGGAGGTCGAGGCGCCGGAGAATGCGATGCTGGTCGACGCAGCGAAGCTCGGGGACATCGAGATACCGGTGTTCTGCTACGAGCCGAAGCTCGGCAACCCAGTCGGCGCGTGCCGCATGTGCCTGGTTGAAATCGAGGGCATCCCCAAGCTCCAGACGGGCTGCTCCACGCCAGTCAAGGACGGCATGGTCGTGCACACGCAGTCAGAGCGCGTCAGGACAGCCCAGCAGGCCGTAGTCGAGTTTTTGCTGATCAACCACCCGCTGGACTGTCCCGTGTGCGACAAGGGCGGAGAGTGCCCGCTGCAGGACATCACCTTCGGCTGGGGCGCCGGCAGTTCGCGTTTTATCGAGCCCAAGCGCCACTTCGTCAAGCCGCTCGAGCTCTCGCCCCTGATCGCGATCGACCGCGAGCGCTGCATCCTGTGCTACCGCTGCGTGCGGTTCTCCCAGGAGATCGCCGAGGACTATCAGCTCGTGCTGCTCGAGCGTGGCGCGCACTCGTATGTCTCGACGTTTGACGCTCACCCTTACGTGGCCCCGTTTTCCGGCAACATCATCGAGCTATGCCCGGTGGGTGCGCTGACATCCCGCCCGTACCGATTTAGGGCGAGACCATGGGATATCGAGGGCGCCGGCTCTGTCTGCACGTTCTGCCCGTCACAGTGCAACGTCACGTTGACCGTCCGGGATGAGCGCGTGCTGCGCGTGCTCGCCCGCGATCACGCAGAGGTCGACGATGGTTGGCTCTGCGACAAGGGACGTTTCGCCTACCAGTCGATCCATGTCGATGAGCGCATAACCGAGCCGCTCGTGCGCGACGGCGGCGAGCTGCGGGCGGTGCCTTGGGAGCGCGCGCTGCAGGAGGCCGCAAGCGCGCTCGCGCGCGCCCGCGGCAAGGTCGCGGCGCTCGCCGGCGGGCAGAGCACGAACGAGGAGGCGTTCCTACTGGCGCGCCTGATGCGCGAGGGCCTGGGCTCTGAGCGGATCGACACGCTGGCAGGGGTCGCGCCCGCCAAGCAGCACCAGCTCGCGCGACCCGACCTGCAGGCCAAGGTCTCAGACCTCGAGTTCGCTGACACCGTACTGGTGCTCGGCAGCGAGCCGGTCGACGACATGCCGATAGTCGATTTGCGCATCCGCAAGGGCGTGCGGCGCCGCCGGGTCAAGCTCGCCCTCGCGACATCACGGCCCTCCTCGCTTGACCGCAACGCGCGACTAGCGCTGCGCTACTCGCCAGGATGCGAGGGGGCCTTCTTGCGGGCGCTGGCGCTCGCCCTCGCCGGCGAGGACTGCCAGACGCCAGCGCAGGCCGCAGGAGCCGAAGGCGAGCAGGTACGCCAGCTCGCGGAGCTGCTGCGCTCCGGTGGAAGCGACGTGGTCATTCTCTACGGCGAGCGGATGCTCGCCCAGGGATCCGCCGTTGAGGGCCTGCTGAGGCTGGCGAGCATGCTCGAGCTGAGCGGGCGCGACGGGGCCGGCATGCTGGCAGTACCGGCCGCCGGCGCCAACGGCCGTGGCCTGCTCGAGGCGGGATTCGCTCCCGGCTACGGCCCGGGCCTGCAGCCCAGGCCTACGGCCAGCGATCAGATCGACCTGACAGCCGCCCAGCTGGGAGCGCATGCCATGGCTGGGGGCCTCTCGAGCGGCGAGCTGAGTGCCGTCTACCTATTGCACGCCGACCCGCTGGAATCAGCGCTGCCACGGGCGCAGTGGAGCCACGCGCTGGCGCAGGCATCGACCGTCATCGCCCACGCGAGCTTCCTCACCGAGGGCGTGCGCGATCACGCGACGGTCGTCTTCCCGGCGCAGTCCTACGCCGAGAAGGAGGGGACGCTCGTTCATCCCGACGGGCGCCTTCAGCGCCTGCGACCCGCGATCGGCAAGCAGGGTCAGACACGCGCCGAGTGGTCTGTGATTTGTGAGCTGGCCAAGCGCTGCGGGCTTGACCTCGGCGTCCTCACCGGGCCCATGGCAAGCAAGCAGTTGTTTGAGGCCGTCCCGTTCTATGCCGCGCTGACACTTGAGGAGATCGGCGGTCGCGGAGTGCGTTGGCAGGAGCGCGACGCCGCCGCGGGCTTCCCCGAGCCGCCGCCGCTTGAAGCCGAGGAGCCTCCCGCCGCGCTCCCGTCGCCCAATGGCGCGCTACGCCTTGGGAGCTTCCGTTCGATCTGGGCAGCGACGGAGGTCAGGGTCTCCCCGGCACTGCAGTTCCTGCATCCAACGCAGCGCGTGGAAATGGCGCCAGCCGACGCCGAGCGGCTAGGTCTCGCGCACGGCGAGACGGTTCGCGTCAGCGCCAACGACAGCTCGGTCACGGCGACCGTCACGCTGCGAGACTCAACCCCAGCCGGATCTGTGTTTCTCGAGGAGGGCCTTGGCGCGCACAGCGCAAACGCCCTTGCGGGCGCGATGGTGGAGGTGCGCAAAGCATGAACGCCACCCTCGCAGTCGTCGGCTACTACGAACCCTGGTGGATACAGATCATCAAGGCGATCGTCATCTTCGCGGTCGCCCTGCAGCTCGTGCCGATCGTGCTGCTGGCCGAGCGCAAGCTGATGGGCCGCATGCAGGGGCGCTACGGGCCCAACCGCGTCGGCCCGTACGGTCTGTTGCAGCCGCTGGCCGACATCCTCAAGCTGCTGACCAAGGAGCAGTTTCGGCCAGCTACGTCGGTCGGCGTGCTGTTCAAGGTCGCGCCGGTCATCTCGATCCTCACGGCGGTCGCGGCCTTCGCGATCATTCCCTTCGGGGACGCACAGGACATCTTCGGCACCCGCGTCGGGCTGTATGGGGTCGATGTCTCGATCGGCCCGCTATATCTGTTCGCGTTCGGCGCTATCGCCTTCTACGGGATCATGCTCGGCGGCTGGTCCTCCGGCTCGAAGTACTCCTTCCTCGGGGCGATGCGGGGAGCGGCCCAGCTCATCTCCTATGAGGTCTCGCAGGGCCTCGCACTGCTTGGCGTCATCTTCACCTCGCAGACGCTGTCGTTGACGGGGATCGTCCACGCGCAGGGCGGCATGTGGTACGTCGTACCGCAGTTCGTGGGCTTTTTGATCTTCCTCGTCGCCGGCTTCGCCGAGACCAACCGCGCGCCGTTTGACTTGACCGAGGCCGACGCCGAGCTGGTCGGCGGCTACAACACCGAGTTCGGGGGCGGCCCCTTCGCCTCCTACTACTTCGCCGAGTACCTGAACGTGCTGGTGGTCTCCGGGATAACGACCACCATCTTCCTCGGCGGCTGGCTCTTGCCGTTCGGCATCCATCCGCCGGGGTGGGTGGACCCATTCGTGGTGCTGTTCAAGATGGGGTTGATCACGTTCCTGTTCATCTGGGTGAGGGCAACGCTGCCCAGGCTGCGCTACGACCAGCTGATGAGCTTCGGCTGGAAGGTGCTACTTCCGCTAGCGACGCTGAACGCCCTGGTGACCGCGATCCTCGTGGTGGTGACCCACTGATGGCGTGGACCCCGGGCGAGGATGTCGTGGAGGTGGTGCGTGCCCCGGCGCCCGGTGCCGCGGGCGGGCTCTATCGCAGCTTCGGCGAGACCCTGCGGGGCCTGAAGACGACATTCGCGAGGATCATCGAGGGGCCCGTCACGATCCAGTACCCGGAGGAGAAGGTTCCCGTCTACCCGCGCTTCCGGGGCCGACACAAGCTGCATCGCTTCGAGGACACGGGCCTTGAGAAGTGCGTCGGCTGCTCGCTCTGCGCGGCCGCGTGCCCAGCGGACTGCATCCGCGTGGTGGCAGCCGAGAACACGCCGGATAACCGTGTCTCGGCGGGAGAGCGCTACGCGGCGGTGTATGAGATCAATCTCTCGCGCTGCATCTTCTGCGGCTACTGCGAGGTGGCGTGCCCGTTCGACGCGATCACGATGGGCCACGAGTACGAGCTGTCCGACTACAGCCGCACCGATCTCATCTTCACCAAGGAGATGCTGCTCGCCGAGCCCTTGGAGCGCACGCCGCTGCGTAAGGAGGGCGAGTGAGCGCGGTCGTCTTCTTCATCGCGGCGCTCGCCGCTATCGCCGGCGCCCTCGGCGTGATCAGCCTGCGCAACCCGTTCTACAGCGTGCTGGCGCTGGTCACCCATCTGATCGCGCTCGCGGTGCTGTTCTTGCTGCTGCGGGCGGAGTTCGTCGCGGCGGTGCAGGTGGTGGTGTATGCCGGGGCGGTGATGGTGCTGTACGTGTTCGTGGTGGCCTACATCGGTGATGAGCGGCCATCGCTCGACCTGAGGCCGCGCGGCCCGGGAGGCTCGCGCATGCGCTTCACCGCGGCGCTGCTCGCGGCCGCGCTGCTGATCGAGCTCTTGATCGCGCTGCTCGGCACCGGCCTGAAGGCGATCGACTCCTACGGCGCGCCATACAGTCCCGGGCCGAAGACCTATGGCACCCCCGCGTACATAGGCGAGCTGCTGCTCACCCGCTTTTTGCTGGCCTTCGAGATCGCGTCGTTTTTGCTGCTCGTCGCGGCCGTCGGAGCGGTGGTGCTGGCTCGCCGCCGCGGCGGGCTGGAGGAAGAGGACCGGCTCACGCCACTGGATCTGCTGCGCCCGCGCGGCACCGGCACGATGGCCGAGGCCGTAGAGGGCTTGCAGTTCGCCTTCACCCGCAGCACGGAGGAGAGGTCCTCTCGGGGGACACAGTCGACGCCGGTCAGGGCCGCCAGCCTCCCCGAGCTCGGCTCCGACGGCGAGGAGCGCCTCCCATGAGCATGGCCTGGTACCTGGTGGTCTCGGCGATCATCTTCGCGCTCGGGAGCGCCGGCGTGATGGTGCGGCGTAACCCGCTCGTCGTGCTGCTCTGCCTCGAGCTGATGCTCAACGGCGCGAACCTCGCCCTGATCACCTTCGCGCGCATGTGGGGCAACGGCGATGGGCAGATCCTCGCGCTGATCGTGATGACCGTAGCCGCCTGCGAGGTCTGCATCGGCCTCGGCATGATCGTCGCGATCTACCGCCGGCGGCTTCCGATCGACGTCGACGAGCTGAGGGAGCTGCGAGGATGAGCGCGACCACCTTCGGCTGGCTGGTGCTGGCCTTCCCGCTGGCGGGCATGCTCACGACTGGCTTCGGTTACGCGAAGCTGCCGGGTCGCAGTGCGGGATGGATCGCGACCGGCGCGATCTTCCTCTCGTTCCTGGCCGCGCTGGGAGCCCTCGTCTCGCTGCAGGGTCATTCTCCCGAGCACCGCCAGCTCGTCTCATCGCTGTGGAACTACGCCAGCACGGTAGGCATAGACGCCCAGCTATCGATCCTCGTGGACCCGCTCGCGCTGTTCATGGCGCTGACCGTGAGCGGCGTCTCGAGCCTGATTCACCTCTACTCGGTCTCCTACATGGATGAGGATCGTGGCTTCGCGCGCTACTTCTCCTACCTGAACTTCTTCGTCTTCTCGATGCTGCTGCTGGTGCTGGCCGGCAACTTCGTGGTGCTGATCGTCGGCTGGGCGTTCGTCGGCGCCGCCTCCTACCTGTTGATCTCCTTCTGGTACCGGCGCACCACGGCGACCGCCGCCGGGATCAAGGCGTTCGTGATCAACGTCGTCGGCGACGTCGGCCTCGTGCTCGGCACCTACTTCATCTTCAAGCACACCGGCACCCTCGATTTCGTTAAGGCGTTCCGTGCCGCCCCCCACGTCTTCACAAGCGGAGACGGGGACCTCGTCGCCGGTTGCATCCTGCTACTCGTCGGGGCGTTCGCGAAGTCAGCGCAGATCCCGCTGCACACCTGGCTGCCAGACGCGATGGAGGGACCGACGCCGGTCAGCGCGCTGATCCACGCCGCCACGATGGTCACTGCCGGTGTCTACCTGATCGCACGCATGCACGTCTTCTTCGAGCTGGCGCCGGCCGCGCAGGACGTCGGCGCCGTGATCGGCGCCGCCACCCTGCTGATCGCCGGGACGATCGGCCTGGCCGTCACCGACATCAAGCGCGTAATCGCATACTCGACGATGTCCCAGATCGGCTACATGATCATGGGCGTATCAGTCGGCGCCTACGCCGCCGGGCTGTTTCACCTGATGACCCACGCCTTCTTCAAGGCGCTGCTGTTCATGGCCGCTGGCTCGATCATCGGCGCGATGGCCGGCGAGCAGTCGCTCGACCGCATGAAAGGCTTCAGGAAGGCGATGCCATTTACGTTCGCGAGCTTTGTGATCGGCGGTCTCGCGCTATCTGGGATCCCACCCTTCTCGGGCTTCTTCTCCAAGGACGAGATCCTGCTCGTGACCGCCGAGCGCGGCAGCTGGCACTGGGCGCTGTACGTGGTGGGCTACATCGGCGCATTCCTGACGGCGGTCTACACGTTCCGCATGATCTTCAGGGCGTTCTTCGGCGAGCCCGTCACGGAGGCTCGCGAGCTCGAGCGGGGGCACCTGCACCACGCCGAGCAGCCCAAGAACCCGGCCACCGGCGAGGTCGAGGACACCGACGTCGGCTTCCCCGGCCCGGTCCATGCGATCGCCGAGCGGGCGCTGCCGATGCGTGTAGCGATGGGCGTGCTCGCCGTAGGTGCCGTGGGCGCCGGCCTGTTGCAGATCCCGCAGGTGGACTTCGTGATAGATGACTTCTTGCGCCCGAGCTTCGGCGACTCCTCGCTTTATGCCACCCACACCCGCAACGGCCTGTTGATCCTTGGCCTGGTGCTCGGGACAGTGATCGGCCTGGCGGGCATCGCGCTGGCCTGGCGCCTATGGGTGGCGCGGCCCGTCACCGCCACCGTCATCAGGACGCGCCTTGGGCCGCTGTATCGCCTGTGCGTGAACAAGTGGTATTTCGATGAGCTGATCGACCTGCTCGTCGTGCGCCCCGGCATCTGGATTGGGCGGGCGGCCCAGGGAACGTTTGAGCGCATGGTGGTGGAAGGGACGGTGATCGGCAGCGCGGTGAGCGCGGCGCGCATCTCCTCCGCCGCGGTACGCGCCATACAGAGTGGCCTGTTGCGCTATTACACAGCGCTCCTGGTACTCGGCGTGAGCGGTATTGGCCTCTACTTCCTGCTGCAGAGTTGAGCCTCTAGGATGCCGTCGCTTTCGATCTTCATATGGCTGCCGCTGGCGAGCGGCGTGCTCGGATCACTGTTGTCGATGCGCGTACGGCGGGCCGGCCCTGTGCTCGCGCTCGCGGGCGCAGTCGCGACCCTTGCCTTGGCCATCGGGTATATCGCCGACTACTCGCCTGCCACGCACGGTCTTCAGCACCTCACCGACGTGATGTGGATCAAAGAGCTCGGCATCCACTACAAGCTCGCGATCAGCGGGCTTAACGTCTTCCTAGCCGGCCTCACCACGTTGCTGTTCGCCGCCGCGCTACTGGCGGCGAACTTCAGGGCGCAGCGAGGAACACCCTACCCGCAGCTGTTCTTCGTGCTGATGACGCTGGCTGAGTCCGCGGTACTGGGAGCCTTCCTCGCGCAGGACTTGGCGCTGTTCGTGGCCTTCTTCGACCTGATGCTGATCCCCTTCTACTTCCTTACGGGCATCTGGGGCGGCCCCGACCGCGTCAAAGCGACGATCAAGCTGGTCATCTACACACTGGTCGGCTCGCTGCTGATGCTCGCCGGCGCGGTCGCGACAGGCGTGCTCGCGAGCGATCAGAACGGCGGGCACATCACGTTCGCGCTCTCGGCACTCCAAGCGTTGCCGCTCAGCACAGGCTCACAGGAATGGATCTTCCTTTTCTTCGCCGCCGCTTTCCTCGTCAAGATGCCTGCCTTCCCGCTGCATGGCTGGATGCCGGACGGATACAAGGCGATGCCGATCGAGGCTCTGATGGTCTTCTCCGGGGTGCTCTCAAAGGTCGGCGCGTACGGTTTTCTCGCGATCGTGCTGCCGCTGTTCCCTCAAGGTGCCGCCCACTTTCAGACGTTGATGCTGCTGATCGGCCTCGTGAGCATCCTCTACGGCTCGGTGGTCGCGTTCAGCCACACCGACACGCGGCTCATCGCCGGGTACTCATCGGTAGCCCAGCTCGGCTTCATCACGATTGGGATCTTCTCGCTGAACCCGCAGGGCGCCCAGGGAGCGCTGCTGCAGATGGTCAACCACGGCCTGGTTGTGGCGCCATTGCTGTTCATCGTGCTGCTGCTCTCCGAGCGCAGCGGCGGCTCGGAGGACATCCGCAAGATGGGGGGCCTGGCGTTCCGCGCACCGGTGTTCGCCTCGATCTTTTTGATCATCGCGCTGGCGACGCTGGCGATCCCCGGCTCGGCGAACTTCGTTGGGGAGTTCCTGATCCTGCTGGGCGTCTTCAAAGCGAAGCTCGCTATCGCGATCATTGCCTTCGCGGGCGTGGTGATGGCCAGCGTCTACGCGCTGCGCCTGTTCATCCGCGCGATGCACAACCGCACACAGACGGGGGCCGTCTCGCGCGAGATCAGCCTGCGCGACGGCGCGGTGCTGGTGCCGGTGGTGGCGGTGATCGTCTTCTTCGCCCTCTACCCGCAGCTAGCGCTCAAGCGCTCTGAAGGCTCCGTGTCCGCCTCGGTGTCCGCCGCGCACGTTGCGCTCACGCCGATAGCAGCCAGCCTCTCCCCAGCGTACCCCGGGCAGCCCTCGAATCGGCAGGCCGACGCGAGCGAACCCAGTCGGGGGCCAGCTGGCGGCAGCGAATCCAGTGAAACGGGAGCGGTCGAAGCCGGGGAAGGATCCTCTGAAGGACGATGATGACGCTAGCCGCAGCACACCTGAAAGGGCCACACGTCGACTTTGCCGGCCTCTCGCCCCTGATCGCGCTGCTCGCCGGGGCGGTGCTCGTGCTGCTCGCGGGCCTCTTCAGGGCGCGCTGGGTGCGCGAGCGAGCCGTCGGGTCTCTGACGGTGCTGGCGCTGGCAGCGGCCTGCGGCCTGACGATCTGGCAGTGGGACTCACAGAAGTCGATCGTCTCCGGCGCACTGCGCATCGATGATCTTTCGCTCGTCCTGAACCTGGTCTTGGTCGCGGGCGGCGCGGCGGCGGTGCTGCTGGCGTGGCGCTCCGAGGCCACTCGCGAGGCGGCGCACGGAGAGTTTCACATGCTTCTCTTGAGCTCGATCGCCGGCATGTCGCTGCTGGCGGCAGCCCAGAACACGGTCGCGCTGTTCGTGGGCCTCGAGCTCCTCTCGATCCCGCTGTATGTGCTGTGCGCCAGCGAGATGCGCCGCGAGCACTCACTGGAGTCGGGCCTGAAGTACCTGATCATCGGATCGGTCGGATCGGCGACCCTGCTCTATGGGATCGCCTTGATCTACGGGGCGACCGGGGTGACAGACTTCGGCGCGATCGCGACAGCCGTCTCGAACAACGGCTTGGCGGGCGATCCCCTGCTGCTCGGAGGCATCGCCCTTTGCGCCGCCGGGCTCTGCTTCAAGGCGTCGGTGGCGCCGTTTCACCAGTGGACGCCAGACGTGTACGAGGGGGCACCGACACCAATCACGGCGTTCATGGCGGTCGCCACGAAGGTCGCGGCGCTCGGTGTTTTCCTGCGCTTCTTCGACGTCGCACTGTTGGAAGCCCAGAGCACCTGGGGACCGGCGATCGCTGTGCTCGCGACGATCACGATCATCGTCGGCAACGTCGGCGCACTGGGACAGTCTTCGCTGAAGCGGATGCTCGCCTACTCGTCGGTGGCGCAGGCGGGGTACATGCTCGCCGGCGTCGTAGTCGGCACACAGCTTGGCGCGCGCGCGACTGTGTTCTACCTCGCGGTCTATCTCTTCATGAACTTGGCCGCGTTCGCGGTGATCGTCGCACGCGAGCGCGAAACATCTTTCGGCGACGGGATCGAGGCGATCACCGGGCTCAGCCGGGAGCGCCCATATCTCGCGTTGTCTCTGACGATCTCGATGCTCGCCTTGGCCGGGATCCCAGCGACGGCGGGATTTATCGGCAAGTTCTACCTGATCGACGCCGCCGTGTCGGGCGGCTACACCTGGCTTGGCGTGGTGATCGTGGTCGGCTCGATGATCTCGCTCGGCTACTACCTGCCGGTGATCGCCGCGACCTGGCTGCGAGCGCCCACGGACAAGGAGGCGCCCTCGGGCTCAGCCGTCCAGGAGCATGGGATGGCGGTGAAGCTCCCGCGGCTCGCGGGTGGCTCGCCGGAGCTCGAAGGCGAGCCGTCTGTCGCCGAGCCGGATGCCGGCGGCGCGACTGCAAACAGACCGCAGCCGGAGGTTCTCTTCGTCGCGGCTCTGGCAGCAGGAGCAACCCTCTTCTTTGGGATCTTCCCGCAGCCCTTGTTTGACCTGGTGCACGGCGCGGGCGGCGTACTCGGGTTGCTCTAGCGGCCCTCCTGGGAGAGCAGCCTTTTGGCGTTCACGGCTCTAGAGTTCGGGGATGGCCACGAACGCTGGCCCATTTGGCGTGCTGTTGGATATCGACGGCGTGCTGTATGTCGGCGATGAGCCGATCGACGGCGCGCACCAGGCACTGGCCCGCCTGCGAGGGCTGAGCTCTGGGCTGCGTCTTCTCACCAACACCACTTCGCGTTCGCGCCGGGCGGTGTTCGAGCATCTCTGCGAGCTTGGGTTCGAGGTGCGCCTGGAGGAGGTTTTGACGCCAGCGGCGCTGGCCGTGCGCTACTGCGAAGAGCACGCGTACGGCTCGGTGGCGCTGCTGGTCAGCGACAGTCTCCGCGAGGACCTAGGGGCACTGGGCGAGCGCCCGCGGGCGGGGCACGTAGACGCGGTGATCCTCGGGGACCTAGGCTCTGGCTTCACCGCACAGGCATTGAACGATGCTTTCCGCCTGCTGATGGATGGCGCCCAGCTCATCGCGCTGCAGCACAACCGCTACTGGCGCCGCGCCGACGGACTGGCCCTGGATGTGGGCTCCTACGCCGCCGCCCTGGAGTACGCATGCGGTCGCGAAGCGGTGGTGATCGGCAAGCCCGCAGCGGCCTTTTTCTCTTCCGCGCTTGCTGACATGGCGCTCGAGCGTGGCGTGATGATCGGTGACGATATCGAGGCGGATGTCGCCGGGGCGATCGCGTCAGGGCTCTTCGGCGTGCTCGTGCGGACAGGCAAGTACCGTGAGGAGGCGCTCGCCGGCAGCCCGACGCAGCCGACCGTCGTGGCGGACTCGATCAGTGACGTGCCGGATCTGCTGCCCGGGCTGTTTGCCGCGTGAGCACCACTACAGACGCCCCGATGCCTGTGCCGCCTCTTCCGCCTGCAGGAGCTGCCGTTCGACGAGATCAAGACCTGCCTCCCAGAAACCCGGGTCGGCGAGGTCGACGCCGACGATGCCGCCGAGCTCCTCGGGGCTGCGCGAGCCACCGGCCGCCAGCAGCTCCAGGTAGCGCGGCACGAGCTCGGGACCGGTCTGCTCGTAGCGCTCGTACACCGACAGCGCGAGCAGCTGCCCGTATGCATACGCGTAGACATAGCCGGGCGAACCGATGAAGTGAGGGACATATGACCACCAGCAGCGGTACCCGTCGGTGATCTCGACAGAGTCGCCGAGCATCTCCGCCTGGCTTTGAGCCCACAGCTCCCCGAAGCGTTCGGCCGATAGCTCTCCGTCCGCTCGCCGCGTGGTGTGGACCAGGTCCTCGAAGCGGTTCATCGCGATCTGGCGAAACACCGTGGCGATCGTGTCCTCGAGGTTCTCGGCGAGCAAAGCCAGCCGCGAGGCGGGCGCCGAGTCCTCCTGCAGCAGGCGCGCGAAGACGACCGTCTCGCCGAACACCGACGCGGTCTCGGCGAGCGTCAGCGGCGTGTGCTGATGGAAGATGCCCTGCTCCGCCGCCAAGGCAAAGTGCACGCCGTGACCGAGCTCATGCGCGAGCGTCAGCACATCGCGCCGGCGCGATGTGTAGTTGAGCATCACATACGGGAAGACGCCGGGCACCGCGGCGGCGCAGAACGCCCCACCGCGCTTGCCCTGGCGCACCGGCGCATCGATATGGCGCTCGTCGAAGAACCGCCGCGCGAGCTCCCCTAGGCGGGGCGAGAACGCGCCATAGCAGTCGAGCACCACCTCGCGCGCCTCGGCGAACGAGAAGCTGGCCTCGTCCTGGCTGATCGCGGCCATGCGATCGTAGTCGGCCAGGCGCTCGATACCGAGCAGCTTGGCCTTCAGCCGATACCAGCGGCGGGGAATCTCAAAACGCGCGCGGACCGCCTCGATCAGCGCCCTGACGGACTCGTCGCTGGCCTCGTTGGCGAGATTGCGCGCCGCGAGCCAGTGCTCGTATTTGCGCAGCCGGTCGTCAACCGCCTTGTCTGCGAGCAGCGTGTTGAAGAGGAACGTGCGGGTGCGCAGCCCCGGCTCGAGTGCCGCTGTCACAGCCTCGGCTGTCTCGCGGCGGACGTCGCGGTCGGCGAGCGCGAGCCGGCTGAGCGCGACGTCAAGAGCGACCTTTTCATCCCGGTGCTCGCCGTCCGCGCCGGCAGCTGAAAGCCGCACCTCGATCGCGGAAGTGAGCTCCTCGAACAGGCGGCTCCATGCGCTCGCGCCAGTGAGGCTCTTCTCGGCGAGGATCTTCTCCTCGGGCTCAGACAGCAGGTGGTCGCGGTAGCGACGCGCATTGCGCAGGTAGTGGCGACAGAAGTCCAGGTCCTCGGTGGCGAGGAGCCGCTCGGCTTGCTCGTCTGCGAGCGCAGCCCACTCCAACTCGAAGAACAGCAGCTTCGTTTGAATCTCGGTCTGGCGCTCCTGTACGCGCTGAAGCAGGGCGCCGTTGGCCGGGTTGGCCGTGTCGCACGAGAAGCGCAGGGATGCGTAGTAGCCGGCGCGGCCGATTAGCTCATGGATGAGCGCTAGCTCACGCATCGCTTCGCGCAGCCCGTGGCCGTCGAGCTCGCCCAGCTTCCCCGCGTAGCGCTCGGCGAACGCCTCCGCGCGGATGAGCGCCAGGCTGGTTCTGCGCTCTACCCCATCCTCGCCCTCACCCTCGAGGAGTGGTTCGAGATCCCAGGCGGTTGCCGCCAGCTCGGGGTCGTTCGGCTCGGTCGTGGTGGGGCTGGCCATGAGCAAGCAGCTTAGCCGCCAGGCGCTGGGCGCCCCAGCCTGGCGAGAGGGCGACGCGCGCGTCCCGGGGCTTCGCCGCCTGGGCTTTAGGGCCGCCATGAGCGCCTCGCCGGCTATGCCTCCGCCCATGGATGTAGGATCGCTCGCCCAGTGCACGAGACCTCCCCGACAGTCTTCCTGATCGCTCGCCCCTCTATCAACGTCGCGGGGATGCGTGGGTACCTGCGGGAGCTTGGCGGCGAGTCGTGGCTCGAGCGCAGGCTTGAGGCGGATAGCGATGAGCAAGATGTCCAGCCGCACGCCAGCCGGGAGGACATCAACTCCGGAGAGCTGCTCGTGGAGTTCGCCGGGCGCGCCTGCTACCGCAGCTGGGAGCCGGGACTGAACCCCAATGTGACCAAGGTCCGCACCGATCAGCGAGAGTATTTCGCGAACATCCTGCGCTCCGCCCATGGAAGCGTGCTCGAGCACGCCAACTACAGCTTCGCGCTACGCAACGTCTCACGTGTCCTGACCCACGAGCTCGTGCGCCATCGCGCCGGGTCGGCCTTCAGCCAGGAGAGCCTTCGCTATGTCCGCCTCACCGATATCGGCTTTCGCGTGCCCCCCGCGCTCGAGCCGATGCGCGAGCGCATCCTCTCCATCGTCGAGCAACTCGAGGAGTTCCAGGTCAGTGCGGCCAAGGAGCTCGGGATCGATCAGGACGGGGTGCCCTTCCACGTCAAGAAGGAGGTCACCTCGGCCCTGCGCCGCCTCGCGCCGATCGGCCTGTCGACCGACATCATCTGGACCGCCAACGTGCGCACCCTGCGCCACGTGATCGAGATGCGCACCGCACCCGGAGCCGAGGAGGAGCTTCGGCTCCTCTTCGACCAGGTCGCCCGAATCATGCAGGCTGAGACCCCCGACCTCTTCCAGGACTTCTCTCGCCACGAGGACGGCTCCTGGGTGCCGGAGCACCGCAAGGTCTGACCCTCCTGTCCTACGCTCCCTGCCGGGGCGCGAAGGCGAGCCGGTAGCTGGTGCCAGTCAGGCGTCCATCGTGCGTGTGCGCCACGCGCCGAGCGCGAGGAACACGGCCAGCCAGATGACGAGCACGATCACCGCGGTGACGCCTGACATGGTTATGTTCGCTCTCCTGTCACCGATGTGGACAGGGCTGAAATGCACGAACGCCTGGCTGACGATGCCATCGCGCACACTTCCGAGATAGGTGATGCTGGCGAGCAGCGGACTGGCCACTAGGTGCCATCCGATCAGTGCCGTGATGGTGGCCGGCTTGGAGTTCGTCAACGATCCGAACCCCACCGCGACGACGCATATGACGCCATCGGCGAGCAGAACGAAGCCAAGCGCTTCGAGGAGCAGGCCAAAGCTCGGCGTTGGGAGGGAGCTGGCAAGAAGGTAGGTGCCTGCCACCGTGATCAGGTATCCGATCAGCGCGATCGAGAATGTCAGAGCCAACGCGGCCGGGACCCGTGACGCAAACAGCGCCGCACGCGAGCGACCGGTGATGACAAGGTCGCGAAAGACGCCCGCCGAGGTATCGCCGGCGCCGGCCTCGGCTCCGATCAGGATGGCAGCAAGTGGCCCGAAGATCAGGCCGAGTAGCCGCAGGGCGTCACTGAAGCCGGCGGTGCCGCCAGCAGGCCCGTGTTCGCGCGGATTGGACGAGTGCAGGATAGCCCTCACGATGAAGAAGATGACCAGTGGAGCGACCGCCAGCACGAGCGCCCAGACCATCGTGCCAACCTTCTTGCGCAGCTTGAGCACATCCGCACTGGTCATCTGGGCTGCGATCGTGGCGTTCATGCCCTCACCTCCTCGGTGGTGTCGCTGAGTCTCGATGTGACCTCGAGAAAGCGCTGCTCAAGGCTCTGGCGCACCGGCTCGAGCCGCGAGACGGCGATACCCGAGCCGACAAGCGCGGCGTTGATCGCGGCAGCCCGCTCAGCAGCCGACCAGCCCGACCCGTCGTCGAGCACTACGCGCAGCCCTTCGTCGGAGCGGCGTGCCTCCCGCGCCTGCTCACAGCCGTCCAGCACCGCGAGCGCCCCGTCGAGATCGTCCACGCCAACGATCAGTTCGTGTTGCGTGGCGCCTTCGGCGAGTTCAGAGATCGCTCCCTGGACGACGATCTTGCCACGGTCCACGATCGCGGCGTGGTCGCAGATCTTCTCGACCTCGTCGAGTAGGTGTGAGGAGAGGAAGACCGTGCGTCCCTCCTGCTCGACCATCGCCCGAACCATTTCGCGGAACTCCTGGATGCCGCCCGGATCAAGACCGTTGGTTGGCTCATCGAGGATCAGCAGCAGCGGGTCGGCGAGCAGGCACCGCGCGACGCCGAGACGCTGGCGCATGCCGAGCGAGTACTTCTTGACCTTCTCGTCCGCCCGCTCGGCGAGGCCTACGCGGGCAAGCGCCGGCCCGATCCGGGCATGCACGTGCGGCCCGCGCACGGCGGCGACAATGCGCAGGTTCTCGCGGCCGGACAGGTGCGGGTGAAAACGCGGCTCCTCCACGATCGCCCCCACGCGCTCCAGCGCCTGCGCGCGCTCGGCCGGCACGGGGCGGCCCAGCAAGCTCATGCTGCCGGCGCTCGCGTGCGTCAAGCCAAGCAGCATGCGGATCATTGTGGTCTTGCCGGCGCCGTTGGGGCCAAGAAAGCCGAAAGCGCTGCCGCGCGGCACGCGCAGGTCAACTCCGTCGATAGCCACACGCTCACCGAAGCGCTTTGTCAGACCGATCGTTTCGACCGCCGTCTCGCTGTTCGATGCGGCGGTGGTTGAGCCCTCTGAGATGGGTGGCATAGCCGGTTACTCTGACGAGCGTGGCCGCCCCCCGCCATTGGGGATCACCCTGAGAGGGGCCGGGGACTGCTCGCCCAGGATTGGTGGCTATCCGCCGTCGAAGCTGACTATCCGCCGCTGGACCGCCCAGCGGCTGAGCTCGTGCCTGCTCGAGAGCTGCAGCTTGCGCAGCACCGCCGATACGTGGGCCTCCACAGTCTTGACCGAGATCCCCAGGCGCTGGGCGATCTCCTTGTACATGTAGCCACGCGCAATGTGCCGCAGCACCTCCCGCTCGCGCGCGGTGAGCTGGTCGAGTTCCGCCTGCTCACTTGAGTCGGGCTTGTGTGTGAACGCGTCGAGCACGAAGCCTGCTAGCCGCGGCGAAAAGACCGCATCTCCTTCGGCTACGCGGTGCACCGCGTCGGCGAGCTCCTCAGCGGAGATCGTCTTGGTGACATAGCCCCGTGCCCCGGCGCGGATCACGCTGATCACATCGCCGGCGGCATCCGAGACCGACAGCGCCAAAAACCTCACCTCCGGAGCCTTTCCGGCGATGCGCCTGATGACCTCAACGCCGCCGCCATCTGGCATGTGGACATCGAGCAGAACCACATCGGGCTGCTGCGCCAGGATCAGCTCCACCGCCTCATCGACGGTGCCCGCATCGCCGACCACATCCACGTGATTGCCCAACTCCGCGCGCACGCCGGCACGAAACAGGCCGTGGTCGTCTACCACCACGACGCGCGGCTGGGCACTAGCCTCGCGCGCACCGGGCAGATCCGCTTCAGCGGCGCTCCTCACGTCGGCACACCCTCCATCGACAGCTCGACCTCGGTGCCCTGACCGGGGGTGCTGTGGATGAGACCTCGACCGCCGTGACGCTCCATGCGTTTGAGGATCGACTCGCGCACACCGCGTCTGTCGACTGGGATGGTGTCCGGGTCAAAGCCGATCCCGCGGTCGCGCACATACACCTGCACCTGCGGCGGCGCTATCTCCGCATACAGGTCAACGCGCTCCGCGCCGGCGAACTTAGCCGCGTTGGTCATCGCCTCACGCGCGGCTTGGACGAGCGCGTCGAGCCTCGTGTCAAGCGGGCCGTCGCCAACGACGACCGCCTCTATCGGCACGCCGTGGAGCTCCTCCACCTCCACCGCCGCCATTTCCAGGCGCTGCTTGACGCTGTCCCCGCCTCGCGCTCCCGGCCGCTCGAACAGCCACCGTCTGAGCTCACGCTCCTGGTGGCGTGCCAGCTTCGCGACCGCCCCAGCGTCACCGGCCCGCTTTTGGATCAGCGCGAGCGTTTGCAGCACCGAATCGTGCAGGTGCGCCGCGAGCTCGGCGCGCTCCTGCTCACGGATGCGGGCGGTGCGCTCGAAGTTCAGGCTTCGTCCGAGGCGCACGAAGCCGGGCCCGACCAGGAACCCCAGCACGAAGATCCCGATCACGATTCCGCGGATCGCATGGGCGTCCTCGCGCGGAAGGACACCAACGGCGTGCAGCAACGCAAACACGGCCGCCAGCACAAGCAGCGGGGTAACCCGCCCGCCGATGAGGCGCAGGCGACGCCAGCGCTCGTTCACGGGCCCACCAGCACTGGGAGAAGCCGAGGCCATCACCTCTCATCATGCCACCGCGGAGCGCGCGAGCTCATCAGGGATGTCCCCTAGTGCCGGCGCGGCATCGGCCGGCACCTCAGCAGCACTTGTGTTTCTGGGGCTAAGCTTCCTGAGCCTGCAGCTCCTTGATCCGCTCCTGCAACTTGGAGGTGACCTCCGGGTCGCGCAGAGTCGTCACGTCGCCGAGCTCGCGCCCCTCGGCGATGTCGCGCAAGAGCCGGCGCATGATCTTGCCGGAGCGCGTCTTGGGCAGGTCATCGGTCCAGATGATGCGCTTGGGCCGAGCGAACTTGCCGATCCGCTCGGCCACCGATTCGCGGATGCCCTCGACCGCCGCGTCGTCGCCCTGCAGGTCGCCCTGGAGCGTGACGAACGCGACAATCGCCTGGCCGGTGTCCTCGTCGTGCTGACCGATCACAGCCGCCTCGGCGACATCGGGATGGGCGACAATCGCCGACTCCACCTCGGCGGTCGAGAGGCGGTGCCCGGAGACGTTGACCACATCGTCTATGCGCCCGATCACCCAGAAGTAGCCGTCCTTGTCCTTGCGAGCGGCGTCACCCACCAGATACGTCTCGCGCCCGAAGCGCTCGTAGTAGGCGGCGATGAAGCGCTCGTCCTCCTTGTAGAGCGTGCGCAGCATCGAGGGCCACGGGCGAGTGAGCACGAGCAGGCCCTGACCCTGCTCGATCGGCTCTCCGCTCGACTCCGCGCGCACCTCGGCCTCGACGCCCGGGAAGGGCCGCGTGGCCGATCCGGGCTTGGTCGCCGTGATGCCGGGCAGCGGAGTGATCATGATGCAGCCTGTCTCGGTCTGCCACCACGTGTCCACGATCGGACAGCGTTCCCCGCCGATCACCTTGTGGTACCAGAGCCAGGCCTTCGGGTTAATCGGCTCGCCGACCGTCCCGAGCAGCCGCAGCGATGACAGGTCGTGCTTGTTGGGGTACTCGGCTCCCCACTTGATGCAGGCGCGGATGGCGGTCGGGGCGCAGTAGAGGATCGAGACGCGGTTGCGCTCGATCAGCTCCCACCAGATGCCCTTGTGCGGGTAGTCGGGCGCGCCCTCCCACATCACCGAGGTGGCGCCGTTGGCGAGCGGTCCGTAGACGATGTAGGAGTGCCCGGTGACCCAGCCGACATCGGCGGCGCACCAGTAGACGTCGGAGTTGGGCTTGAGGTCGAACACGTACCTGTGGGTGGCGCTCACCCCGGCCATGTAGCCGCCGGTGGTATGCAGGATGCCCTTCGGCTTGGCGGTGGAGCCGGAGGTGTAGAGGATGTAGAGCGGGTGCTCGGCGTCGAGCTCCTCGGCGGGGCACTCGGGATCGGCGGCAGCAATGATCTCGTCGTAGTAGACGTCACGACCCTGCTTCATCTGGCAGGCAGTGCCCTTGCTGCGCACCACAACGATGTGCTGCAGCGTGGCAAGGTCCCCCATCACCTCGTCGACGCGGTCCTTCACCGAGGCGGTCTTGCCCTTGCGGGCGGCGCCGTCGACGGTGATGAGCACCTTGGCCTCGGAGAACTCCATGCGCTCGCGCACGGCCTCGGCGGAGAAGCCGCCGAAGACGACGTTGTGCGGGGCGCCAATGCGCGCACAGGCGAGCATCGCGACGATGACCTCGGGGATCATCGGCAGGTAGATCCCCACCACGTCGCCCTTGCGCACGCCGAGATCCTTGAGCGCGCTGGCGAAGCACTTGACCTCGGCGAGCAGCTCGCCATAGGTGATGTCGCGCTGCTCTCCCTCCTCGCCGTACCAGTGGTAGGCGACGCGACCGGCCAGCCCTGCCTCGACGTGGCGGTCGAGGCAGTTGTAGGAGGCGTTCAGCGTGCCTCCTATGAACCACTTGTAGAACGGGGGATTGGAGTCGTCGAGGACCTGGTCCCACTTTCGGAACCAATGCAGCTGCTCGGCTTGCTCGGCCCACCACGCCTGCGGGTCGCGCGCGGCCTGCTCATAGATGGAGGGGTCGTTCAACAGCGCCTGCTCGCGAAACTCGGCGGGCGGCTCGAAGCGCTCCACCTCCAAAAGCGCGGCGAGGTCTCGGTCGAGTCCAGCCGCGGGCTCATGGTCCTGCTCCCGGCTCACGGGCGAGGTCGGCGTATCGGTCTCCGGTTGGCTTGCCATTTTGTGTTCTCCTCCCTCGGAAGATGGCTCATGCAGCTCGCGGGCGTCCTGCTTAATTGAAGCTCCAATGGGTGGCGGCCCGCCACCCATTGGAGCGGACCGCCGTGCTTGGTATCTAGCTAGCGGCGACCAGTCACCGCTCCGTCATCTCGCCTCCTGGGCAGCGCCCGTAGGGGAATGACCGGCAACAGCACCCGGTCAAAGGTGTGATTCACCACTGCCGCAAACGATGCGTACCAGGCGGCGGCCGCGGTCGCTAGACCAAGATAGCCACCCCAATGGGTCACCGTTTTGTGCGCGCCGGTGGCGCCGATCGCCAGCAGGATGAACGTGACAGTAAGTAGGACGAACACGAGCAGCACAGCTCCGCTGACACGCATTGCCGCGACCGTCATATACGCCGTGAAGATCGCCCACGCCCATAGATACAGGCCTACTGAATGCCCTACGTTGCCGCCGATGCTCTTGGCGTAGAACACCTCGAGCGCCCAGAAGCTGAGCCAGAACGCACCGAACGACGAGAATGCGACCGCGCCGAAAGTGTTCCCGGTGCGGAACTCCCACATGCCCGCCAACAGCTGCACTAGCCCACCATAGGCCAGCGCAAGGCCCAGAACTACCGGCACCCCCTTTTCGTTGACGAGGTTGGCGTTGTACATCGAGAGCACGAACGTTGTCATGGCGAACGCCCCCAGCCCCAGCGGGCCGGGATCGGCGATGCTCGTCACGCGCGCGATCGGCTCCTCGCCGGCGCCCCGTGTGGGGTCCCGGCGCTGGACTGTTGCTGCCTCCATGGAGCCCTCCTTCGCGCCGCCCAGGACGGGCGGCATTGATGATTCCCTACCTAGAGAACATCGTGTCAATCCCCACGTTCTCTACCCCTATTATTCCCCTCCCCAGCGGCCCCAATCATGGGGGATGAGGGATTAACGGTTGCGCTTGCGGCGCTTGCGCGAGCCGCCCACGGGTGGCATCGCAGGCTCCGGGACAGCCGCCTGGGGCCGCGCGGCACGCTGGTCTGCCGGGGATGGCCACGGCCGTGCCTGCCCGGCGGACCACGCCGGCGGGTCTCCCTTAGGCCAGCGCCCCATCAGCAGGATTCCCATGGAGACGAGCCAAAAGGCGGGGATCAGCGTCAACGTCGGCGCGGGCAGCAGCAGCAACACCGCCGATACGCCACCGAGCACTCCCATCCAGCGGGGCAGCAAGCCAACCCGGACAGAGTTGGTGACGGTGATGATCATTCCTACCACCAGCGCGATTACCGCAAGCGGCGTCACGATCGCGAGAACGTCATAGGCGCTGTTGTGGGTGATCGCGTTCACGGCATGGATGCTGAAGTCGTGACCGCTGGCGAAATTGTGCCTGCGGATACTGAGCAGCACCTCGTTGCCTATCGTCAAGACCGCGAACAGGACGCCACCGAAGAGGATCAACGGGTGCGCGCTGCGGTTGGTTTGCGGCCTGCGAAAACGGGTTGCGTCGAGCAGAAACAGCAAGACCATCAGGAGGAAGACGATCGCGATCGCCGCGAGCACGCTCGCCGCGATCAGGCCGAACGCGTGATGACTTTCGAACTTGACCTCTGCAGCGCGGGGGCTTTCGGCGGAGCTCGCCGCTCCCTTGAGGGCTGGTTCCAGCCCTTGCAGAACACCTACCGTGGGCGCTTCTCGGAGGATCGACGAGATGATGATCGCGCTCAGCAGATACAGCACGCCACTCGCTAGTGAGGGCACCGCCAGGCGCGCGCGGCGCGCGGACTCTCTTCCCACCTGCTCAGCGATGTCTGCGTTGCTTGACATGGCAGGCAGTCTATGGTCTCGGCGCTAGGATGGTTGCATGGATAGCGGTGGGCTTGGAGACCTGTTTGGGGATCCCGAGGAGATCCAGCGACGCTTGGTCGAGTTTGCCGAGCAAATGCAAGGCCAGCAGCGGCTCGCGTGGGCGGATAACGCCATCAAGCTCGCCGTCGATATGACGGTCGCGGCGATCAACCGCCTGAACCTCCAAGGCGACGCCGAGGCCCAGGCGCAGCAGATCCGTCAGGTGATGGGTCTCGTCTTCCCCGAGGCCGTGACGCTTGTGCGCGAGGCCCGCGAGGGCCTTCAGTAGCGTTCCCGGGCCGCGCGCGAGGTCCGTCTTCGCCGCTGCGACGGTGCAGGGGCATCGAGCTCGAGATCGCCAGCGCGCTCAGCGGCTCGCTCCGCCTCACGTGAGGCTCGCCCGGCGGCGATTACTTCCTTAAAGGAGCGAAAACGGAAGATGAAGATCACCGATCCCAGGCCCGTGAGTGCGGTGAATGCCGCGATCGCGATCTGCTGGCCCACGGAGTAGGCGGCGACGACGGCAGCTGACGCGCTGCCGGAGAAGACCTGGACCAGGAGCGCCTGCTGCACCCCGGCGCCGCCAGGGGTGAACGGCACCGCACCGGCCACCTGGTTCACTGCGAACACAAGCAGCACGTTGCGGACCGATCCCCCTACGCGAAACGCATTCAACATGAACCAGAAGGCTGCCGCCCGCGATAGCCAGGCGGCCGCCTGCCAGACCGCGATTTCGCGCAAGTAGCGGGGACGATCGGTCAATATCGTCACGCCCTGACGCACGCGCGCCCAGAAAGCCTTAACTCGCACCGAGAGGAGCGCGAATGCGACCAGCCCGAGGACCGCCAGCGTAGTTATGAGGAACAGCGTGAAGCGAAAATGCTGCGCCAGATAGGAGATGTCGAACGAGTTGAGCTTGGAGAAGTCGGGCGGCTTGGGGAAAACTCCCTGGGTGAAGGCGAAGATCAGTACCAGCACCCCCACGGCAGCGTCGAAGACGGACTCCACGAAGAACGCGGCGGCAACCGTCGGGTAAGTCGAGCCGGGAATCGAGCTGCGCGTCAAAAACAGCTTGATGATGTCTCCGCCGCGGGCGGGGACGACGTTGTTGAAGCCCACAGCGGCGAAGTACGCGCCCCAGACGCGCCGCCATTGAAAGTAAGCAGCCGGGTAGGCCGCCCTCAGGCTGTGAAAGAACGCCCTCGAGCGCAACGTCAGGTTGAGCCCGAAAAACAACAAGCCGAGCGCGAGCGCCCCCCAGTGAACCGCGGCGAGGTCGGAAAAGAACTGGCCGGCCGCTTTGAAGAACGAGCTGAGGCTGTCGCCGATCGAGGCTGACGCAAAGAGTGCAGACACAGCCTCTAGCGTACGGAGACCGCGTCCTATTTGGGGCGTTATCTAACTTCAGCGGTCAAAAAGCGTCTAGTCCTCGTCTTCTGCGAACTCGCCGTCAAACTCATCGAGGTCAAGCTCCTCGTCCTCGCTGAGCTCCTCGTCCTCTTCATCCCACCCATCGGGCTCCACTTCGATGCTCTCAAGGACCGCACTCCGGGACATAACGTCTCTCCTTTCGTGAGCTCTGGATGAACCTTGACTTCCAATCCGCCGGCTAGACGGGCGCATCATAGATCGCGTCCGGGTTGATCGCTTCCCACCAAGGGCGCACGGACTCTTCATGCCCGTTGGCGGCGCAGTCCAATCCAGCGGTCGGCAAACCGGCCTGGATGCCCGGAGACCTTCGAGCGGCTTCTGCGGCGGCGAGCGGGCCTCTCAGCCGCTGCGCTGAAGACCCTGCGGCGCCTTCTGTGGGCGCGACCAGCTCCGCGGCATGACAAGAGGCGCCGTCTTGGCGAGCGAGCCCCAAACGTCGCGGGATTCAGCTCGCCCCTGTTCCCCGGCACAAGTTGAGCAGTACCTCGCTGACCGCGCCCGGCAGTCGCGACGGCGCGTCCAGGAGAACGTCGGCGGCCTCATTCACGCCGTTGAGCTCCACCAGCGAGGAGCCGCGTCGGGGGCCTCGAGGGGAAGGGTCGCCCCCTAGCGCGACCCTTCCCCTCGCCGCTATCGAACTAGCTGACGCCGATGGGCGGACCGGAATAGACGGTTCCGGATGGGCTACGCCAGCTCACCCGCCAGTTGCGGGCGGGCGTGCTGGAGCGCAGACTCCAGTAGCCGCGCGAGTCGGTCGAAACGACCTTCAGCTGGCGGTAGCGGCGCGAGTGCGGCGGCTGTATGAGCACGCTCACCTTCGTCGCGCCAGTCGCGGGGCGGACCAGCCCCCACAGCGAGTAGCGGTGGCCATGCTTGGATACGACCAGGGGCAGCGAGAAGCCGCTGTAGAGGGGCTTCCGTTTGCCACTGGCGGTTTCCAGCCCTGTTTGAAAGCCGATCCAGCTGCTGTAGAACTTCGGCGCCGTGTCGTCGCGCAACTCGTATTGCGCAAACGACGCCACCCGCGAGTTGCTCCACGCGATCTTCTCGGAGAGCGCGTCGTATTCCGCCTGCTTGGACAGAGAGACGCCGAGAATGTTGGGCTTCGTGTTGATCCCAAACTCGGTTATGTAGATGGGCAGGTGGGCCTGCAGCGCGTGCGCATGCGCTGCCTTGTCGAGGGCGTTGGTGAGCCGGGAGAGGACCCCAATCGTCACGTTGTCCGGGTTGGGCGACTTGTAGAGCGGCCCCGCTGCATTTGGGTATGGGTGGTGGGCGTAGCCGTACGCCGACAGTGACGCGCAGCCTCGCGCCTTGTGGTAGTGCGAGTTCAGGCACAGCATTCCTCGCAAGAACGCGAGCGGCGCCACATTGTGCAGGAGCCCTTCTCTGCGACGGTTGACCGTGGTGTTGCCGAACGGCGCGGTTTCGCCGATGAGGACCTTCGGTTTGGCGATCCCAGCCGCCTGCAAGCCTTCATAGCCGGCCTGGAAAAGGCCACGGTAGATCCGTGGAGAGGCGGGCGTCCCGTTCGAGTTGAACTGCGGCAAAAGCCAGCCGAGCTGATTGGGCTCGTTCCAGATCGCGAAGTACGAGACCTCCGAGCCATAGTGACGCCCCACCGCCGTCATGAATTCCTTGAACTGCAAATCATCCGGGCGCGTCAAATATGGCTTCTTGCGGTTCGACGTGGCCCAGCGCGGAACGGGCGAAGTAACCGTCAAGAGAACCGGCCATTTCAGGCGCTGCGCTTCAGCCAACAGCGCGTCGTATTCGCCCCAGACGTAGCTGGCGGGGTTCTTCGCGTCGAAGTTGGGGCGCTGAGCGCTGCCGGCGCCGGGCGCGACTAGGTACCAGTAGAGCTCGACGCGCAGTGCTTTTACACCGAGCGCCTGCAGCTGATCCAGCGCTCCGGGCCTAGTGGCTGGATTGAGCAGCTCGCTGGGGGCCTCGAAAAACGTCACCTGACTGCGTGACGCCAGGGCTACCGTCGGGATACTCAAGACGTAGGCGCCGAGCGCCAGAGAGGCAAGCAAAGCGCAGACGGGTATGCGGATACGCAGCATAAGAGTCAGAACCCCTCGATTCGGTGGTGGTCTTGCTGGACGCACAGGCATGCTCGCGGAGCAGCCCATGCCGCCTCGCTAAAGGCGGGCACGCAGTGTGCGTAGCCTCAGTTTAGACACCGCACCGGAGATCGGGTTGCGGTGGTAAGCGAGATTTCATTTGACGCACCGAGCCCGGCCGCTGGACCTAGGGGCCGGGCTCGGTGCGTACGCGGCGTAGCAGCGGCCCCGCCAGCCCTATGGAAAACAAGTTCCAGGCCGGCCTTTGCTAGCCGCCGCCGGGCAGGCCCGCCAGCGCCCGCAGCACGAGCTCATCATGCTCGGCGGGTTTTACTTTGGCGAGCACCTCGGCGACCTTCCCGCTCGCGTCGATGATGAACGTTGTGCGCTCCGCACCGAAATACTCTTTGCCGTACATGCGCTTCTTCACCCACACGCCGTAGGTCTCGGCTACTTCGTGATCCTCGTCGGCGAGGAGCTTGAAGTCGAGGTCGAACTTGTCGTGGAAGCGCTTGACCCTCGACACAGGGTCAGGTGAGACGCCGAGCACCACCGCGCGGGCTTTTACGTAGTCGGCCCGGTGGTCGCGCACACCGCAAGCCTGCGTCGTGCATCCCGGGGTATCAGCCTTCGGATAGAAGTAGAGCACCACCGTCTGGCCACGGAGCTCGGAGAGCTTCAGCGGCCGGCCGTCCTGGTCTGGCAGCTGGAAGTCAGGGGCGCTCTTTCCCTGCTGGACCATGTGTGCGGATCCTACTGGGATGAAACTGCTCTATGAAGGCGTCCGGTCCTGGTCGTAGCTTCGGCCGATCGGGACAGGGGCTTTTTGGAGCAGATGGAAGGGCAGGCCGTCGTGACGTTGTGGGCTGAGAGCCCGAGA